>NZ_JBFRFC010000024.1:0-174598 GCF_052114625.1 Stenotrophomonas sp. 2YAF26 | reverse complement strand
GCGGGGGTGTCCGCGGCATGGATGCCGCGGCCAAGCCTACAGGGACGTATTTACGGCGTCCCCCGCAACCGGACCCACCCCGCCCTCCCACGGAATGCCCGCGGTTGCTGTTGCTTCGGCGGTTGCTGTTGCTTCGGCAGTTGCTGTTGCTTCGGCTTCGGCCTCTGCAGGTGCCGGGCGCAGCCCGGCCGTAACCCCTACAGCACCCGATACGCGCGCTCGGCCGCATCGAATACATTCCCCGGCGCGAACTGCTCGCCCAGGTAATGCAGTGCTTGCCGGTGCTGCTGCAACGAGCGCTGCGCCGCGCCGGGGCCCAGCAGCATCTGCTCGAATTCGATCAGGTCCTGCAGGATGCGCCAGTGCCTATACCACGCAATCCAGCGCGGATCGCCCAGGTCGCTGCCATACCCTTCGGCGAAGCCCAGCGGATGCTCGCGCCCCCAGCGACCACCTACCGCGGCGCCGACAAACATCAGGTCGCGCTCGCGCGGGGCCAGTGCCAGTCCGTCCCAGTCAATCAGGTGCAGCGCATCGTCCTGTCCCATCAGCAGGTTGCCCGCGTGCAGGTCGGTGTGGCACAAGCGCAACGCCGGTGCTTCATCCTGCAATTGACGATGCAGCGCTTCGGCACGCTGGTGAAGTTCGGCGATGCGCGGCCGCTGCTGCTGCCACAGCGCCAGGAACGCACTGCCGGACCGATCCTGCGCCTGCGCCAGCGTCGAGGGATCGCGCAACCATGTCCCCACCGTGTCGACCGCTGCGGTTTCAAGCCGCAGCGTCGGCAGTGCCTGGCGCAGCGCCGGTGGAATCTCGGCCTCATGCAGGCGACGCAGCACTTCGCCCAGCTGGCGCCATTGCGCACGGCTCAGCGGTGCCTCGAAGCCCGACTGCCCTTCGATGTAGGGGAACAACGTGAACTGCAGGCCCCAGCGCTGCACCGATGCGCCGCCGGTCAATGCTGGCCACGGCGCAACAATCTCTTCGATGCCCAAGGTGCCACGCAGCCAATGCAGGCTGTCCCACACCGCGGGCGCCACCTGGAAGTTGCGGCACTTCAACCACCAATGGTCGTGGCGGGCATCGATGCGGAACACGCACGCATTGGCGTCGGCGCCCACCGGACGCGGCACCACCGCCGTCGCGCTGATGTCGTAGGACTGCTGCAGGACTTCAACGATCTGCTGCGCCGAAGCGAATGACATGGATGCAGGCGTGCTTTGGTGACGACACCTACTATCGCAGATGGCCCTGCATCCGCACAGGCAAACTGGTCACAACATCCCTCTCCTGCGACGAAATAACTAGCCGGCGATGCGTCGCATCACCGCTTCCAACGGACCGCGCGCGAACTGCCACGACCACAACCAGGCCGCCGCGGTCGCCAGCATCACGAACAGCAACGCGGCCATCAGCACCCACGACAGGCTTGCGCTGCCATCAAGCAGTCCGAGCGATTCCAGCACGCCCATGCCGATCAGGATGTGCGCCACGTACAGGCTCAGCGTCATCCGTCCGGCCGCGGTGAACGGTTCCAGCCAATCGCCAGGATGCAGCCGCACCAGCCACAGGCATGCCGCGATCAGTGCACACGCCGCGCCTGCGCCGGTCAGCAGATAAGCCGGGCCGGGCGGCATCGGCTGTGTCGCCAGCCACACCTGCCACACCGTGCCGTGACCCCACTGCTGCAACATCTGGCCGGCCCCCATCAGCAGCAGGCCGAGCAGCAGCAAGGCACGCTGCACCCGGGGTTGCGACAGCGGCAGCCGCGCCAGCAGCATGCCCAGCAGGAAGAAGCACAGCCACGGCAACACCGGATGGAAGCCATTGAACAGCAGGTTGCGCATCGCACCCGGCCATTGCCACAGCCCCTCGTAAGCCAGCGTCTGCCAGTTCCAGCCCTGGCTGTAGTCCCAGCGCAGCAAGGCCCAGAACCCGACCATAGCCAGAGCCACCATGCTGCCCAGCAGAACACGGGGCGACGCGCGCAGCCACAGCACCGCCAGCGCGAAGTACACCGCGTAGTAATGCAGGATATCGGCAGGAAACACGGTCAGGTTGAGCAGGCCGAGCACGGCCAGGAACACGGCCCGCCGCCAGGTCTGCACGCTTGCCTGCCACCACGCCAGTCGCTGCGTGGCCAGCATCAGGCCCACCCCGGCCAGCGTCACGAAGGTCGCCGAAGCCTTGCCTTCCAGCAGGTGGAAGAATCCAGCAAGCCAGCCTCCGCCGTCGGTCTCGACGGCCATCGCCAGGCGGAAGTTGACCAGCACCATGCCGGCCAGGGCGAGGTAGCGCGCCAGGTCCAGACCGTGCAGGCGTCGATCGGCACTGCTCACGCGCGCGCCCCGAGGAGCGCTGCCAGCAGAGAGGGATCAAGCACGTCGGCATCGCTCGCCTCACCCAACCCCTGCCGCAACGCATCGCTTTCGATCGCATCCAGCAGCACCTGCGACTGCAGCGTCGCCGACAGCGCGGGCCGGCGGCGCTCACGCCGCGCAACCTCCTGCAGGGCCTCGGCCAGCCTGGGCTGCAACTGCGCGCGGTTGCCAGCGAATGCCGCCGCCACCGCCGGATTACGCGCGCTCTCGGCCAGCACTTCCACGCTCAACAGCGCCCATTCCGGCTGCCGGCACAGGGTGTGGAAGTCCCGCAGGAACCCCTGCACCTGCGCACGTTCGCCATTGCATCCCGCCAACCGCTGCAGCAACGGCTGCAGTTCGTCCTGTTCGGCCTCGGCCGTCGCCAGGATCAGCGCCTCCTTGCCGGGAAAGTGGTTGTAGAGATTGCCCAGGCTCACCCCGGCCGCCTGCGCGATGTCGCGCATGCTGGTCTGGTGGAAGCCCTTGGACAGAAAGCACTGCAGGGCCGCCTGCAGGATCTGCGAAGCGCGTTGCTCATTGCGGTCGGTGCGGTTCATGCGGCAAACAATGAACGAACGTTCGTCCATTTGAAAGCCGAATCCAAGCCGTCGGCCAGTCGCCGTTCAGCGCGCCGCGCTTGACCTCAACCGCTGTTGAGGGCCGATCCTGCCGCGCCCTGCTGCAACTGCGGACCCTGCATGCACCTAGAAGAACTCGTCCAGCAGGCGGTAGAACGCGAGTCGGCGTTCATCGGCACCCATGCCATAGCGGGCCAGCAAGGGCGCAACCCAGCGGGTGTCGTCATAGTTGTGGACCAGGCTGCGTGCGGCCAACGCCAGGTCCTGGCAACGATCAGCCACACCCAGCCGGCCACAATCGATGAAACCGCTGAAGCGGCCGTTGACCGCCATCAGATTCGGCAGGCATGCATCGCCGTGCGCTACCACCAGATCCTCATCCGCCGGGCACGTTGCGATCAGCTCGGCATGCACCTGCTCGGCGCTCTGGCCCATTCGTTCATCGTCGAAATCATCCGCATCGATCAACCCTGCGGCAACGCGCGCAGCGACCTCCGGCAAGCGCGTTGCAAGGCGATGATCGAACGGACAACCGGCAACCGGCAGCGCATGCAGGGCGCGCAGCGCGTCGGCCAGCAGCACGACCACCTGGTCGGGCGCCAGCGTCGGCGACGATGCCAGGTCATGGCCGGGCAACGCGCTCATCAGCAGCCAGCGCCGACCGCCCTCCTCCGCCGTATCCAGCACCGTTGGCACCGGCTGTCCCTGTGCCCGCAGCCAGCGCAGACGCAGGATTTCGCCCTCCAGCTCGCTGAAGGCATCAATCACTTCCGATTTCAGGAACGCGTCCGGCGACCCCTGACGTCGCACCCGCGCTACATCAGCGCGCGACACGCCGATGCCCTGCATCTCGATTTCTGCATCGCGCAGCGCGCTGCGCCACTGCGACGGCAAGGGCATTACACCGCCATCGCTCGATCCTGCTTCCATCCCCACCGCTCCGGCCCCGGTCACAGCCTGGATTCTCTCCGAATCGGACACCCCACAGCAAAGGACATCGCATGAAATTCATGGTCATCGGCGCCAGCAAAGGTCTTGGCCGCGCCTTCGTGGAAGGCCTCTGCCGGCCCGGCGATACCGTCATCGGCGTATCGCGCACACGCCCCACGCAGCTGGACTGCAGCGAGGGCGTCGACCTGCACTGGATAGAAGCAGACCTGAGCGAGCCAGCACGAGCAGCGGCCAGCATCGCGGCGCAGGCGCCGCCGGATCTCGATGTCCTCATCCACAATCTCGGCATCTGGGAGGAGACCGCATTCAGTGACGACTACGATTTCCTCAACGAAAGTGACAGCGCGCTGGCGCAGCTGGTGGACATCAACATCACCGCCACCCTGTTGCTGCTCAAGCAGCTGCTGCCCCGCGTTCTCGGCGGGCGCCGCCCGCAACTGGTGTTGACCGGCTCGACCTCGGCGCTGCCACGCAGTGGCCGCCCCGAGGTGGCCTTCGGCGCGTCCAAGTTCGCGCTCAACGGCATTGCCGATGCCCTGCGCGAGGGCTTCCGCCAGCAGCGGCTGGCCGTGACGACGCTGCAGCTGGGCTACCTCAATACCGACGATGCACTGTCGGTGCCGCTGCAGCAGGCCGCCGCACGCGGCAATGGCGAGTACGTGCCGGTGCACGACGTGGTGGCGATGGTGCGCGCCCTGCTGCAGCTGTCGTCCTCCAGTTTCGTCCGCGAGCTGGTGCTGCCTGCGATCGCCGATCCGCGTTACTAGCGCTCAGCACACACTGGCAGCCCCGGTTTGGCCGCACACGCGGCCGTGGTTTACTCTGCGTCTACTGGCAGTTGGCCGCACACAGGACCGGCTATGGCTATGGATGCGCTATCAAGGGTTTCGACCCGGATCCTGGACAGCGCCCTGCCCAGCCTGCCGCTGTACCTGCTGCAGGCCACTGCGGTGATCGGCATGATCGGCGTGTTCCTGATCACCACCCGCCGCGGCGGCCATGCCATCGAGGGGCGCCGCGTCTACATCGGCGCGATTCTTGGCCTGATCTACCTGTTCAATTCCTGGTTCGTGGCCGGCTACGCGCAGGGCGTGGTCAAGCTCAACCTCGGCATCGACATCCTGCTGATCAGCGGCCTGCTGGGCGGCTGGCGCGGCGGCGTGACCTGCCTGCTGGCCAGCCTGCTGGCGCGCTATCAGTTCTCCGGCACGCAGTACTTCCTGCCCGCCGGCCTGGAAGCGGCCCTGCAGGTGCTCGCAGGCATCTGGCTGCGTGGGCGGATGTATCCACGCATGCTCACCCAGCTCTCGCTGCGGTTGATCCTGCAGGCTTGGGGGGTGCGCATCGCGGTGACCCTGCTTGGACTGGCGCTGGGCGTGGCGATCATCGGCAGCGCGCAGCTACCCCTGCTGGAACTGGCCACCCAGCGGCTGCTTGCCCTGCCGGTATCGCTGCTGGTGCTGGCGGCGGTATTCGCACTGATCTACAACGATGCGCAGATCGATGCCCAGCGCCAACGCGAACATGCCTGGATGCGCATCGATCCGGTCAGTGGCCTGCCCAACCTGCGCGCCCTCGACGAGCGCCTGCAACGTCACTGGCGCAGCAGCGAAGATCGCGGCAATGCGTGCCTGATCGTGACCGAGATGAGCAACCTGCAGGACCTGCTGCTGCGCTATGGTCCGCTGAATGACAGCGGCCTGTGGAACCGGCACAACGCCGAAGCCGTGCATCGCACCCTGCTGCATGCAAGGCCAACCGGCACGATGGAGGTCTATCAGTTCGGTGACAGCGCGCTGGCGATCCTGCTGTTGGACGCAAGCCTTGCCGATCTCCGCGCGGATACCGAACTGCCAGCATTGGCCGACCGGTTGACCACGGTGATCGGCGATGACTGGCCGGGCTTCCGCCCGGTATTCCGCTGCGCGGTGGTCGAGCTGCAACCGCCCACGCAGGACGACAGCTCCATCCCGTTCCGCGCCGTCACCCTGGCCTTGAATGCGATCGAGTCCGGCGTGGTGTTCTTCGATGATCCGATCCAGCGCGACAGTGAAGTGGATGCATTGATCGAGACCGCGCTGGACCACTGGCTGCAGCACGCCGATGCACCGCTGTACTACCAGCCCAAGTTCCGCCTGCAGGACCGCCACCTGGTCGGCGCCGAAGCACTGTTGCGCATGCGCGATGGCGATGGCCACCTGATTGCACCGATGCGGGTGGTTTCGCTGCTGCGCCGCCGCGGTCGCCTGGCCGAACTGGAATGGGCCACGCTGCAGGCGGCCACCGCCTTCCTTGGCCACTRCAGGGATGACGGGCACACGCTGACGATCGCAGTGAATGTATCCGCCGAATCGCTGCGCCAACCGGACTTCGGCGTGCGCCTGTGCACCTTGCTGGAGCAGCAGCGCATACCCGGCGCGATGCTGCGGCTGGAGATTGTCGAATGGACCGAAATCGTCGAGCGCGACGTTGTCGACGCCAACGTCGTCGTTCTGCTGGCCGCTGGCATGAGCCTGTCATTGGACGACTTCGGCGCCGGTTATTCGACGCTGATCCTGCTGTCACAACTGTCGGTGGCCGAGGTCAAGATCGAGCGGGCGCTGATCGCCACGCTGTCCGATGCCAAGTCGCAGTCCATCGTCCGCTTCATCGTGGAAGTGGCGCACCGCTGCGGTGCCGTCGTCGTCGCCGAAGGCACTGAGACCTCGGCACAGGAACAGATGCTGCGTGCGCTGGGAGTGGATGTGGGCCAGGGCTATCTGTATGCACACGCCCTGCCGCCGGAACAGTTCCGGCAGCTGGCATGAGGGCCTTTCAGGCGAGACGCATCGACAGTTCCACGTCCTCGGCGAACGGTACCGACAGATAGCCTGCGTTGCCCGAGCGCATGCGCTGCTGGTAGCGCGGGCTGTCGTCGGCATTGTCGGCCACCACCAGTGCGCCCGGACTCAGGCGTTCCTGCAGCAGGTCCAGCACGTCGTCGTACAGCACCTTGGCACCATCGAGCAGCACCAGATCGATCGTATCGGGCAGGTCCACCGCCAGCGTCTCCAGCGCATCGCCCACGCGGATCTCCACCAGATCGTCCAGGCCCGCTTCACGCAGGTGGCCGGCGGCACGGCGCGCCTTCTCCGGCTCGAACTCGGTGGTGATCAGGCGGCCGCCGCCGTTGTCACGCAACGCCGCAGCCAGATGGATGCTGGAGATGCCGAACGACGTACCGAACTCAACGATGCTGCGCGCGCCACTGCTGCGCGCCAGCAGGTACAGCAGGCGGCCGGTTTCCGGCGACACCGGCAGCCACAGGTCCTTCAGCAGCTCGCCATACAGGCGCCGGTATTCGGTGCGGCTGCCCAGCAGGCGCTGCCGCTCTTCGGGGGAAACGGAGGTCAAGGCGGGGCTGAGCGCGCTGTCGGCTTCGGTGAACAGGCGCGCAAGCAGGGGCGCGACCGGGGCGGAGATTAGGGTGGACATGGACGGGTGTTCCTTTCGTTGGCGGGGTTAGAATGCGAATAATTCGTCGCAATCAAGAATACGGACGATCCCCGGTTCCGCCTATTCGCATTGGAAAAGCCTCATGTCCGAACGTCGTCCGCCGCAGATTTCCTCGAGAAAACAGCCTCGCCAGTCACGATCGAACGACCTGGTCGCAGCCATCCTGGAAGCCGCTGCTCAGGTTTTGAAGCACGAAGGTGCCACTCGGTTCACAACCGCGCGGGTGGCCGAACGCGCCGGCGTCAGCGTCGGCTCGCTGTACCAGTACTTTCCCAACAAGGCAGCAATTCTGTTCCGCCTGCAGCGCGACGAGTGGCAGCAGACCGGCGCGATGCTGCGCGACATCCTGCAGGACACACGACAACCGCACCTGCAGCGCCTGCGCACGTTGGTGCATGCCTTCATCGTGTCGGAATGCGAAGAAGCGCAGACCCGTGGCGCGTTGAACGATGCCGCGCCGCTGTACCGTGATGCGCCGGAGGCGCAGGAAGCACGCAGCGAGTCCGACGAAGCGATGCTCCTGTTCATGGCCGAGCTGCTGCCGCAGGCCTCGGCGGGCACGCGCCAGCTGGCGGTGGATCTGATCGATACCACGCTGGGTGCCACCGGTCGCGAATTCTCCAGTGAACCGCGCACTGTCGCCGAGATGCGCGTCTATGCCGATGCGGTCGCGGATATGTTCTGCGCCTATCTCAGGCAGCTGGGCGCGCGCTGACGTGCAGCCGCCGGCTTACACCGCGTAGAAGCCCAGGAACATCGCCACGGCCGACTCGGCCACGCGCGTGCGTTCGGCCTGCGCCAGCGGCGCCTGGCCCATCGTCACCTGCGGCCAGAACGCGAAGCTCTTCACCAGCCCCTGCAGCTGATGGCCGGCGAATTCCGGATCGATCTCGCGCAGCCGCCCATCGGCAATGGCTGCACGGATCCACGCGCTGACGCCGCTCTCCTTCTCGCCCATGCGGCAGACGATCGCCTGCGCGCGCTCGGGTGAATGGATGATCTCGGCCATCGCCACCCGCGCCAGATCGATGAAGTTGGCATCACCCAGCAGGTCCAGCTTCTGCCGCAGCAGCTGCAGCAGCTGCACATCCAGCGGCTGGTCGGCGCGGTACGGCAGCTCGACGCTGGCCACGCTGCTCTGCCACAGCTCTTCCAGGATCAGCGCGAACAGTTCTTCCTTGCTCGGGAAGTGGTTGTATACGGTTCGCTTGGAGACGCCAGCCACCGCCGCGATGCGGTCCATGCTGGTCGCCTCGTAGCCGGCCGAACGGAACTCTTCCACCGCCGCGCGGACGATGGCCTCGCGTTTGCGATCGGTAAGGCGTTGCGGGGCACGGGGCATGGCGGAACCAGACAGCTGAACGGATGCCGCCATTTTACACCCAGCAGTGTACTTTCTGAAATCCGGAAACTACACTGTGCAGTGTACCCTGCGGACGTCACCCATGAAGCGCCTGCTCCTTGTCCTCCTGCTCGGAATCCTCGCCGTGACCGCCTATACCTTCTGCAAATCCTGGTCCCTCCCCGACTTCCCCGATTCGCCGCAGTACCGCGAAGGCAAGTTCCGCAATGCCCTGCCGAAACCGGCAATGGGCTTCCGTGATGGCCTGGAGATCTGGTGGACCTTCCTGTTCAACAAGCCCAAGGGCACCGTGCCCGACCACCCCATTCCGGTGCAGGCGCTGGACCGTGCCACCCTGGACGCGGCGCCCGACCGCAGCCTGTTCCGCCTGGGGCATTCGACGATCCTGCTGAAGCTGCGCGGGCAGTACTGGCTGACCGATCCGGTGTTCTCCGAACGCGCCTCACCGGTGCAATGGATGGGCCCGGCACGCTTCCATGCGCCGCCGATCAGCATCGACGAACTGCCGCCGATCGCCGGCGTCATCCTCTCGCACAATCACTACGACCACCTCGACCACGCGGCGGTAATGAAGCTGGCCGGCAAGACCGCGCGCTTCATCGCACCGCTGGGCGTGGGCGACCAGCTGATTGCCTGGGGCGTGGATGCGGCCAAGGTCGAGCAACTGGACTGGTGGCAGTCCACCGAAGCCGCTGGCCTGCGCCTGACCGCAACCCCCGGCCAGCATTTCTCCGGCCGCGGCCTGGGTGACAGCGATCGCAGCCTGTGGGCGTCGTGGGTGATCCAGGACGGCGACTTCCGCATCTTCTTCAGCGGCGACACCGGCTACTTCGACGGCTTCAAGGCCATCGGCGAGAAGTACGGTCCGTTCGACCTGACGATGATCGAAACCGGTGCCTACGATCAACGCTGGGCGTTCGTGCACATGCAGCCCGAACAGACCCTGCAGGCGCACCTGGACCTGCGTGGCAAGTGGCTGCTGCCGATCCACAACGGCACCTTCGACCTGGCCCTGCACGAGTGGCAGCAACCGTTCGAACGCATCAGCGCATTGGCTGCAGCGAAGAACGTGCCGGTGGCCACGCCGATGATGGGCGAGGCGCTGGACATGCAATCACCGACCGCTGGTACGCGCTGGTGGGAGCGTGTGCAACTGTAACGGCCTGTGGCGCAGCGCCCCTCAGCCGGGAGGCTGAACCAGCCGTTCCTGCTCCTTGGCTACATTGATCTGCAGCGCCGCAGCAGCGAGCTCCGCCAGCTCGCTGCTGACCTTCTGGCTGCCGCGCGCCTGCATCCACGAAAGAATATCGGCCAGATGCCAGATCGACGCGCTGCCTTCGTGCACCGGTGCCGGAAACGTCTGCGGGTGCGCGAGCAACAACTTGCGCATGTTCTGCCGTGACATGCCCAGCAGATCAGCGATATCCGTCAGCCCAACCAGATCGGGACTGACTTCGATCAGCTCTGCGTCGGGTACGGCACGCTGGACGTCTCCCAGCGCGGAGCGCATCGCCTCAGCGGCACTGCTCGCCTCACGGCAGAATTCAAGCGCCAACCTTGCCGGGCTCCCTACGCCCAGCAGTGCATCTCCACATCCAGCATCGAGCAGGTGCCGTTCGAGGACGCCAGGATCACCCGAGGTATCGGGCAGGCGGTATCTCAGGGTGAAGTTGAATTCCGTCTTCAAAGGACCTGCCTCTCCCTGAGTCAGCAAGGGCGGCTACCGCGAGCGCCGCTGGATTGCCGAACCTACAGAATCTCCGTCGCGTTTCCAGAGGCGAATGCGCCACTCACAGTTCGAGGTGAACTCCCAACCCTGCCTCACCCTCTGCCAACTCAGGCCGCAGGCTCAGTGCAGGGATCAGATAATCACCGCCGTTCTGTCGCCGGTAGGCAATCACCGGATCGCTTGCCAGCCCATCCAGCCGCGCGCCCAGCCCCTCCAGCACGCCAGGCAACGACGCCTCATCGATACGGCTGCTGCGGTAGATCACATGCGCGGGCAGAACGTCAAAGCCGGGATAGAACAGGATGCCGTGCTGGATCGGGAACAGCACATCGTCGATTGGCCCATTGATGCCGCGCGGACCGTAATGCGACTCCCAGCCACCGGTGGTTACCACCAGCATCGCGCGCTTGCCGGACATCGCGCCCTCGCCGTAGCGGTCGCCCCAATGCCGGTCGGAGTGTTCGCCCACGCCATAGGCAAAACCATAGGCATACACGCGATCCACCCAACCCTTCAGGATGGCCGGCATCGAGAACCACCACAGCGGGAACTGCAGGATGACCGCATCGGCCCAGCGCAGCTTTTCCTGTTCGGCGGCGATGTCGGCGCTCTGCCGGCCGGTCCTGAAGGCGTCGCGCGAATCCAGTGACGCGTGGAACGGCACCGAAGGATCCCGCCCGGGGTGATCGTCGGCATCGATCTGCGCCTTCCATTGCATGGCATGCAGGTCGGACACCTGCACGGTGTGGCCGGCGCGTTGCAGGTGCTCAACCGTGAAGGCCTTCAGGGTGCCATTGAGCGAGGTGGGTTCGGGGTGGGCGTAGACAAGCAGAACGTTCATGGTGGTACCAGGGAGGGAATGCCAGCCATGTTGGGTGCCGCCACGCTATAGTTGAAATGAATTCCTGCAATCCCCGGCATTGCCATGGACAATACCCTGCGTCGCATCGACCTCAACCTGCTGGTAACCCTGCAGGCCTTGCTGGAAGAGCAGAACGTCACCCGCGCGGCCGAACGCCTGCATCTGGCCCAGCCCACGGTCAGCGTGCAGCTGGCGCGCCTGCGCCACCTGTTCGATGATCCGCTGCTGCTGCCGGGGCCGCGCGGCATGCGCGCCACCGCCCGCGCCGATGCGCTGCGCGAACCGCTGGCCGAGGCACTGGCTGCACTGCAGCGTGCGGTCGCACCGATGCAGGCGTTCGATCCCGCCCAGGCTACGCAGACCTGGCGGATCATGGCGTCGGACTTCGGCGAAACCACGATCGTCCTGCCGGCATTGGCTGACCTGCGCGTGCGCGCACCCGGCACGCGCCTGGCCGTGGTCAGCCTGGCGCCGGCGCAGATGGTGGCGCAGAGCGAACGCGGCGAGATCGATCTCGCCCTCCACATCACCTCCGACGCGCCTCCCTCGCTGCACCATCGTCCGCTGTTCCAGGAACGCTACGTGCTGGCCGGGCGTCGCGACCATCCACGACTGAAGCGGCGGCCGACGCTCAAGCAGTTCTGCGCGCTGGACCATGTGATCGTGTCACCGGATGGCGGCGGTTTCCATGGCGGCACCGACAGCGCGTTGGCGCATGTAGGCGCGCGTCGCAACGTGGTGCTGTCGGTGCCGCACTTCCTGTTCCTGCGCAGCGTGCTGCTGCGCACGGACCTGGTGGCGATGATGCCCTCGCGCCTGGTCGCGCAGGACCCGGCCTTGAAGGCGGTTGCGGCGCCCATTGATGTGCCCGGGTTCGAGATGGTGATGCTCTGGCACGAACGCGTGCATCGCGATCCGGCACATCGCTGGCTGCGCGAGCGTATCTGTGCGCATTCATGAAACCTCGTGCCAGGACCCGTCCGGGAAATATTGCGACGCGTCATGTAACCGGTTACATCCCTTGCTAGCGTAGGCCCGCCCGTTCCCGGGCCCTGCCGATGTGAGGCCTTCGCAATGACGTTGTGCGCTGACCGCTGGACCGCTCCCTGCCTGCCGAACCGGCGCCTTGCCGCGGCCCTGCTGCTCGGCCTGTCACTGGCCGCCACCGCCACCGCACAGAACCTGCCACCGCGCGCGCAATGGCAGGCCAGCGCGTCGTCGCAGCAGGTTCCGGCGATGGCGATCAGCCACCTGATCGACAACGATCCGAAGACGGTGACCGGCGGCGCGTTCAGTCCCGGCCACTGGTTCCAGGTCGATCTCGGCAAGCCTGCGATGCTGGCCGGTGCACGCCTCACCTGGGATGTCTCCAACCCCGAAGGCTATTCGCTGCAGACCTCGCTCGACGGCAAGCAGTGGCAAAGCGCCTACGTCATGGGCGATTCGCTGGGTGGCGTCGAAACCCTGTACTTCGCGCCGCGACAGGCCCGCTACCTGCGTCTGGCCAGCCCGCAGCGCACCTCTGACTGGGGCGTATCCATCTTCGAAATGGAACCGCTCGACACCGCGCTCAGCGCACGGGTGACCGGGCTGGACGCCACCCAGTCCGCTGCGCTGTGGCAGGGCGGCGGCACGGTTGCCATCCCCGCAGGCAAAGGCGGCATCCACACGCTCGACATCACCCTGCCCCGCGCCCAGCCCAGTACCGGGCTGGCAGTGGACTGGGCCAACGTGCACGGCGCTGCACGCCTGCAGGCGCAGGACGCACAGGGCCGCTGGCACGAACTGGCGCGCGACGCGCAGGCGGCGAACCGGCAGCAGAGCTGGCTGGCGGCCGACGCGCCACTGGACATCAAGGCACTGCGGCTGACCGTGGAAGGCGATGCCCCCCAGGTCAAACGCATCCGCCTGCTCGGCCCGAAGGCGGTGATGACGCCGATGAAGCGCTACCAGATCGCCGCCAGTGGCGCGCAGCGCGCGTTGTTCCCGGCCTCGCTGCACATGCAGCAGACCTACTGGACCGCGGTCGGCGTGCATGCGGGCCGGCAGAAATCGATCTTCGACGAATACGGCAACATCGAAGCCTACAAGGGCGCACCGCTGGTGCAGCCGATCTGGCGCAGTGCCGATGGCCGCGCGACCGGTGCCGCCGAACAACCGGTGCAGCACGCACTGCGCGATGGCTGGAAGCCGATGCCGTCTGCCACGTGGTCACCGCAGCCCGGGCTGGAACTGCGCAGCGAAGCCTTTGCCATCGAGCGCGACGGGCAACCGGTCACCTTCGTGCGCCATCGCCTGCGCAACACCGGCAGTTCGGCCATCGAAGGCACGCTGACCCTCGCAGTGCGACCGATGCAGATGAATCCGCCGTGGCAGAACGGTGGCCTGTCGCCGATCCGCCAGGTGGCCGTCGAAGGCAACAGCGTGCGCGTCAATGGCCGCACGCTGCTGCAGTCCCTCAGCGCCGTGGATGCCGCTGGCACCGCCCCCTTCGGCAACGAAGGCGACACCGAGATCACCACGGCCATCGCCAGCGGACAACTGCCTGCCGCACAGCAGTCCAGCGATGCCGCAGGCCTGGCATCGGCGGCGTTGAGCTACCGCGTCACCCTGGCCCCTGGTGCCAGCGACGCGGTGGTGGTGGCCTTCCCGCTCGGTACCGCCACTGCCGATGCCAATGGCGTGCTGCCGGAAGCGCCGGCCCTCAACCTCGCGTCGCTGCCGCGCGACGGCGACAAGGCGTTCGACACGCTGGCCAGCCGCGCCTCCGCCGATTGGCAGGCGCGGCTGGGCCAGGTCGGCCTGCGCCTGCCCGACCCTTCACTGGTGGACATGCTGCGCGCACAGGCCGCCTACATGCTGATCAACCAGACCGGCCCGGCCATGCAGCCCGGCCCGCGCAACTACAACCGCTCCTTCATCCGCGATGGCATGGCCACCTCGGCCGTGCTGCTGCGCATGGGCGAAGCCAAAGTGGCACGCGACTACCTGGCCTGGTACAGCGAACACGGCGTGCACGGCAATGGCCTGGTGTCGCCCATCCTCAACGACGATGGCAGCGTCAATACCGGCTTCGGCTCGGACATCGAGTACGACAGCCAGGGCCAGTACGTCACCCTCGTTGCCGACGTCGCCCGGCTCGATGGCGGGCCGGAAAGCGTGCGTGCCTACCTGCCCAAGGTGAAGGCCGCGCTGCGCTTCCTGCAGGAACTGCGCGAACGCACGCTGGTGCCGGGCTACATGGCCGACCAGCCATCGCCGGAGCGCTTCGCCGGCATCCTTGCGCCGTCGATCAGCCACGAGGGCTATCCCTCACCCACCCACAGCTACTGGGACGACTACTGGGGCCTGAAGGGTTGGCATGACGGCGCGTGGTTGGCCGAATCGCTGGGCGACCACGAAACCGCCACGTGGGCGCGCGAACAGTACAAGGCGCTGTATGACGCACTGCATGCCTCGATCCGCGCAACGATGGCATGGAAGGGCATCGACTTCATTCCGTCATCGGCCGACCTCGGCGATGGCGATCCCACCGGTGTATCGATCGCGCTGGATCCCACCGGTGCGCAGAGCGTGCTGCCGGCCGAGGCCCTGCGCACCACCTTCGCCCGCTACCTGGACGATGTGCGCAAGCGCAACCAGCCCGGTGCGCTGTATGCCTACACGCCGTATGAAATCCGCAACGTGCTGAGCTACGTGCACCTGGGCCAGCCCGAAGCGGCCGACGAGCTGCTGCAGGGCCTGCTGCACGATCGCAGGCCGCTGGAATGGCAGGTGCTGGCCGAGGTCGTGCACTCGCGGTTGCGCTTCCCGCGCTACCTGGGCGACATGCCGCACACCTGGATCGGCGCCGAATACGGCCGCACCCTGTTCGGCATGCTGATGCGCGAGGACGACGACGCGTTGTCGCTGCTGCCGGGTACGCCCCCTTCGTGGGTCGCTGGCGAGGGCCTGGCCGTGGACCGCCTGCCCACCGCCTATGGCACCCTGCAGATGCAGGCACGCCAGCGCGATGGAACTCTGCAGGTCTCGCTCGGCAAGGGGCTGCGCAAGGGCACGCCGGTACGCGTATGGTGGCCGAGCCGTACCCTGCCCAAGGACGTGCGCGTGGATGGGCGATCGGTACGGAACTTCGACAAGGACGGCGTGCTGCTCGATGGCCCGTTCCGCACCCTGGAGGCACGTTGGCAGTAATGCCGATGCAGGAACCGAAGTGATCGAACTTGTACTCGATGGCAGCCCTGTCGCCGCCGCTACCGACGATCAGCTGGCCAGCGCACTGGCGCTGGCCGCATCCATGCCCCAGTTCGAACTGTGGGCATCGGTGCCCGACGGTCCATCGCTGTGCATGCTGCGCAATGCGGAGCATGCATGGCTGATGTACCTGCGCGAGCCCGGCGACGGCGGCTTCCACTCCTGCGGAAACGAACACCGCGCCGGCAACGCTTATTTCCGGCTCGACAATGGCCAGGTGGATGGCTATCCCCTGGCGTGGTGCATCGGCATCGAGGCGTGCTTCGCCGCGCTCAGTTTCTTTCACGGCAATGGAGGCGCCCGCCTGGAACACATCGATTGGCAGCCCTGACCCCGGTAGAGGCCGACCTTGGTCGGCATGCCCCGCCTCGCATTCCGGTGGCTGCCCTCCGGTAGATGCCGACCTTGGTCGGCATGCCCCGCCTCGCATTCCGGTGGGTGCCAACCGTTGGTTGGCACGCCTGCTTCAGAACCCTGGCAACCCCGGCGGATTGGTCTGCGACTGCGGCACCGCTTCTTCGGCCACATTCCAGCGCGCCAGCACCTTTGCGTAGGTGCCGCTGCTGATCTGGGTGTTCAATGCCTGGGTCACCGCATCGGCCAGGCCACTGCCCTTGCGGGTGGTCACCGAAATCGCCGCTGCGTCCGGCCAGCCACCCGGGAACAGGCCGACCCGGCGCACCTTGCCATCACGCGCCGAATAGGCGCCGGTGGCATTCGGCTCGAACGACACGTCGGCGCGGCCGGTGATCACTGCCAACCGCCCGATCACCGCATCATCGAAGTACTGGTACTCCACCGGTTTCAGGCCTGCGGCGATGTTCTGCTTGTCCCATTGGCGCAGGATCTGGTCCTGGTTGGTGCTGGCCCCCACCACCACTTTCAGCCCTGCAACATCGGCCGGTGTGGCGATCTTCTGGATCGGTCCATCGGTGCGGGTATAGATGCCCAGCAGGTCGAAACGATAGCTGGAGAAATCGAACTTCTTCTTGCGTTCTTCAGTGACCGTCACGTTCGACAGCACCGCATCGTACTTGCCCGATTCCAGCCCCAGCGGCCAGTCGGCCCAGGCCACCGGCACCACCACCAGCTTCAGGCCCAGGCCATCGGCGATCAATCTTGCGATGTCCGGCTCCACGCCCACCACTTCCTTGCTGTCGGCACCGTAGTCGGCCAACGGCAGCTGGCCGGGATGGGTGGCGATGGTGAACGCGCCCGGGGTGACGAAGCGATAGCCGGCCGGAATCAGCGCCTGCGCCTTCGGATCGGGCGTGCCCTTCAGTATCTGCGCGTTGCTGGCCGCCAGCGAGGTCGCCGCAACGGGCACACCGTCGGGGTCCTGGCGCACGCGCGAATAGACGATGCCGGCAATGCCGATGACCAGCACACCGATGATCAACAGGGTGCTGCGTGCGGGACGTCGCTGCGATGCTGGGCTCATGGCGGTTCTCGAAAGGGGTTACAGGGTCTTGGCCAGGAAATCGGCGGTGCGTTGCTGGCGCGGGTGTTCAAACAGCGCGTCTGGCGTGCCCTGCTCGATCACCCGGCCCTGGTCCATCATCACCACGTGGTCGGCCACGCGGCGGGCGAAGCCCAGTTCGTGGGTGACGATCACCAGCGTGGTGCCGGAACTGGCCAGTTCCTCGATCACGCTCAGCACCTCCGACACCAGCTCCGGGTCCAACGCGGAGGTCGGCTCGTCGAACAGCAGTACCTTCGGCTGCAGGGCCAGCGCGCGGGCGATGGCCACACGCTGCTGCTGGCCGCCAGACAGCTGGCGCGGGAAAGCATCGGCCTTGTCGGCCAGCCCCACCCGCTCCAGCAGGGTGCGTGCCTGCTGCTCGGCCTGGGCGCGCGAAATGCCGCGCACCGCGATGGGCGCTTCGATGATGTTCTCCAGTGCGGTCATGTGCGGGAACAGGTTGAAGCCCTGGAACACCATGCCGACTTCCGCGCGGCGACGGCGGATCTCGCCTTCCGGCAACTCGTACAGGGTGTCGCCGTCGCGGCGGTAACCGATCAGCTGGCCGCCCACGGTGACGAAGCCGCTGTCAGCGCGTTCAAGATGATTGATCAGCCGCAGCAGCGTGGACTTGCCCGCACCGGACGGACCGATCAGCACCGTCACGCTGCCGGCCCTCAGTTCCAGATGCACGTCATCAAGCACCGTCTGCTCTCCGAAGGCCTTGCCCACGCCCTGCAGGGACACAGCCGCGCCCGTTCCGGCCTCGATCGGCACGGCAAATGCCGCGCGGCTGGGCACGCGTGCAACGGTCGCCGCCGCCCGCGGTGCTGCAGACGATACCCGCGACACGTTGCGTTCATGCTGCAGCTGGCCGCGGGCAAAGCGCTGCTCCACCCGCCGTTGCAGCAGCGACAGCACCGTCAGGATCACCAGGTACCAGACGGTAGCCACCATCAGCAGCGGCACCACCTCCAGGTTGCGCCGGTAGATCACCTGCACGGTGTAGAACAGCTCCGGCAACGCCAGCACGTAGACCACCGAGGTGCTCTTGGCTAGGCCGATCACATCATTGAACGCTGCAGGCAGGATCGAACGCATCGCCTGCGGCAGGATGATGCGGCGCACCTGGCGCCCACGCGGCAGGCCCAACGCTGCGGCCGCCTCGTACTGGCCGTGGTCGACCGACAGGATGCCACCACGGATCACCTCGGCCGAGAACGCCGCCTGGTTCAAGGTGAGGCCGAGCACGGCGGCAGTGAACACGCCGATCAGCTGCGTGGTCGGGTACGAGAACAGGCTGATGCCGGTGAAGGGAACGCCCAGTTCGATGGTGCTGTACAGGTAACCCAGGTTGTTCAGCAGCAGCAACAGCACCAGCAGCGGAATCGAACGGAACAGCCACACGTAGCCCCACGACACCGCCGATAGCAGTGGTGAGCCGGAGACGCGGGCCAAGGCCAGCAAGGTGCCCAGCGCGAAGCCGAGGCCGGTACCGAGTGCGGTCAGCAGCAGCGTTCGCCCCAACCCGTCCAGTACCGGCCGGGCAAAGAACCACTCGGCGAACGTGCCCCAGCCCCAGCGCGGATTGCCCAGCACCGACTGCAGGCCGATCAGGATCAGCGCGAGTGCCAACACCGTGCCGATCACCTGCAGCGGATGCCGCGCCGGCACGATCTTCAGCGCCGTGGCCGGCTGGCGGACAATGCCCTCGATGGCAGTGGAAGGCGTACTCATGCCGCCGCTCCATGCAGTGCGAGGGTAGCTGTGTCGCCCGCCTGTGACTGTGGCACCAGATGC
Organism: Stenotrophomonas sp. 2YAF26; assembly: GCF_052114625.1. Lineage (NCBI taxonomy): Bacteria > Pseudomonadati > Pseudomonadota > Gammaproteobacteria > Lysobacterales > Lysobacteraceae > Stenotrophomonas > Stenotrophomonas sp. 2YAF26. Next base: position 155,741 of record NZ_JBFRFC010000024.1, on the reverse strand, counting down.
TTCTCGAACGGCAGATGCGCGATGGTTTCCGGGTCCGCATCCAGATCGAACAACGCGGTGTAGCCGTGGCTGAGATACAGGCCGACCGCCTCGGGCTGGCGGAAGCCGGTGGTCAGGAACACGCGCCGATAGCCCTGACGCGCAGCCTGGTCTTCCAGTTCCTGCAGCACGCGCCGGGCGATGCCCTGCCGACGCAGGCCAGGCAGCGTCCAGATGCGTTTGAACTCAGCGGTGTCCTCATCGCGATGCGGCATGAACGCTCCACCGGAAATCGCCACGCCGTCGCGCAGCAGCAGCACGAACGCACCGACCGGGGCAGCGAAGGCTTCGGCCGGATAGCGCTGCAGTTCCTCGCGGGCACTGCCACCGATACGCCGGCGCACGTCCGCATAGCGGTTGTCGTACTCCTGCTCCAGGCCGTCGAACAACGGGCGCGCCAGCGGGTCGTCCACCGAGGTGTACAGGAACCGATCGTTGTCGTACCGCACGCTCATGCCACGTCCTCCACCAGATAGTGCTCGGCCAGACGCGCCCACAGGCTGGCCGCCGGGGCGATGGCCGCGTCGTTGAACACATAGCGCGGGCTGTGCAGCGGCGCGCTGTCGCCGTTGCCGACGAACACGAAACTGCCCGGCCGTGCCTGCAGCAGGAAGGCGAAGTCCTCGCTGGCGGTACGCGGTGCGAAGGCCTCCACCACCTGCCCTGCACCGAACCCCTGTACCGCCACCTCGCGGACGTAGGCCGTCTGCTCGGGGTGGTTGATCACGCTGGGGAAGCCGCGCGGGAATTCGATCTCGGCACGCGCACCGAAGGCAGCGGCAGTCTGCTCGGCAATGTCGGTCACCCGTCGGCGCAGCGTATCGCGCACCTCCGGCAGGTACGCGCGCACTGTCAGCTTCAGCTCCACCACATCGGGGATGACATTGGCCGCCTGCCCACCGTGGATCGAGCCGACGGTGACCACGCCCATCTGCCGCGGATCGACATTGCGCGACACCACGCTCTGCAGCGCGGTGATGATGTGCGCGGCAGCCAGGATCGGATCGACGCTGCCCTGCGGCTCGGCGCCGTGGCCGCCCTTGCCGATCACCCGCAGACGCGCCCAGTCCACCGATGCCATCGCCGGTCCGTCGACGAAGCCGAAGTGCCCCACCGGCACGCCCGGCCAGTTGTGCAGGCCATAGATGGCATCGACCGGGAAGCGTTCGAACAGGCCATCGGCGATCATCTTCGAAGCGCCCGAGCCGGTTTCCTCGGCCGGCTGGAACACCAGCTGCAACGTGCCATCGAAATGCCCGTGGTGCGCAAGGTAGTGGGCAGCCGAGAGCAGGATGGCGGTGTGGCCATCGTGGCCGCAGGCGTGCATCAGGCCTTCGCGCTGGCTTGCATAGGCCAGCCCGGATTCTTCATGGATCGGCAGCGCATCGATGTCGGCGCGCAGACCCAATCGGCGACGGCCCTGCCCGCGCTGCAGCGTACCGACCACGCCGGTGCCACCGATGCCGGTGCTGACCGCATAGCCCCATTGCTGCAGCAGCTCGGCCACGCGGGCACTGGTGCGGTGTTCTTCGAAGGCCAGTTCCGGGTGCTGGTGCAGGTCATGGCGGATCGCGATGGCGTCGTCGACACGTGCCGCGATCTCGGGCAGTACGCCCGTTGTCGGCGAATTCCGCTGGGCATGGCCCGGCGCTACCGAAGTGTCTCCGCTCATCGCCTTATCCCACCTTCCGCGCCGGCTCGGCGTCGGTCGCATAACGGCTCGCCTTGCGTGGCAGGCCCAGGTGGTCGCGCAGGGTCTCTCCTTCCAGCGCACTGCGGTGGTAACCGCGTGCTTCCAGCAGGGGCAGCACCAGCGTTACGAAATCATCCAGGCCTTCGCGCTGCGCGGCGAAGCCGAGGATGAATCCATCGCTGGCGCCGGCGTCGAACCAGCGGATCAGTTCGTCGGCCACATGTTCCGGCGTGCCGATGAAGTTCGGCCGCGGGCTCACCGCCTGCAGCGCCACCTGGCGCAGGCTCAGGCCCTGCTCGCGCGCATCCTGCTTGATGCGGTCGGTGGTGGAGCGGAAGGAGTTGGCGCCGATGTCGCCCAGCTCAGGGAACGGCGCATCCGGGTCGTACTGGCTGAAATCATGGTGGTCGAAGAAACGGCCGAGATACGCCAGGGCATCGTCCAGCCCGGCCAGCGCGGCAATCGCCTGGTACTTGGCCTCGGCTTCTTCCGCCGTACGGCCAACGATCGGGCCGATGCCCGGGAAGATCTTGATGTCACCAGCGCTGCGGCCATGGGCGATCGCCGAGTTCTTCACCTTCTGGGTGAACGTACGGGTCTCCTCCAGTGACGGCGCGTGGGTGAACACCGCATCGGCGTACTTGCCAGCCAACGCAATGCCATCGTCGGACGAACCGGCCTGGAAGATCACCGGCTGGCCCTGCGGCGAGCGCTGGATGTTGAGTGGGCCTTCCACCTGGAAAAAGCGGCCCTTGTGGTCGAGGCGGCGGAACTTCTCCGGCGCAAAGAACGTGCCGCTGTCGCGGTCACGCACGAACGCATCGTCATCCCAAGAATCCCACAGCCCCTGCACCACTTCCAGGTACTCATCGGCAATCTGGTAGCGCAGCGCATGCTCAGGATGCGGACGCCCGTAATTTCGTCCCGAGCCTTCCAGCGGCGAGGTCACCACGTTCCACCCTGCACGGCCACCGCTGAGCAGATCAAGCGAAGCGAACTGGCGCGCCACGGTGAACGGGTCGCTGTACGAGGTGGAGAGCGTGCCGGCCAGGCCGATCTTCTTCGTCGCCGTCGCCAGCGCCGACAGCAGCGAGATCGGCTCGAAGCGGTTGAGGAAATGCGGGATCGACTTCTCGTTGATGTACAGCCCATCGGCAACGAAGCCAAAGGCAATGCCGTTATCCTCGGCGGTACGCGCGATGTCGATGTAGTAGCCCAGGTTGACGCTGGCATCGGGCACGTTGGACGGGTGCTTCCACGCATGCATGTGGCTGCCGGGGCCCTGCAGCATGATGCCGAACGGGATGGGACGCGGGGTCGTGCTCATGGGGTGGCTCCAGCAGTCAGGCCACCGCCGCGCGGGGCGCGGGCGACAGCAGTTCAAGGGACGTCAGGCGTGCGTCGAGGTCGGCCACCGGCGCGTCGAGGATGAATTCACCGACGCCGAAGCGGCGGTGCAGCGCATCCAGCTCGCTGCGTACATGCTGCGCATCGCCAGAGAGCACGCTGGGGCGTGTTTCTTCGATGCGGAAATCAGCAACCCCCACCTGCCGCGCGTATTCGGCAGCGGCTTCGGGACTGGGCAGGTTCACCGTCTGCCCTGGGGCCAGGTGCAGCTTGTAGACCCGCAGCGCGCCGATATAGCGGGCGGCGGCCTCGCTGGTGGGCGCGGCGAAGGCCACCGTTGCCAGCAACGGGGCGTGCGCGGACACCGCGCGATAGGCCTCGAAGGCGGCCTCGATGTGCTTCGGGTCGCCATCGAAGTGCGCGGCGTAGACGAAGCGCCAGCCAAGCTCTGCGGCCTGCCGCGCACTCTGTGGACTCGCGCCCAGCAGGAAGCGCTCCGGTGGCGTCTGCGGAATCGGCCGCGCCTGAGCGTCGGCCTGCGCATCGGACAGATAGCCTTCCAGGTCGCGCAACTGCTGGTCGAAATCGGCGAACGCCGGGCGACCGGCGGCCAGTGCGGCAGTCGATGCCGGCAGACCACCCGGCGCCTTGCCCACGCCCAGATCCACGCGTCCGGGCGCAAGGGCGGCCAGCAGATTGAAATTCTCGGCCACCTTGTAGGGGGCGTAGTGGCGCAGCATCACCCCGCCACTGCCGATGCGGATGCGCCGGGTCTGCGCCAGCACCCACGCCGCCAGCACTTCCGGTGCCGGGCTGGCCAGCGCCGGCGCGGCATGGTGTTCGGCAAACCAGTAGCGGTGGTAACCCAGTTGCTCGGCGCGCTGCGCCAACTGCAGGCTGTTGCGCAGCGCCTGTTCGGGCGTGCTGCCGTCGGCCACTGGGCTCTTGTCCAACACGCTGGTGAGGTAGCTCATCGTCACGTCCTCGCTCAGGGATGGGCCACGGGAATGCCGAGCAGGCCATTCAGTGCCGCCAGGATCGGCTCGGCACCGGAGATGTACTGGCGCTGCTGGTATTCACCACTGGCGTGCTCATTGACCACGCCCTGCGGCAGCACCAGCTTCGGCAGCGACTGGTCCTGCTCACCGATCTCGGCGATCACCTCGCGGCGCGGCCGGCTGAAGCCGATGCGGCGCACATCCAGCTGTGCGTCCAGGCCCTCGATGCTCGACAGCGCACCTTCCAGCAGCAGGCTGTGCCGGCAGAAGAAGCGTTGGCCGGGCAGCTGGCCGTCCTCGAACTCGCGGTCCAGCAGGAACAGGATGGGTTTGTGGGTTGCGTCTACAGCCACGGGATCGTCCTCGTAGGGGCCGGCAATGCACTGCCGCTTCGATATCGATGCTAGAGAAGGACGGCCCGATGCCAGCGCCGGAACTCGACAATCCACGGTCGGATCCGGCCATGCAGATGCAGGTTGGCAATAAGCAGACTGCCGGCCGTTATGGGCACGGGCGGCATCACGCCGCTTGCGCAGGTGCGCGCCAGCCCAGCGCCGGCGCGATGTCCTCGATCACCGTGCTGAGGATGCGCCGGTAGTCCTGCTCGGGCAGTTCATAAGGCAGCTCCACCCGCAGCTCGTCCACCTGCTGCAGCAGCGGATCGGCCTGCAACCGCGCGATGATCTGCGCCGTGCTGCCGACCACGTCGGGTGCGAACATCGTGCGTCGCGGCCCTTGCGGGGCCAGGGTGCGCGCATGCCGCTGCGCACTGAAGGCCTCGATCCGCTGCCGCGTGGCCGCATCCACACCCTCGGTGGGCACCAGCACCCGCCCCACCGCCACGCGGCGTGCGCTGCCCACCGGCAATGCCGCACGATAGGCCTGCAGGTGCTGCAACTGCGCGCCGAAGAAGTCATCACTCAGCTCGGCACGGTTGACGTTACCCAGCAGCAGATGCAGCCCCTGCTCACCCGCCGAACGCGCCGACTGCAGGGAGCCAGCGCCGTACCAGACCCGGTCCACCAACCCCGGCGCATGTGGCTGCAGACGCGGGCGATAGCGCGTGGCGGCGTTGCCGACTTCGGCATCGGCGGTGCCCAACGGTTCACCACGCAGCGCTTCCAGCAACCGCGCCACCCGGCCATGGGAAAAGTCGATGCGCGCAGGGTCGCTGTCGTACAGCAAGGGCCCTACCAGCCCGCCGTGTGGCGGCGCGCCGGTACTGACGCCTACCTGCAGCCGGCCACCTGCCAGCGCATCCAGCAAGGACAGATCCTCGGCCAGGCGGAACGGTGTTTCGTAGCCCAGCTGGATGACCGCACTGCCCAGTTCGATGCGCGTGGTGTGCTGGCTGGCCGCCGCCAGGAACACCGCTGCCGAGCTGATGCCCGGTTCCAGGTGGCGATGGCGCACCCACGCGCCGTCATAGCCCAGCTGTTCGGCAAACGCGATCAGCGCCAGCGTCGCGTCCAGGCCCGCGCGTGGTTGTTCCGGCAGATAGCTTCCCGGCGTGAGGAACGCCAGATGCCGCAGCTGCACCGCCACGTCCTAGGCGATCCTGCGCAGCGGCGCGGGCAGCGCTGCCGCCACGTGCGCCACGTGTCCCGCCGCACGCTCGGCCGCCAGTTGGATGCGTGCCTGCAGTGCAGCGCTGTTGATCCGGTCGCCGTCGAAGTCGGCCGGCGTGGCATACACCCCGATCGGCAACGTATGCGCCTGCAGGAAGCTGAAGAGTGGACGCAGCTGATGGTCGATCACCAGCGCGTGGCGCTCACTGCCACCGGTAGCCGCCAGCAGCACTGGCGTATCCACCAGAGCGTCCAGCCCGATGAAGTCGATCAGGTGCTTGAACAGGCCCGGATAGGACCCGCGATACACCGGCGCGGCCGCCACCAGCAGCTGTGCAGATTCAATCGTGGCCAGCGCGCGCTCTACCTGCGGCTCCACTTCGCTGCGCTGCAGCGCCTGCCCCAGCGAGCGCGCGATCGGCGCCAGCTCGACCAGCTCCACGCTGATGTTGACCCGCTCGCGCAGTTCTTCCAGCAGATGCCGCACCAGCAGCAACGTGCGCGAGTTGGCCGACGCCGTCGGCGAACCAATCAACGCAACCACATTCAATGCAGAAGACATGACCCCCTCCTCGGTAGCGCCGGGCCATGCCCGGCGACGTTTCACATGAACCTCAGAACCGGTAATTGACGCGCCCGTACCAGAACGCCCCGACGTTGCTCAGCACATCACCGCTGTCCCAGGTGGTCTCGATGCTGGCCACATCGGTGGCGCTGCGTGCGTACGCAGGCACCTTGCGGGTGCGCTTGTCGAACACGTTGTTGATGCCCAGCGCCGCACTCCAACCGGCACCCAGCTCGACGCCACCGGACAGGTTGGTCACCAGCACCGGCGGCTGCTTGTACTGCACGCCGTTGTTCAGGCGCTTGATCGGGCCGTAGTAGGTGAAGTCCACGTTCGAACGCCAGCGCCCGTTCTGCCAGCCCAGCCCCGCCACCTGCGTGTACGACGGCGTGCGGAAGCGCAGCGCGTACTCGCTCGACTTGGTCAGCAGGTTGATGTTCGGCAGCCCCTGCAACGCCTGCGGAATCGCGCTCACTTTCTGGATGGTGGTGCGGCCCACATTGGCCGCGTAGCTCCAGCGCAGCTTGCCCCACTGCGTTTCCTGGTTCGCCTCCAGGGTCAGCTCCACGCCGCGCGTGCGGGTGTCGCCCACGTTGGTGAAGTAGCTGGCATAGAACGCATCACCGGGCAGGATGCTGATGCCGGCCGTGCCCAGCAGCGCGTCGATGGTGTTCTTCTGCGCGGCGGTCAGCACGGTGCCACTGTTGTCGGTCACCCGCGCCGGGTCCTGCGCGTTGTAGCCGATCTGGCTGGACTGGCCAAGCTGGCCGCGGATGTCGATCTGGTAGGCATCCACCGCCAGATGGAAGGCCGGGCTCGGGTCCCAGGTCACGCCGAGGCTGTAGTTGGTGGCCTTCTCCGGCTTCAGCGGCGTAGCGCCCAGCGCCACTGCTGCCGGCGAAGCGACCTGCGCCACCAGCGTGGTACCGCACGGGCAGCTGCCGGTGGCTTGGTAGAACTGCGCGCCCAGGCTCGGCGCGTGGAAGCCATTGCTGACCGTGGCACGTACGCCCAGCGCATCGGTGAAGTCGAAGCGCGTGGTCAACCGACCGGTCGACACCGTGCCGAAGTCCGAGTGGTCTTCCCAGCGCGCGGCGGCGTCCAGGTACCAGCGCGACGTGATGTTGGTCGCTGCACCGGCGTACACCGCCTTGCTGTTGCGGGTGGCCTTAACCGCATCGGCGGTGGAATAGCCGACAAAGGCAGCCGCACCAAAACCGGTGTATGACTCCCACTGCCCTGCCCCGCGTTCGTATTGTTCGTGCTGGTACTCGGCACCGGCACTCACTTCCAGTGGCGATGCGAAGGCCGCCACCTCGAAGCCGCGACGCAGATCAAGGTTGGCGATGCCCTGCTGGTAATCCAGCTTGCCGTCATAGAAGTCGGTCGGCGAGCCCGGGTACGGCAGCGAGTAGTTCACCGAATTGCGGGTGTAGGTGCGCACCGTGTTGCGGTTGCCGGTCAGGCTGAAGTCGTAGTCCCACCCCGCAACCTGGCCCTTCACCCCGGCCGTGCCGGTGTACTGCTTCTCCTTGGTTTCCAGCACTGGCAGGAAGCCATCGGGAAACACGCTCAGCACGCCCGGTGCCTTGTAGGTGGTAAAGATCGTTGCCGGCAGGCGGAAGTTCTGGATCGCCTGCGCGGTGCGGTCGCTGGCAGTCGCATTGGCGTAGAACTGGGCGTTCTCGCCCAAGCCATGGCCCACGTTCACCGCGAAGGCCTTCAGCGCATACGACGGCGAGCTCAGGATGATGTTGGCCTCGGCATCGCGCCCGGCCTCGGCCGGGTTCGGCGTCGCTCCAGCCGGCAAGCGGTTGTTTGGACGCAGCGCCACCAGGTTGCCGTTGCCATCCACGGCGGGATAACTCAGGTAGCCGTCGATGTAGCGCCGCGTGCGGATCGCATGGTGCTGGCGCGTGCTCTCGCCGGACAGGTTGATGAAGCCATCCTCGCTCCACGGCAGGCCGATGTTGGCGCGCACGCTGGTGCGGCTGCCGTCGCCATCGGTGCTCTGCCCGCTCTCCACCGAGACATCGCCACCGTGCGCCTGCGATTTCAGGATCACGTTGATCACTCCGGTGATCGCGTCCGAACCGTAGATGGCCGAAGCACCATCGCGCAGCACCTCCACATGGTCGATGGCCGACACCGGAATCAGCGCCAGATCGGCCCAGGCATGGCCGGGGTAGCCGCCACCGTTGGCGCCACTGACATACGCGCTGGCGTTGCGGCGCTTGCCGTTCACCAGCACCAGCGTGTAACCCGGCGACAGGTTGCGCAGCTGGTAACCGCGGATCAGGCTTTCCTGGTCGCTCTGGTAACCGCCGATCTGGCTCAGCGATGGCAGGCTGCGCTGCAGCGCTTCCAGCAGGTTGGCCTGGCCGGTCGCGGCCAGGTCCTCGGCGGAGATCACGTCGATCGGTGTCGAGCTGTTCTTCACCGTGCGCGTGCTGGTGCGTGAACCGGTCACCACCACCGCATCCAGCGTGGACGCAGCAAGGTTGGCAGAAGTAGCGGTGGCCGCCGACGGTGCATCGGCCTCAGCCGCATACGCCGGGGCAGCGGCAAGAGTGGCGGCAATCAGCAGGGAGAGCGTGGACAGCGCAGGAATGTGGGCAGCAGGCATGGGGGCTCGTGGGGGTGGGCCGGAGACACGCCTCCATTCAAGAGCCCACGCCCAACACGCAACAGCGGATATCGCGTCATGTGACCGTCACATCGCGCCAGCCACATGACCGCTGGTAATGACCTTACGCAGCCTGCACACACCGGGTCGGATCCCTTTCCAAAGGAAAGGGCTCTGACCCCATACACGCGAATCCGCAGGGTCAGAGCCCTTCCTGCGGAAAGGATCTGACCCCGGTCTCCATATACCCTGCGGGCATCACCTCATGCCCGCGCGCCACTCAGCGGCACGTGCCTGCGTCGGTAGCATCAAGCCATGCCCACCCTGTCTGCCGATCCGACCGCGCCCACCGTCGCCATCGTGGCCTGCCACGGCCAGGGCCTGTTCGAATTCGGCTGCGCGGTCGGCCTGTTCGCACCCATCCGCCCTGAACTGGGCGTGGCCTGGTACCGCACCCAGCTCTGCGCTGGCGAGCCCGGTGCACTGCGCATGCTCGGCAGTGCGCAGGTGCAGCTGCCCTACGATCTGAGCGCCGTCGACGACGCCGACATCATCGTCATTCCCGGTTGGCGCGAACCCAGCGAGCGCCCGCCGCAGGCGTTGCTTGATGCCCTCACCCGCGCCCACGCGCGCGGCGCACGCATCACGTCCATCTGCTCCGGTGCATTCGTGCTCGCCTGGGCTGGATTGCTCGATGGTCGCCAAGCCACCACCCACTGGCGCCTCACCGAAACGCTGGCGCGCGAATTTCCGCGGATCCACGTGCGCGACGATGTGCTGTACGTGGACGCCGGCAGCATCATCACCTCGGCCGGCTCGGCCACCGGCATGGACATGATGCTGCACATGGTGCGCAAGGATTACGGCGCGCGCGTGGCCAATCTGGTGGCCGAACGGCTGGTGCTGGCACCTTGGCGTGATGCCGAACGCAGCCAGCGGGTCAGCCGCGCGATTCCGCTGGGCGAGCCCACGCGGCTGGCGAAACTGATGGAATGGATGCGCCGCAACCTGCGCGAGCCGCATTCGCTGGGCAGCCTGGCCGAACAGGCCGCACTCAGCCAGCGCACCCTGCAGCGGCAGTTCCTTGAAGCCACCGGCCTGTCGCCCATCGACTGGCTCATCCGCGAACGCGTGGCCTACGCACGCGAACTGCTGGAAACCACCGACCGTCCGCTGCAATGGGTGGCCGAACAGGCGGGGTTCGGATCGCAGGAATCGTTCCGCCGGCACTTCCGCGGCATGGTCGATGCCAGCCCCATCGAATACCGCAACCAGCACCGCAGTGGCCTCAGCGCCGACCGGCTGGTGGGTTGCTGACAGCACCTCCGTCTTTCCACGCAGCCACCCAACCGGCAAGATGCAGGCACGCCCCGGCCTGCCGATGGAACGGTGATGACTGCTACCCCGTACAGGAACTACCGCTTCGGTATCGGCGTCTCGCTGTTCCTGGCCAGCCTGCTCGCCGCGCTTGGCCTGATCGCGGTCTGCACCCCGAATCTCGGCTGGGGCGTGGTGGCGTTGATCACCCTTGCGCTGTGGATCGGGGTGCCGCTACTGGTGCTGCTCCTGCTGGCCTGGGGCCGCTACATGGTGCGCGAGCGCGGGCACGTCCCGGGCCGGGTGCATGCCCTGATGTTCGTGCCCACTGTCCTCGCCCTGCTCATCTATCCGCTGGGTGATTCACTGCGCGGGCGCTTGGATGCCGCCACCGGTGGCTCGCGTGCGGCCATCGCAGAAACGCACATCAACCTCAGTGGCCATGCACTGTGGCTGGACACCTCACCCTATGCCTCCACCTACTCCGGCGCGGGACCGGACCTGCCCATGCAAGGCGACAACCCCCAGCGCTTCGTTGCCTTCCACCGCTATCCGAACGCGCAGTCCGATGCAGACAACGCCTTCCCCTACGACAACGCACGACTGAAGCCGGGCATCGACCGCTACCGCTATGGCGCGCCCTCCGAAGGCACTGCAAGCACCCTGCCACTGCGTCGCCAGTCCTATCCGGATACCACAGCGCTCACCCGCGTGTGGGGCACATCGGGGGGGCCAGGCATCGCGCACCTCTACTACCACTATGCAGACCACGTCGAGGTTGCCCCCGCGCTGGCGCGTCTGGCCGGCGCTACCGAATACGAGCTCGAGCGCAGCCGCGTGGAAGGGCTGGTGCAGTTCAAGACGCACAACTACGGCGCCGCGCCGATCGTGCGCCTGGAAATCAATGGCGCGACGCTGGACATCGGCGACGACGCCATCGCGCCCATTCCTGCGCCCCCGGCCGCGTGCACGGCGTCCAACCACACCACCGGCGTCGCGCTGTTGAATCTCGACCAGCCGTTGCAGGTTCGCTGGCAGACTGCCGCCGCACCGCAGGTATGGCATCGCGCACGCGTGCAGGTTCCTGCATTCCGCCAGCCACAGCCACTGGATGGTCAATCCACCCTGCAGCGCGTGCTGCTCTATGTTCTGCCCGACGGCACGATGGCAGCAGAGCGCTACGTGGAAGTGCTCGCGGGCAATTCCCGGCGTGGCATCAAGGCCACCGGCCTGCCTGCCAATGCGGCGGCACACGCGACGTGTGGCAGCGCCTACGCCACTTACGGCGAAGACGCACCAGCGCCGCTGGCGGACTGATCATCCGGACTGTCCCTTGCAGCGTCAGACGCGAGCGCGTGCGTTGCCCGCATGTATCCGCCAGCACTGCGCCACGAATCCGATCGCAAACACCACCGCGCACCCCAGCAACGTCTGCAGGATCACCGGCGCCAACGGTGCAGGCGCAATCGGGTGCGCCACCGGCAAGCGTGTCAGCGTTTCATTCACGCCTGGCACCAGCGACAGCAGGAAGCTGAAAGACAGCGCGAACGTGGACAGATAGGGTGCCAATCGCCCAAGGAACCGCAACCGAGCCGCCGACACCCCACCGAACGCAATCAGCAGAATCACCACACCAAACGCGTGGCCAGGATTGAGGCCCCCGGTGCTGGAGACGGTGAACGAGGTCACCACCGACAGCACCAACCCCAGCAGATAGAGCTTGCCGGCGCGCGTAGCCGGATCAATGGCCCGATACCGGATGAAACCGAACAGGCCGGCAGCGATGGGAACCAGGCTGATCGCGGTGTGCACGATGCCCAAGGAAGAAAGCGGATGACTCATGACGACCTCTGCTGGAGTTTTGAACCTACTAGTAGGTAGGCTTCACGGACAAAAAGAAGGCCCGCTCCACGCAGGCCTTCGTCGAAACATTCAGACCGCCGGCACCAGCCGGGCAATCGACAACCGTGCGAGCGCCGCGAACGTCGCCGCATCACCAAACCCACGCGCGGCCAGCATCGCGCCGTGCACCGAGGCCATGAACGCCTTGGCCTCATCCGCAGGCGTGCCCTGCAGCCTCAGCCGCCCCTGCGCCGCACCCTTTTCCAGCGTGATCGTCAGCCAGCCGCTCAGATCCTCGAAATGCCCGCGCACTTCATCGGCAATCTCGTCGGGGATCATCGGCGCTTCGGCCGCCAGCATCGCGCAGATGCAGAACGACGAGGTGCCACCGGCAATGCAGCTGGACCAGTAATCCACGTAGGCGTTGAGCGCCAACAAAGGATCGCCCAGCTGCCGGTCCAGCAGCGCCAGGCCTTCCCGTGCCTCTGCCCGGTACAGCTCCACCACCGTCCGCACCAGATCCGCCTTGCTGGGGAAATGGTGGTGGATGCTGGCCTTGCTGATGTTCACCCGCGCGGACACGTCGGCATAGCTGAAACCGTTGTAGCCACCGGCTTCCAGCGGGGCAGGGCCGGGCGCAACCTGACAGGGGCTTCCCTGGTAGCGCCGGGCCATGCCCGGCGAATGCCGCAATCAATGCGAAGACACATACAGCGCATCGGCCGGCGCCGGCGGCAGCGCAAAACTTCGCCGCATGCGCGCCACCTCGGACGCCGGCGGCAACCCGAACAAACGCTTGAACTCCCGATTGAACTGCGACGGGCTGGCGTACCCCACCGCCAACGATGCCGCCTCGGCCGTCATGCCCTGCCGCAGCATCAGCAGCCGCGCCTGATGCAGCCGCGTGGACTTCACATACTGCATCGGCGAGGTACCGGTAATGCTGCGGAAGTGATCATGGAACGTGGCCACGCTCATCTCCGCCTGCGCTGCCAGCGCATCCACATCCAACGCCGTCGAATAGGCCGCGTGGATATGCCGCAGCACCTTGCCGATGCGGCCGAAGCGCCCGCGCATCGCCAGCGCCTCGCGCAGCGCCCCACCCTGTGCGCCGCTCAGCACCCGGAAATACAGCTCGCGCACCAGTGAGGGCCCCAGCACGTCGGCCTCCAATGGATCGGCCAGCGCTTCCAGTAATCGCAGCACCGTGGCCTGCATCGCAGGCTGCATCGGGCTGGACGTCATGCTTCTTGCCGGCGCTTCGGTGCTGGCAGTGCGCTCGCCCAGTTCTATCAGCAGATCTGCGGCCAGCTGCAGATCCAGATGCAGGTAGATCGCCAGCAGCGGCGCCTCGGCCGTGGCCTCGGTCTCCATGGTGAAGGGCACCGGCACCGACACTGCCAGGTAGTGCTGCGCGTCGTACTGGTAGACCTCCCCGCCCAGATAGCCGCGCTTCACCCCCTGGCAGACGATCACGATGCCGGGGTCGTACAGCACCGGCGTGCGCGCCAAGGGACGGTTGGAGCGCAGCAGCCGCACCCCGGGCACTGCCGTCAGCGTGTAGCCCTCGTCCACGGCCAACGCCTGCAACAGACCCACCATGCGTGCCTGTGCGGGATGTTGCAGCGGATCATCGGCCGACCGCATCGGGCGCCCCATAGGAATAGGCAAGAAAGCCCGAAGCTTAGGCCTGGGCGGCCGCGCACTCAATCACTAACGTGCAACTCCCCAGCCACGAGCCCTCGGCCATGACCGAATCCCGCCTCCTCGTCATCACCGGCGTCAGCAGCGGCTTCGGCCGTGCCCTGGCCCAGCAGGCCCTGTTGGCCGGCCATCGCGTGGTCGGCACCGTACGCAGCGAATCTGCCCGCCAGCAATTTGCGGCCCTCGCACCCGGTCGCGCCTTCGGCCGCCTGCTGGACGTCACCGACGCTGCGGCCATCGATGCACTGGTAGCCACCGTCGAAGCCGACATCGGCGCCATCGACGTGCTGGTCAACAACGCCGGCTACGGCCACGAAGGCATCCTCGAAGAATCCACGCTGGACGAACTGCGCCATCAGTTCGAAGTGAACGTGTTCGGTCCCGCCGCGCTGATCAAAGCCGTGCTGCCGCACATGCGCGCGCGCCGCCGCGGTCACATCCTCAACATCACCTCCATGGGCGGCTTCATCACCTTGCCGGGCATCGCCTGGTACTGCGGCAGCAAGTTTGCGCTGGAAGGCATCAGCGAGGTGCTGGGCAAGGAAGTGGCGTCATTCGGCATCCATGTGACCGCGATCGCGCCGGGCTCGTTCCGCACCGATTGGGCTGGCCGTTCGATGGTGCGGGCCTCGCGCAGCATCGGCGACTACGACGCGCTGTTCGATCCGATCCGCAACGCCCGCGAGGAAAAGAGCGGCCATCAGCTGGGCGACCCGATCAAGGCCGCGCAAGCCATGCTGCAGGTGATCGACACCCCCAACCCACCCACGCATCTGCTGTTGGGCGGCCACTGCAGCGCGAGACGCCGGGCATGGCCCGGCGCCCCCCGACGCCCCGCTCGCTCAGTCGTCCTGCACCAGCCCGAACTCGCGCAGCAGCCCACCAATCTGGGTCTTGTCCAGCTTGTTCATCAGCAGGTTGCGCAGGAACACCGGCCCCGGAATGTCCAGCTCCTTGCCATCGCGCAAGCGGCCGGTCGCGGCCAGCAGCGTGCGCACGTCGTAGGTCGAATTGAACACCTCCGGCACGCCGCGCTCGATGCCCAGCAGCGTGTACACCGCTTCCATCGGCGTGCGCACCGAATACTCGGTGGTGAAGATGCAGTCGCGCTGCTTCGATTCGGCGAACTGGCCGATGAAGGCAAAGTTCACCGCGCCCTCCGGCACCACGTCCGGGCGGTCACCGGCCTGGCGCGGCATGAAGAACGCGGTGATGTACGGCATCATCACCGGCACTGTCTTCGCCCCGGTCGCCGCCAGTTCGTCGATCTCCTCCATCGGCACACCCAGGTGGTACAGCCACTCGCAAGTGATCTCCTCGCCCGTGCAGTCCTGCATCGGCTTGTTCACGTAATCGCCGGGCGTATCCACGAACAGCGAATACACCCACACCACGATCTGGTCCTTCGGCTGGTTCTTGAAGTGCGGCTGGCGGTTCACCGTCCAGCTCATCAACCAGCGCGAATCGCGCACGCTCACGATGCCGCCGGTCACCACCTTGCCGCTGAACGGATCGCGCTTGGCAATCTTCTCGATGTACGCTGGAATGCGCGCGTCCAACGTGGTTACCGTCGCCGATTCCCACTTGGTTTCCGGTATATGCGCACCGAATACATCCGGGCGCCCGAACGCCGCATCCTTGGCCGCGATCCGTCGCCACAGGTCCCACGCCGGTGCAGGGCCTTCATTCAAGCGTGCGGCGGTGTGATGGTCGCCGTTGTCGGAATTCTCGGTCAGCGAGCCGATCGTCATGAACACCAGATCGTCCGCGCCCAGGTCCACGCCACCGGCCTGGCCGTCCCGCGTCCAGTGGATGCGCGTGGCCTGCTTGCGGCCCTCCTGCAGCGCGAAGTCCACATCGGTCACTTCAGTGCCGTACTGGAAACGCACGCCGCGCTCCTGCAGCCACTTCACCAGCGGCAGCACCAGCGATTCGTACTGGTTGTACTTGGTGAACTTCAGCGCCGAGAAATCCGGCAGCCCGCCGATATGGTGGATGAAGCGATGCAGGTACAGCTTCATCTCCAGCGCCGAGTGCCACTCCTCGAACGCGAACATCGTGCGCCAGTACAACCAGAAATTGCTGTCGAGGAAATCGCGGCCCAGTACCTCGTTGATGCGCTTGTTCTCCATCTCCTGCCGGGTGGCCAGGAACAGCGCGATGACGTCCTTCTGCGCCTGCTCGCTCAGGGTGAACAAGCCATCGGTATGCGCATCTTCGCCGCGATTGATCGTGGCACGCTGCAGCGAATAGTTCGGGTCGTCCTTGTTCAACCAGTAGAACTCGTCCAGCACACTGGCATCGTCGATTTCCAACGATGGAATCGAGCGGAACAGATCCCACAGGCACTCGAAATGGTCTTCCATCTCGCGGCCACCACGGATCACGAAACCCTTCTCCGGCACCTTCAGGCCATCCAGCGCGCCGCCGGCAATCTGCTGCTGTTCCAGGATGGTGATGCGCTCGCCGGGCATGCGCCCATCGCGCACCAGGAACGCCGCACCGGCCAGCGAAGCGAGGCCCGAGCCTACGAACCAGGCCGTCTTGTTGTCCACGCCCGCTGGCTTGCGCGGGCGCGCGAAGGCCTCGTAGTTGCCACTGCTGTAGTACATGCGCGTCTCCTTCCTGGATGGGGTAGCCCCCACTCTAGCTCTGAACCGATGTACCGCATCCTGCAGAGAGGCTGCGACGCAGTGACGCAGGTGCTTCCCGTCCCCGCGTTGCAAGCGGCCTCAACCGCCGTCAGCCGTCGCCTCGGTAGTGAACCAGCGCTGGAACCCGTCGATGGCGTCCGGCATCAGCGCGCTGGCGCGCTCACGCACAATGGATTCGGCGTGGCGAATGGCACTCACTGCATCCGGCTGCGCGCACAACGCCATCGCCAAATCCGACGCGTCCAGCATCGCCAGGTTCACGCCCACGCCCACCGGCGGCATCAGATGGGCAGCATCGCCGATCAGCGTCACGCCGTTGCGTGGTGTCCAACGGAAATCCGCCGGCAGGCTGTAGATCGGCCGCCGCACGAAGTCGGTGCACGCCTCCAGCAGCCGCCGCAGGTTCGGTGCCCAGCCGGTGTAGCTGCCTGTCACCAGCGCGCGCATGCCTTGCTGCGTGATCTGCGCATCGAGCCAATCAGAAGGGCGCTTCAGCGCCGCATACACGCAGAATCGATCGCCGCTGTTGCGCTGCACGAACAGCGCCTCCTCGCCGCCAAAGCAGAACAGGCTGCCCTGCCCCACCATGGCCGCGATATCCGCCGCAGGCTGCGCGATCCATCCTTCAAAGAAGGTAATGCCCGTCGGCAGCGGCTGGCACGCACTCAACGCAGCGCGGACTTTCGACCACGCACCATCGGCACCGATCACGATGTCCGCCTCGGCCTGCACACCATTGGCGAAGCGCAGGCTGTGGCGGCCCGCATCTGCAGGTTCCATCGCGCTCAGGCAGTGACCCCACTGCACCGCGTCGGCCGGCAACGCATCCAGCAGCAGCTGGCGCAGGTCGCCGCGGTCGATCTCCGGCTTGTCCATGCTGCCCTCCGGCCCGAACCCACCTGCGGTAATCGCCCCGGACCACGGATCACCCACCCGCGCCTCCTGGCCTTCATGGCGCGCCACCGCCCGGAACGCCTCCAGCAGACCGGCGCGCTGCAACGCCACCTGGCCGGAATCCTCGTGCAGGTCCAGCGTGCCGCCCTGGGTACGCTGCTGCCCCGATGATTCGCCCTCGTACACGCTCACGCGATGACCGCCGCGATGCAGGATGAGCGCGGCGGTCAGGCCGGCGGGGCCTCCACCGATGATGGCAATACGCGGAGGGTGCGGCATGAGGCGGCCTGTTGGTCGGTTGATATATCAACCGTAGAATTTTCGAGTTGACACGTCAACCAACCACGGGCAACGTGGGCGCATGACCCCACCCACCATCACCCCTGACGAGTGGGCCGCTTGGCGCGGCTTCCGGCGCATGGCCGAGATCACCTCCGGCCGCATCGTCCACGACATCACCCGCAGCACCGGGCTTTCCAGTGCCGACTTTGTCGTGCTGATGGAACTGAGCAAAGCCAAGGACCGCTGCCGCCGCCAGCGCGAACTGCTGGACTACCTGGAATGGGACAAGACCCGGCTCTCGCACCAACTCACCCGCATGGCTGGCCGTGGCCTGATCGAGCGCGACACCGACAGTGACAACGTGGTGGTGATCCGCATGACCGCAGAAGGCCGCACGCAGCTAGGCGCAGCGCGGCCGGTACACGTCGCCAGCGTGCGCCGGAATTTCCTCGATCATCTTTCAGCCGATGACCTGGCCGCGCTGCAGCAGATCACCGACAAACTGCATGCAGCACTACAGGACGCAGAGAACTGAGACGCCGCCAGGTCACAGACGGCGGCCCAACACCTGCCCCGGCCAGCCATCCACGTTGAAGGTCGACAACCTTTCGTAACCGCACGATTCGTAGAACCGCACCAGCTCGCCGCTGCCACCGCCATAGCAATCCACGCGCAGGTAATCCAATCCCGCCGCGCGTGCCTGCTCGTCGGCGAATGCCATCAATCGACGGCCGATACCACGCACCCGCGCATCGCGCGAAGCAATCAGCACGCGTACGTACAGCTCCGGCTCGGTCGCCGCAGGCACATAGGGCATGGCCTCGCCCAACGCCAGGAACGCACGCACCTCACCCTGCGCGGTTTCCGCCACCCACGCACCGGGCAGTGCGCAGGCATCGGTCACCTGGGTGATGCGCCGCGGAATGGACGACCACGCCTCGGTACCCCACTGCTGCGGATTGCCGATGGCCACGAACCACGCAATCACTTCATCGAACAGCTCCAGCACCGCAGGCGCATCGGCCACGCTGGCGCGACGAATCGTCAGCGCCTCTTTTCCAGCATCACTCACGCGTAGTACTCCTTTCATTCAACGAACCCGAACGGCTGCAATCACCCGGCTCCGCCCAGAATGCCGCCGCGCACCAGGCATCACCACGGCCAAAAGTCCATTGCGCGCCGCTAACCGGTAGTGCCGGCCGCTGGCCGGCAACTGCAATCATCCCACGCCTCCCTGGTTGCCGGCCAGCGGCCGGCACTACCGCGGTTGAAACTCCATGGCGCTGCACTGACCGGTCCGGCATGACCACGGCGAAAACCCATGGCGCCGCATTGACTGGTAGTGCCGGCCGCTGGCCGGCAGCTGCAATCACCCACATTCCCCCAGGCTGCCGGCCAGCGGCCGGCACTACCACAGCGAAAATCCATGGCGCTGCATCCACCGGCCAAGGCTCCACGGCGGCGGAGTTGACATGCAGGCATTTACCTGCCTATTGTGATCCCACGGACGGCACCCCGCCGCCCACCGTGGAGCCGCAGTCATGGTGGATATCGCACACAGAGTCGGCATCAACGCCCCATCGGCCCAGGTCTACCAGGCCCTGGCCACCCCCGAAGGTATCGCCGCCTGGTGGGCCGAGGACACCACCGGCGACCGCCACCCCGGCGGCACCGTCGCCGCCCGCTTTACCGCCAACGGCCAGGAAATCGGCGCCATGCAGATGAAGCTGCTGCAGCTGCAGCCGAACGAGCGGGTGCTGTGGGAATTCGTCGACGGCCCACCGGAATGGATCGGCACCACCGCGCGCTTCGCCCTGCACCAGGACGGCGACTACTGCATCGTGCTGTTCAGCCATGAAGGCTGGAAGGAACGCGTGGAATTCATGCACCACTGCAGCACCAAGTGGGCCATCTTCCTGATGAGCCTGAAATCCCTGCTGGAAACCGGCCGCGGCCAGCCCAGCCCGCACGACGTCAAGATCGACAACTGGAACTGAAGGCACCCCATGGATGCAGACAAGGTGTTCAAGGCACTGGCCGACCCCACGCGCCGCACGTTGTTGGACCTGCTGTGCGAGCGCAACGGACAGACGCTGGGGCAGCTCTGCGAGCACCTGCAGATGGCCCGGCAATCGGTTACCCAGCACCTGGGCCTACTGGAAGACGCCAACCTGATCAGCACCGTCAGGCGTGGCCGCGAAAAGCTGCACTTCATCAACTCGGTGCCGCTGCACGATGTCTATACACGCTGGGTAAGCAAGTTCGAGCAGCAGCGCCTGAGCCTGCTGCATGACCTCAAACAGGAACTGGAAGGACAATGACGATGAGCGCTGAATCCACCCGTTTCATCCACGTGATCTATATCGCCTCCACGCCGCAGAAGGTGTTCGAAGCCATCACCCGGCCGGAGATTGCCCGCACCTACTGGGGGCACGAAAACGTATCGGACTGGAAATCCGGCTCGCGCTGGCAGCACGTGCGTGCCAATGACGAGCGCAAGGTCGAACTGGTGGGCGAAGTGGTGGAAAACACCCCACCCTCGCGACTGGTGATCACCTGGGCCGCCGCCTCGCAGGCGGACAACCCGAAGGCCTACAGCCGGGTGACGTTCGAGATCGTGCCGTATGAGGACATGGTCAAGCTGACGGTGACCCATGACGAGCTGGAACCGGGCAGCGGCATGGATACCGGCATCCGCCAAGGCTGGCCGATCGTGCTGTCGAGCCTGAAATCGCTGCTGGAAACCGGCAAAGGCCTGGACGTCTTCGCCAAACCCCAGTAGTGCCAGCCCATGGCTGGCAATCCGCCCACGGCCCAAGCCAACCCGTGAAGGCGCCTTGATCCCGCTGAACGACGCATGCAACGCGTGCTGGCCGCTCACCCGCAAAGTACGCGTTACGTCACGTCAACACGGCATCATTGCGTTGCAGTTTCAATACCCTTCCACAGGTTCCTCTTGCAGCCCTCTTCCCCTTCGGCCGGTGAACCGGCCCCGTCGTCGCCGGCCTTCATTGAAGTTGTTGTTGTGCGGGCCGGTACCCACCTGTTTGCCATCGATGTCGAAGCCGCGATTGAAATCCGCGGCCCGGAAACCTTTGATCGCCACGGCAGTGGCGCGCGCCCGCACCTCACCGTGCGCGGCCACGCACTGCCGGTGGTCGACCTGCGCCAGGCCAGCGGCTTGAGCGGGTTTGCCCATGGCTGCCCGGCCATGCTGCTGGTGCAGGCCGGCACGGAGACCTTTGCCTTGGCCGTAGACGAGGTACGGGACATCGAAAGCGTGCCACGCCACAACGTGCGGCCCGCCGCGGATAGCCCGTTCGGGTTCTGCAGCAATCACGTCACGCTGGATGCGCTGGGCGAGATTCCCCTGATCGATCCCAGCCGGCTTCGATAACGCCGAACCACCGCACCGACCTCCCGGTAACACCGGACCCTCACCGATCTCCCGGTAACACCGGACCCACACCGATCTCCCGGTAGCACTGGACCCCGCACCGATCTCCCGGTAGCGCCGGGCCATGCCCGGCGGGCAGCCGGCCAGCTAGCGCGCCGTCCAGCCCCCATCCACCGGCAGCGCCGTACCCGTAATCTGAGCCGCAGCATCCGAGGCCAGGAACACCACCATCTCCCCCAGCTGCTCGGGCGTCACGAACTGCAACGAGGGCTGTTTCTCGGCCAGCAGCGCGCGAGCGGCGGACTCCTGGTCCGTTCCCTCGCGCTCCGCCAACGCGGTGATCTGCTGCTCGACCAGCGCCGTTCGCACCCACCCCGGGCAGATGGCGTTGGCGGTGATGCCAGTGCCCGCGTTCTCCAGCGCCGTCACCTTGGTGAAGCCCACCACGCCGTGCTTGGCCGCCACATAGGCCGACTTGTTCACCGACCCAACCAATCCATGCACCGACGCGATGTTGATGATGCGGCCGGATCCCTGCTGCTTCATGTAAGGCAAGGCCGCCGCCGTTGAGTGGAACACCGCCGAGAGATTCAGCGCGAGGATCGCATCCCACTTTTCGACAGGAAATTCCTCGATCGACGCGGTGTGCTGGATGCCCGCATTGTTCACCAGAATATCGATGCGCCCCATCTTCGCAACGGCGCGGGCGATCATGTCCCGCACCGCCTCACCACGGGAGAGGTCGGCACCATCATGCGCCACACGTACACCGAACTCGGCTTCCAGACCGGAGCGGATGCGTTCGATCTCCTGCGGATCGCCAAATCCATTCAACACGATGTCGGCGCCTTGCCGCGCCAGCGCGGTGGCAATGCCAAGACCGATACCGCTGGTGGAGCCGGTGACCACCGCAACCATTCCAGAGAACATGGGCGAGCTTCCATTGGGCGTAGGTGGCCAGTGTAGCTTCACCGGCGCGCCCCTTTAAGCGACGCTACCTTGGTCAATCAACGGTTAGAACGCGTTGGGTACCCGCCGAGGGAAGTGTCCAGCGTTCATTCAAAACGGACGGTACACCTCAGAGGGGGCGCAGCCGTGGCCTGCTGGCGATACTGTCCGACTCCCACAAGGGCAATGCATCCATGCTTTGCCCGGCGGATCGAACACGTCCGAAAATAGCTTCTGCGGCCGTTCTACTCCCCCCACCTCCAACCGGGCGGAGCGCCTTTCATCCAGCAGACAAGGACAAGGACCAACACTACGGCCCACGTGTAGAGCTGAAACGCGATGGGCTCGCGAAATGGAGAGAACAGAAACGGACCCGCCAGCAGCAGGCCGAATGCGATTGCGTACACAAGCCAGCCCTGCCACGCGCACGGCATCCCCCAACCCCATCCGTACTTTTTCCTGGCAAACCAGTACTTCCTGCTGATCATTGCAATCTTCCTCGATGGCCGCCGGTCTCACGTACCTGATCCAGGCATGCTTTGAACTGTTCATGAAGACGTCGGTCCAGAATCAAGTCAGTATCCCCTCTGGCTGTGACGAGAACAGAGCTACGGTCCGTGCGCAGCACGAAGACGTTGCGACCGTTCTGCATGCGGAACTTGCCAAGTTCAACGCCCCCTGTGCTCGTCCCAAGTTGCCGGTGAGGCAGCGTGATCCTTGAAGCATCGGAAGCGTCCTGCCACGAGACACTGGAAAGCGGGAGCTGCAGTCGGACAAACGCTGCTGACCCAATCAGCTGGCCATCTGTAACGGCGATGTACGCTGTCCGCGCTTGATATACGAGGCCAAAGGCGACAACGACAACAACGGCCAGCGCCGAGCCAAGCACAGTATTCCTGGCTGGCACCCCGCCAGAGCGGGGTGCCAGCCATACGGCGATCAGAACCACGGCTGCTGCCACGCATATGCCGAGAGGAAGCGCATAGGCATGAATCAGGGATACGTCCAGCGTGGATCGGCACATCATCATGAACTACTCCGCAGAGATTGACCGCATGCCGTAAACGTAAGTCGCCTCGACAATCGTCTCAAATGCATCTTCTTCATAGGTGACAAGGCCGACGTTTCGCATCGCGCACAGGAACGAGCGAACCTCGTTCTTTATTACGAGTTTTGCATGTTCGTCGTAAAGGCCAGGGGCTCCCAGGATGGAAGCTGCACGATGTGCAACGTCGCAACTGTCGCAGATGTCACCGTCCAGCCGACTCAGCTGGCCGTTGAACACATGATTGTATGACGGTAACTGGGTCTCGTTTCCGGCAACCACCACCTTGTTCACAACGGCAACCATGGTGAATGCAGCCACGGCTACGGTCACACCAACAATGGCGTCAACAGCCGCAACCACAATCACAGCCGCGCCAACAACCGCTTGACCAGGGGCTGTCCGCAGAAGCTCCGCCACACTGGCGAGGGCCGCGAGGTCTGCCGTTGTAGGAGGCTTGTCAGTAGCTTTGATGAAAGCGAGTACCGATTCGGCATCGGGAGACTCGTGCCCAGAAAGCTCCATCACGCCGCGGATCATGTCTATATTGCTCTGGAGTGCGTGCTGCATCTTCATGGTGAGCACGTCTTCCTTTGGACGCGCCAACGCACCAGATGCCTGGAGATAGCTCAACATTTGCGTATAGTCACGACGTTTGGCCGCGTCTTGTACATCCCTGTCCGACAGAGCAACCAGCAGAGCCAGAGATGGTGCGTTCAGTGTCTCTTTGCTGGTGTCGAACCCAAGCGTGGAAAGATATCGACCGGGATTGGTGTTGAAGAGCGAACGCTTCTTCTCGTCAGAAAACATATCGACAGCAGCGGCACTCAACTTTGACCAGTGATCCCAGCCGGCTGCAGGCATGCCGCTACGCGAGAGTGGAAGAAGCATGCGTGTTGCGTTGACATCCGTGCCGCCGGTAAGGCTCGCAGGTGTCCCGAACACCCGTTTGTCGCCCGCGGCAGCCGCCGCCCCGGAGATTGATGCAGCAGCACTGGCTGCGAGTGTGGACTGGATGAACTTACGCCGCTTCATTTGAACGCTCCTTGTTGCCGGGAAAGGGTGTCTACTGCCTTACCGAGTGCGTGGCGACTCATTACCTCTGGAATGAACTTCTGGTAATCCGATTCAAGTCTTGCGCGCACTTCACTGTTCTTGTGAAGCACCGCGCAGTCGTGGCACATGTGCACCGATCCATTCAGTAGTTCATCGGCTTTCTCTTCGCCCATCACGCGCCTGATGATCTCCGCAGGGCCGTCCACTCTGATCCAGAACTTGAGGAAATCGTCCGTTTGAGAGAGATAGGCGTTGCTGACGCCATCCTCGAGACGCCCAACTTTCATCTCTGGGATGTGCTCAAGTGTCAGTCCGCAACAGGCAGCGACTTCCTTGTAGGGCGTGACAACGATGTTGTCATGAATCTGGTGGCACGGGGCTATTCGCAGGTGCTGTGGAACCGTATTCTCGCGCTTGATCTGATCGCTTTTGAACTCCATCCAGCTGTTTGACTGCAGTTGCAAGCCCTTCTTCAGAAGCATCCGTATTGTCGAATCCTCGGCGAAGGTCGCCATTGTTCGACCGTCTTCCGTGTCTGCCTCCACCGTCACGAGGACGTGCAGCCCCGCAGTGAGGCCGGCCTCGGCAGCATTGACCACGGAAGAATGAGGTACCCACTCCTGATGATCTTTGCCGGAGCTGATATTGAGCTCTTTCAAACCCGCGGTTGAAAGCTTTTCAGCCCAACGCTTCGCGGTGGATCGGGTCTTCGCCCAGGAGCCATTCGATACCATCCGCGTGCCGAGCCCTAGCGATGTCGCTTCGGCTATCACACTGATCAAATCGTCTTTGAGAAGTGTCGCCTCGCCGCCAGTGAAGACGATGACAGACAGCGAGGGGAAGGAGCTTTTGGCATCATGAAGCGCTGTGATCATCTCATCGCGACTGAGCCTTCCTTTGACCGTCGGGCTCGACTCGAAACAGCACTGAACGCATGCCGCAGTGCAGCGATAGGTTGTGATAAACGTCAGCGTCCTGGGCGATAGCACCTGGGTAGCGCATAAATCCATTTTTGCTTCTCCATGTTACTGGCAAGGGCCAATCCGGGCCGCCTGTGGACACTACGGCGGGTCCAAACAGCAGAACCACCATAAGGAATATTTCGGAAGATTGAAACCCCGCAGATCTTCGATTGCATATTTGACGGGAGAACCCCTACGGGCGCTTCATGGCCCGACAGCCTCATTACTTCTGGGCTTTAAGCCAACGTGCGAGATCGCTGATCATTACCGGATCCACGTTTCCGGGCTGCATGTATTCCTGGGGGGAAGCCGGGCCATCACCAGCAATGCCGAGGTGGTTGAGTGCGGGATACTCTCTCAGTTGCACTTCCTGCTGCCCCTCCAGCGATTCGTTCCACATGCGCCAGTCAATCGCTGTTACCTGAAAATCGCGGCCACCATGCAATAGCAGCAATGGTTTCCGGAGTGACCTCGCGTCGCCGCGCGCGTCAACTGCTTCGATGCTCTTCCAGAAGGATTGGGGTGCACCCAGCGGGAGCTTGCTGGCCTCAACTTCCTGATCACCCAAAGCAGCCGCGATTTGTGTATCCAGCATGGCCAGCTGCTCTTCCGCTTTCGGCCCAAGCTGCCCGTCTACCGAAAGGAGGCGGCGGGTCTGCTCTGGAATAATCTGCAACAGGCTGCGCGCGGGTGCGGCCCATAGGACAACCCCTCTCACTTCAGGTGATCGCTGGGCGATGCGCGGCGCCAGCATCGCGCCTTGGCTATGGCCCAGCACAAATAGACGCTTGCCATCTATGCTTCGATCAGCGCCCAACGCCGTGAGCGCGGCAACCGCATCGTCGGTTGTTTCATCATCAATGCTGAAGTCGCAATCAAGATCTTGGGGGCGCGCACGGCTTCGCTTGTCGTATCGAAGTACGGCGATACCCTGCGCTGCGAGACCGCGCGCGACGTCCAGGAAGGGCCGATTGGGTCCAACGGTTTCGTCACGATCCTGCGGTCCTGAACCATGCACCAGCACAACGGCGGGAAATGGGCCTTCTCCTTTGGGAAGCGATAGCGTGCCTGGAAGCGCACCGCGTGCCTGTGGAACGACGAAATCGATCTCATGGTAGCTGGCATTGGCCGGGGCCGGCGCCGCTTGTTCGGGCGTGGCGGGCCGCAACATTAACCCGGCGACTTTCTCCTGTTTGTCGACCACAACTTGTGCAACAAATCGACCGTTGCTGAACTGCAATGGCACCAACACCAGCTGCATGCCTTCATGAGTGCTGATCGCTGCCAGGCCACGACTCTTCAAAGTCCCCAATGAGTTCCACAGGGTGCTGAGAGATTCCGCCGGTACCGCTTGGGCCATTTGTGGAGTGAACATTGCTTCGGCTTCAGCGATGCGCCCAGCCTCCAGGTGATCGAGCAAGCGGGCCGCCACTTGCTCAGGCTCTGCTGCGACCGCTGAATGAACAAGCATCGTTAGCGACAAGATCAACATCCCAATGCGCTTCTTCAATGTTATAGCTCCATCTTGACGCTGCCCAACAGAGGCAGTCAGCGTCGACGTGATAGCGCTCACCAACCCAGTTCTGGCGGATTCGTTGAGTCGAGGCAGCGCATACGCAGTTCATCCTGAATGACGCCATCATGGATGCATGCGGGTACGGAGGTCAACGCGTGCTCGAGAGGTGGCTGCGATTCTTGGTTGGAAACGGGTCGCAAGCAAGCGGAGATATTCGTCTAGAGCGCGTTACGAACTTTGAAGCAGATATACCCCTCGCTGACGCAGGCCGGCTTCACAGCCTGACCGGTCACATGCTGGACCTTCCGAGCCAGAGTGCCAACCTGCGCGCGCTCCTGCTCATTCGCCAGCATCACCTGTGCGGGCAATATATGGCCGAGCGTGTCCACGGCAATGTGAACCTTGCTTCCATTCTTGCGTTTATTGCCGTCATAGCCTGCGCGCGGGCCACTCCCGCACGTCGATTGCGCAACAAACGCCCATCTCTCATCGATCACATCGGTCGAACAGGGGCTGCGCGCAGTCATGCCATTGCAGTGACACTGTTCATACCAAACTTCAAACACGCTCTAGAAGAGAACGCTCGCCCGATCAACGGTCGCCACCGGGCTAGCCTTCCGCACCGCCTCCAGGAACAGCAGGAAATCGCGGTTGAACAGCGTCAGATTGTTGGTGAACGTCACGCACTTTCTTCCCGATGCTTTACTGAAGCACACCTGCCAGACATAGCGCCCGTAGATGACATCGGAGGTTCGGGTGACGGAGGTGATCTGCGAGAGCGGAACGGCCGTGGGCACCGGGCCACGCCGCAGGTAGAAGGACTCCGCATCAAAGAAGTAGTGCTCCCGATCCTCTTTCCCATCCACCATCACCAAGGTCATGGACGTACCGGAAATCCGGCGAGGGGGATGCAAACGCAGCCCTGTTTTCACAGTAGAACGGGCAGTCGCTGACATTCGCCGAAGGATGAACCAAAGGATCACCAACGGAAGCGCCGCAAGGACAATGAAGCCCACGGTCTTCAAAACACCTTCCAATGCGCTTGCCACACAGATCTCCACGATGAACTTTCAGGCATTGGCGACGCCCAGGTAGATCCACGCCACGCGTGGATGCTTCGGCTTCAACGCCCCATCACTTCCAATGATCCGGCCCCAAAAACGGCAGGCTCAACACAAACACCGGAACGGCCACAGGCACCAACGCAGCCCCCAGCACCTTCCCGGCCGTCGTCCCAACCCCCGGCTTGTCCGTATCGTCCGGCCGAATCCGCTCAGCCCGCGCGGTAATCGACTGCGGCAGCTTCGCCTTCGCGGTCAGCGCAGCAGCGTCCGGCAATTGCACCCGCTCGCCGTCACCCTCGAACAGCGCGCTGTAATAGCTGCCGCCCTTCCTGGAAAGATTGCAGTCCGGGTCGGCCGCCAGTTCGTAGCGGGTCCGGGCTTCAAGGATGTACGGCCGGCGCGTCAACTCGTCGATGGCCTTGGCCACCCGCGGGCTGATCTCCAACCGCTCCAGCTTGAACTGCGCCGCCTGTTCCGGCGTCACCTGCTCCGGCCGCAGCAGCAGCGCGTAGCTGCCATGCACCTTGGTCCGGTCAGCCGGCACGCGCCAGTCCTCACGGATGTAAATCTGCGCGCACACCACGGCCTCGCGCAGCGGGCTGTCCATCAGAGCGCGGTAATCACGGAAAGGTGCTGCATCAAAGCGCATCGGCTCGTCATAGACAGGCAGCAGATACAGCTTGCCGTCGTCGGCCACGAACGCGCTGGTGATCTCGCGACTGTAATGGTGATACTCCGGCCCGCTGGCGCAGCCAGACAACAGGGTCAGACACAAGGCGGAGAGAATGAAGAGGACGGACGTTCGCATGTCGTAGTGAATGGCTTCCCTGGGTAACCGGCCTCGCCGATAAGAACGAGGCCGATCCAACATGGTGCCACGGCGCCGCATGCGATGCAGAACCCGCCTTACTTCAACCGCTCAACCAACCGCCGCCCCACCTCCAGCGCCGAAGCCGGGTTCTGCCCGGTAATCAGCTCGCGATCCACCACCACATGCCCCGTCCACGGCGTGGCATTGCTGCTGAACCGCGCACCCGCTCGCTGCAACGCGGTCTGCGGGTAGAACTTCATCTCACCACCGCCCAGCAGCGGCTTGGCCTGCTCTTCTTCCTGGTTGCTGATCACCGTCATCTGGTAGCCGCTGTAGATCCACTTCGGCGTAGCCGGCGTCGCACCCGCTTCCAGCTTCGCCACGAAACCATCCGCATCCGGCAGCGTGGACAGCAGCGCGATCGGCCCATGGCAGACCAGCGCGGTGGTCTTGTTGCGCTGGTGGAAGTCGGCCAGCAGCCGGCCCAGTGCCGGGCTCTTCAGCAGGTCCTGCATCGGTGCGTGGCCACCGGGAATGTAGACGGCATCGAAACGCGCGTAGCCCTGCTGCTCGACGCGCGCCAGGCTGACCACCGGCGAGGCCGTCGGCGAGGTCAGCGCCAGCTTCTCCAGCAGGTCCTTGTGCAGCGTCAGCTGCGCGGCATCGTTACCGAAGTACGCCGGCGTCACCGAGGACGCATCCACCGTCGGCGCCCGCCCCTGCGGCGTGGCGAAGGTCACCTCGTGGCCCGCGTCCAGCAGCAGCTTGACCGGCTGCATCAGCTCGTTGAGATAGAAGCCGGTGGACAGCACCTTGCCGTCCTTCAGGTCCAGGTGGTTTTCGTCGGACAGCACCACCAGCACGTTGGCGGCATGCGCGCCGGTCGCGGCCAGGGTCAGGGCCAGCGCTGCGGCCAGCCGGGTCATCAGGTTCATGGGGAGCTCCTATTCGGGGAATGTCCGCCACTTTATTCATCGCCCCAGCGGCGATAAATTGGCCCCATCGCAAAACATCTGTTCCCCGGAGAGCCAAATGAGCCGCAAGTTCGACTACCTGGGCGATGTGGAGGTGTTCCTGGCGGTGGTCGAGCACGGCTCGTTCACCGCCGGCGCCGTGGCGCTATCCACCACACCCTCGGTGCTGAGCCGCGCGGTCACCCGTCTGGAAGCGCGGCTGGGCCGACAGCTGCTGCAGCGGACCACCCGCCGCGTGGGCCTGACCGATGCTGGGCGGCTCTATCTGGAACAGGTGCGCACCGCCTTCGGCCTGCTGGACGACGCCGAGCGCGACGTACTGGCCCAGGAAGGCGCGCTGGCCGGCCGCGTGCGCCTGAGCGTGCCCACCACCTATGGCCACTACCGGCTGCCGCCCGTGCTGGCGCGGTTTGCGCAGCAGTACCCGCAGGTGCAGGTGGAACTGAACATCACCAACCGCAACGTGGACCTGGTGGCCGAAGGCTTCGACCTAGCCATCCGCCTGGGCCAGCTGCCGGACAGCGGACTGGTGGCGCGCAAACTGGAAGACGCCCGGTTGCTGCTGGTGGCCGCGCCGGACTACCTGCAACGCCGTGGCACGCCGCAGACGCTGGACGACCTGCAGCAGCACCTGTGCCTGCCGTTCGTGATGCCGCGTACCGGGCGGCTGGCGCCGTGGATCTTCCACGACGGCGGGCACGACGTGGACTGGCTGCCGCGTTCGTCCATCGAGACCTCCGACGATGTGCTGGGCGTGGTGTCGCTGGCAGAACAGGGGATCGGCATCTGCCAGAGCTATGAGTTCATCGTGCGTGAGCGGTTGCAGCGTGGGCAGCTGGTGGAAGTGCTGCCGCAGCTGCGGGGTAGATCGCGGCAGTTCTCGGTGATCTATGCGCCGCATCGGCGGCAGTCGGCGGCGGCGCGGGCGATGATTGAGTTGCTGGTGGGGAATGCGGCTGAGGATGGCGTTGGTTGAAGCCGCGAGCTTGTTAACGGTGTCGGGTTTGAACCGCTTTTCGGGGTGTGCGGCTGATCGCGCGCCGTTGCTTGGCGAGGCGGAATAAGAACTGTTGCAAAGAAGGCCATCGCGCTATTCGCTTGTGGCATGGACGATTGCGCCACTTTGAATCGCAATTGACAGAGCAGCTGCGCGAATGCGTCTGATGGCGTCGCGTGTTGCACGAATGGTGCGTGCAACAATAGTTCTTCGCTCTCGGATTCCGCGATTCCTTCGCGAATTTCTATTGGCATTCGAAGCGGCTGCGTAAACACCATGACGTGCCACCGACAACGGGTGGCTCCGGGTCTGCAAACCCGTTTGATGCACGCGCAAGTTGTTTACGCTTGCCCGTCGGCACCGTCCTTAACCGGTGCCGGCGGGCAATCCGTCGGCCTTTCTGGCGGGCGGTGCGTGGGAGTCTTCGGACTCACCGGCCAATAGCGCTGCATCAACCGGTTTGCAGCCACGCATCGTCCGCCACCTCCTCGCGGTGGCGCTGTTAAGCACAGCCACGGAAGCCGACGCCATGAACGAATCCGACACCTTCTCTTCGTACACCGTTGTTGAACCCATCAATGACGACACCCCCCTGCCCGACCTGAATTCCCTGCTCGGCATCCTCGAGCGCATACGCGGCTGCGAGGGCGCCGATGGACTGCCCTGGCCGGAGAACGACGTCTCACCCGGCCGCCGCGTGAGCCTGGCGAAGAGCGAACGCGCGATGGTGAGGGCGCTTACAGTGCTGGAGGTGTTGCACGCGGCAGACCGCTGCCGGGTGGCAGCGGAGCCGGAGCGACATCTGGATGAGGGAGTGGTTGATGGGTTATTTCTGGCTTGCCGGGGGTTGGTTGAGTGGGCCTGTCATGAAGTTCGGCCGGAGTAACTCTAATACTCTCCCCTCTGAAGCCGTATGTACCATTTTGCAGCTCCAGCGTATGCTCCCGCCGGAGGCCGGAGAACACTGCAGCTAGCTCGTCAATACCGGTGCCAACCGTGCAAAGCGCAGATCATGGACCGCATTCAGCAATCAGGAGCCCCCTCTTTCGCTGCGACAGCAATCGCCACGTAATGTGAGTTCAAGCTCAGAAGGTACCGCAACATCAGTCCACTCAATGCGCCGCCGACCATCTTCAGGTCCCACTCGGGCC
Source organism: Stenotrophomonas sp. 2YAF26 (assembly GCF_052114625.1). Lineage (NCBI taxonomy): Bacteria > Pseudomonadati > Pseudomonadota > Gammaproteobacteria > Lysobacterales > Lysobacteraceae > Stenotrophomonas > Stenotrophomonas sp. 2YAF26. The sequence continues at coordinate 124,291 of NZ_JBFRFC010000024.1, read as the reverse complement.
CTGCCTTTCCATACTCAAACTTGTCCTCAGAAAGGGAGGCAACCCGTATGGCCGATCCCTGTAAGGCATAAAGAGTCGGATCGACCACCACTCTGGCTGCCTCGTACTTCTGTTCGAGCAGCTTTACATCCTCCGGTGCCAGCGTCTTCCCTGCCTCGTGCGCAAACTTGTTTCGCAAAGAATTCATTGCCAGGGATGCGATTGCGAGTTCCTTTGGAAAACCCAACGCCGTCGCAAGCATCACTTTATGCGTAAAATTCTGTGGAATCTTAAAAACTTCCAACATTTCATCAGTCAGCATCCCCTTTAAGTAAACCTCTAGGCTTTGCTCAATCTGAAGATGAAGCCTCAGCACCATGCCGATCTGATCGACCGTTTCCAACCCCTGGAGAAGATGGTTCATCTGTACAATGGCATCAAGGTCAAACTTGGTCGTCATACTTTTTTCCTCAGCGGGGCTACTGACAGCGCAGAGATTGCTGTATTCGCCGGACCGATCCCTAATAGGAGTGGACCCGGAGCGGCATTTGGATGTGTGGGGAGGTGTTGACGGATTGTTACTGGTTTGCCGCACGCCAATTCAATGTGCCTGACGGAAGCTGAGGTCTGAATGACCATCTCTGGCCAAACCAATACTCGGATCCTTACCACCAGATACCAAATACCAATTTGCCACTGATTCCGACCCACACCCACACCAAGACTGGAGAGCGCACCTAGCACTGGATGGATACGCACTCCGTCAGCAATTGCTAAAAGCTACATCGTCCGCGCCGCATGCCATCTATCTTTATATTCAGAAGAGGAGGCAAACATCTCGTCGTCAATATTCGAAATTAGCTCCCTATACAACCCCTTGACCTCGTCAACGGGCAAATATTTTGCAAGTAGTGGCTGCATACATTCAGAAATTCGATCAATCTGACTTTCCGTTGCCTGCGCTCGTCCATTTGAAAATAGATAAGGCAAAAGCATCACTGACGGACCATCTTCACACGGCGATATTAACCATCTTGCTTGCAACTGGAAGTCTTTCCGAAGCGCCAAGTTTTGCCACTTTTCGTCTTCAATTGTCACGAGATATCGACAGGTTTGATACGAATTGGTGGCTTGGATGAGGTGCTCCAGGAATGCTGCCTTGCTGTAGCGAGGCTGAGAGTCGAGAGAGAACTTCAGCACCGGATTTCGTCTTTGAGTGTCAAGCGGCCGCTGAGGCCCTCCCTCGAGTGGAACCACGCCTTCAGCTTCGATCAGGGATGGTCGTCCGAGATCGTCTACGGAGAGAACTTGAACAGAACCGTTCTTTTCCTTTCTCCAAGCGAGCAGCGCCAGTACCAAGAGGGCCTCAGCATGACGACCACCAATGGACACATCGCATTGCTGAAGTACTTCTCTACTTGTTTCCAACCCTTTTCCAAAAAGCCACTCTGACTTTTCGAAACACTCACGGATGGAGGAGCCGATCACTTCCACATCCTTCCAAGCATCGCCAGTTTGTGACGCAAATCTATTCCAAGGCTCGCCTGCGCTAAGAGCCATAGCATGAAGAAAGAGCGAAAGGTCAGCGAGATATTCCGCAGAACCTGAAACGATCTCACCATAAGATTTCATGTCAGCCTCGACCACCTGCCTCAGCGCCTCCTGCACAACAGCCCTAATCTCCACCTCCGCCTTTGGCGCCAGTCCGTCTCGATTCGCAGACAGCCAAGTACCAGCCCCTCCTGACAACAGATTAATTTCAATTATTACATGTGGAAGATAAGCAGCGTCGCATTTGAAGTGCTGCCCCCGATATAAGAATCGGGACTGGTGACCCATAAACTGATCACGATGCGGCCGGTACCTAAAATCTACGCAATGCCCCAAGACGTTCGGCAGAAAGTGCCAGCCATCTTCAGCCTCACGCTCTACCAATACTGACACGCGCTCTTTACTCAGCGGCAGAAATGAGCATGCCACACGAATTGGCGAGTTCCTACCAAAAGCCACTGCCTCATCAACGATCCTCCCCGCCTCGTATGGAAAGGCATCATCCAAGAGCGGGTCCATGGACATAGCCAATTTAGCAGCAACGCTTTTGCCGTCATCCCGAAAAGGATGAGCTTTCCAACTCTTGGAGAATCGATCTAGCTCAAATTCAACCTCGACCGTGGTGCCGTAGGTTTGGGCGACATTATTCGGCATGCGACGCACCAAGACAAGCCCCTCATTAGGCCCCAGCGGGCTATGCAGCTCAAGCTCCAACGTCTCGTTACTGAAAATGCTTTTCGTTACTATGCGAATGCAGTCGCTAAGGAGAAAAGCACTTTGAAACCCAATCCCAAATGCGCCTGAAGGTTTCATCCACTCTGGCATAGCCCGTATCAGTCGCTGCCGTGATGCGTTCTTTTGGGAGCCGCCAATACGGAGCATATGCAATAAATCAGCGCTGCTAATACCTGTGCCACCATCGATAATCCGCAACAACCATCCGGCCTTCCCACCCTCGCCGACAGCCTCCTCTCTCTCAATGAGCTCAATTCTTACCGGCGGGGCAGCGCGGAGTTGACCACATGACACTGGTGATTCCCAATCATCTACAGTTGTGTTTTGCGACTCTTTCGCCCATAAACTGAGGAGCGTGGCATCTACCGCGTTCTGCAGCAATTCACGAACGCAGGGAAAGGCGCTGCCATATAAGTTGCTGCCCTGCAGCAAGCTGACCACACTTTTCTCGTCAACACCGAATTGCGGGCGCTCCCCTTTCTGCAGAATCTGAAGGTCCCCGCTAAGGCTCACGGAAAGATTCCCCAGCGTTGGCAGCAGTCCAAGCTCACGACTCGGCGCGATCTCCTGCCAATGTGCCATCTGATTCTGAGTTTCTTCTTTTAGCCAGTCAAACCAGCGAAATGTCTCCAGGTAGCCGGGGATTGTTCGGCACTCGGCACTAACTTCGATTCGATCTCGATCAATACGCAGATGACGGATTGCCTGATGCTTATCTTCATGAGCTTTACTCATTGAAGAACGATCATTGCCAGCCATGCGCTGAAGTACTGGACAGAATCTATTGTCATCCAGGTCCAGTAGGTCACCCATTCTCAAAAGACAGGCTACAAAGCGTGGATGACAGTCTTCGTTGGCCATTCCTGCCTCCTTAAAAGGCAAGCCGTCAACTGACAATAGGTCTTCAAACGATGCGCCATGCATCTGGCAGATTCGCCCTAGCACACGAAAAAGTCGGGCAGGCATAAGCTCGGTGCGCGGCGAAGAAATGCCAGCAGTAGACCACGGCTCCCTAACCATAGCTTCTGCTCGCACAGGATGTTTCCGCCGAAACCATTCGGCCATCAGCTCATTAAAGCGGCTTACAGCATCTGCAGGGCTATCAGCACCAGTAAAGCAGTTCGCGAGACTTGATGGGTCGAACGATGATGCGAAACGAAAAAGATCATGATGAGGCGACTGCCTCAACGATGCAATAAAGTCCTTAAAATCGTCGCTCTGGAGCTCCTTAATAATGTCTTCCTTGGGCACCACCATCCCAATGTCATGCCAGTAGGCCGCCTCAAGGATAAGCCAAGTATCGGTCGCCGTCAGCAGAGACACGGACTCCCCCAGCAACCTTTCAATATTCACAAGAATTTGTCGGCTATGGGACTCGTCATGGCGACTATAGTGCGGGAAAAGATTACCGACCGCCTGAAGTGCCTTAGGAATGAGCTTCACATCGAAGTCCCATTGGCTCACCAAGGTCCTGAGAGCCCCATGCTCATCAGACTTCGCCTTCAGATGAGAAATTAGAATATCTGCCATGATTTAATCTGATCCTCAGTCTAGCCATGAAGTTCGTGAATTACGCAAATATTGAAGCAGGACGCAAAAATGCAGTTCGCCGCCTTAGAATCTCCAACTGACCTCCAGATCAGCAAGGGCGACTTAAGATTTTCATGATACTCAACTTGCAGCGCGTTGCGGAGAATCTCTTTGAGCGATCAATCGGATACGACAGCCAGATCATCAAGATAGTTGATCACGATAACGCACCGCAAAGAATAGCTTCATACCAAGCAACCATACTACCGCCACCAATTACAACCTAGACGCCTGATGATCATATTGAGCCGGCCTGTAGCTCACAGAACTCTCACCACGCCTCGCTCCTTTGAGTGGGCATCAGCGAAAGCCATCACAAACAAAAAGGGCGCCTCTCGGCGCCCTCATTCCCTCAACTCACTCCCACTCAATAGTCGCCGGCGGCTTCCCCGAGATGTCATAGACAACCCTTGAAACCCCCCGCAACTCATTGATGATCCGGTTACTCACCGTACCCAGGAACTCATACGGCAGATGCGCCCAATGCGCCGTCATGAAGTCAATCGTCTCCACGGCCCGCAGCGCAATCACCCACTCATAAGCGCGCGCATCGCCCACCACGCCCACCGACTTCACCGGCAGGAACACGGCAAACGCCTGGCTGGTCTTGTCGTACAGATCCGCCTTGCGCAGCTCATCAATGAAGATGGCATCAGCCTTGGCCAGCAGCTCGGCGTATTCGCGCTTCACTTCACCCAGGATACGCACGCCCAGGCCCGGGCCCGGGAACGGGTGGCGGTAGACCATGGTGCGCGGCAGGCCCAGCTCAACACCCAGGCGGCGCACTTCGTCCTTGAACAGCTCGCGCAGCGGCTCCACCAGGCCCAGCTTCATGTGCTCCGGCAGGCCGCCCACGTTGTGGTGGCTCTTGATCACATGCGCCTTGCCGGTCTTGCTGCCGGCCGACTCGATCACGTCCGGGTAGATGGTGCCCTGCGCCAGCCACTTGGCGTTCTTCAGCTTGTTCGACTCTTCGTCGAAGATCTCAACAAACAGGTTGCCGATGATCTTGCGCTTGGCTTCCGGGTCGCTCACGCCTTCCAGCGCGGCGAAGTATCGGTCGGCGGCATTCACACGAACGACCTTTACGCCCATGTGCTCGGCGAACATCGCCATCACCTGGTCGCCTTCCTGCCAGCGCAGCAGGCCGGTATCCACGAACACGCAGGTCAGCTTCTCGCCGATGGCCTTGTGCAGCAGTGCAGCCACCACGGACGAGTCGACGCCGCCGGACAGGCCCAGGATCACTTCGTCATCGCCCACCTGTTCGCGCACGCGGGCGATCTGGTCGTCGATGATGTTGGCGGCGGTCCACAGGGTCTGGCAGCCGCACACGTCCACCACGAAGCGGCGCAGCAGCGCCTGGCCCTGCAGGGTGTGGGTCACTTCCGGGTGGAACTGCACGCCATACCAGCGCTTTTCTTCGTTGGCCATGGCGGCCACCGGAATGCGGTCGGTGGTGGCGGTGATGGTGAAGCCCGGCGGTGCAACGGAGACGTGGTCGCCGTGGCTCATCCAGACATTCAACTTCGGCTCGCCGCCGTGGTCGCTCAGGCCCTTGAACAGTGCATCGGGGTTGATCACGTTCACTTCGGCGTGGCCGAATTCGCGCTGGTCAGCGGCTTCGGTGGCACCGCCCAGCTGGRCGGCCAKGGTCTGCATGCCGTAGCAGATGCCGAAGATCGGCAGGCCGCTGTCGAACACTTCCTGCGGCGCGGCCGGCGCACCCGGCAGCGTGGTCGATTCCGGGCCACCGGACAGGATGATGCCCTTGGCGCCGAACGCGGCGATCTCGCCCGGGTTGTGGTCCCACGCCCAGATTTCGCAGTAGACGCCCAGCTCGCGGATGCGGCGGGCGATCAGCTGCGTGTACTGCGCGCCGAAATCAAGGATGAGGATCTTGTCGTTATGGATGTTGGTCATGGCGCCCCGGCAATGCAGTAGGGAAAACGAAAACGTCAGAATTTTTCAGCGGCAGATGGAGAAAGAGGAACGGGAATCAGCTTCCTCGTTCCTCTTTGCTCGTCCCGCATCAGGAGCGGTAGTTCGGCGGCTCTTTGGTGATCGTCACGTCATGGACGTGGCTCTCGCGCTGGCCGGCGCCGCTGATCTTCACGAACTTGGGCTTGCTGCGCATGTCCTCGACGGTGGCGCAACCCACGTAGCCCATGGTGGCGCGCAGGCCGCCCATCAGCTGGTGGATGATGCCGCCCACCGGGCCGCGGTACGGCACGCGGCCTTCGATGCCTTCGGGCACCAGCTTGTCGGCGGTGGCGGCGTCCTGGAAGTAGCGGTCCTTGGACCCCTTCTCCATCGCAGCCAGCGAGCCCATGCCGCGGTAGCTCTTGTACGAACGGCCCTGGAACAGCTCGGTTTCGCCCGGCGATTCCTCGGTACCGGCCAGCAGGCCACCAATCATGATGGTCGAGGCACCGGCGGCCAGCGCCTTGCCGATGTCGCCGGAGTAGCGGATGCCACCGTCGGCGATCAGCGGGATGCGGTCCTGCAGCGCTTCGGCTACCAGGTCGATCGCGGTGATCTGCGGCACGCCCACGCCAGCCACCACGCGAGTGGTGCAGATCGAGCCCGGGCCGATGCCCACCTTCACTGCGTCCGCGCCGCTGTCCAGCAGCGCCAGCGCGGCTTCACCGGTGCAGATGTTGCCGCCGATGACCTGCACGTTCGGGAAGTTCTTCTTGACCCAGCTGACGCGGTCCAGCACGCCCTGCGAATGGCCGTGCGCGGTATCAACCACGATCACGTCCACGCCGGCAGCGACCAGCGCTTCAACGCGGCGATCGGTGTCGCCACCCACGCCGACGGCGGCGCCGACCAGCAGGCGGGTGGCGATGTCCTTGGCAGCGTTCGGGAAGTCGGTGTTCTTCTGGATGTCCTTGACGGTGATCAGGCCACGCAGGGCGAAATCATCGTTGACCACCAGCACCTTTTCGATGCGGTTGCGGTGCAGCAGCTGCAGCACTTCATCAGACGCGGCGCCTTCCTTGACCGTGATCAGGCGATCCTTCTTGGTCATGATGTGGCGGACCGGATCGTCCAGCTCGGTCTCGAAGCGCATGTCGCGATGGGTCACGATGCCGGCCAGCAGGCCGTCGCTGCCCACCACCGGCACGCCGGAGATGTTGTGCGCCTGGGTCAGGGCCAGCACGTCGCGGATGGTGGTTTCCGGGCCGACGGTGATCGGGTCGCGGATGACACCGGCCTCGAACTTCTTGACCTTGGCCACTTCAGCGGCCTGCTGCTCCACGCTCAGGTTCTTGTGGATGATGCCCATGCCGCCCAGCTGTGCCATGGCGATGGCCAGGCGTGCTTCGGTGACGGTATCCATGGCGGCGGACAGGATCGGAAGCTTGAGCTTCAGGTCGCGCGTCAACCGCGTTTCGAGGTTGACGTCCTTGGGCAGGATGGTCGAATGAGCGGGGACGAGCGAGACGTCGTCGTAGGTGAGAGCTTCAGCCTGGATGCGCAGCATCGGCATACCCGAGATGTGGGGAAGCGCGACATTTTACCCTGCCTCATGAACCTTCGGATGGCATACCGGGTTGCCGGCCAGCGGCCGGCACTACCGTCAAACCCCAGCTTCCGCCGCTTCCAACGTGTTCTGCATCAGCGTGGCCACGGTCATCGGGCCCACGCCACCCGGCACAGGGGTGATCCAGCTCGCCCGCTGCGCTGCGGCCTCGAACCCGACATCGCCCACCAACCGGCCGTCATCCAAGCGGTTGATGCCCACGTCGATCACCACCGCACCCGGCTTCACCCACTCGCCCGGCACGATACCCGGGCGGCCCACCGCCACCACCAGGATGTCGGCGTTGCGCACGGCCTGTTCCAGCACGTCCTTGGGCGTGAACTTGTGGCAGCTGGTCACGGTACAGCCGGCGATCAGCAGCTCCAGGCCCATCGGCCGGCCGACGTGGTTGCTGACGCCGACGATGGTGGCGTTGCGGCCGCGCACCGGCTGGTCGGTGTGGCCCAGCAGCGTGGTGATGCCACGCGGGGTGCACGGGCGCAGGCCGAACTCGCGCAGGGCCAGGTGGCCGACGTTTTCCGGATGGAAACCATCCACGTCCTTGCGCGGGTCGATGCGCTGGATCAACCGGCGCGCATCGGGAATGCCCGGCAGCGGCAGCTGGATCAGGATGCCGTTGATCTTCGGGTCGGCGTTGAGCTGGTCGATCAGGTCGAGCAGCTCGGCCTCGGTGGTGCCGGCCGGCAGGTCGTAGTCATAGGCTTCGATGCCCACCTTCTCGGCTGCGCGGCGCTTGTTGCGCACGTACACGGTCGAGGCCGGGTCGCCCCCCACCAGCACCACGGCCAGGCCAGGGCGGCTGCCACCGGCGGCGACACGGGCATCGACCCGCACCTTCAGGCTGTCGAGCAGGTCCTCGGCGATACGGCGGCCATCGAGGATGCGGGCAGGAAGCTGGGGGGCGGAGTCGGTCATCGGGTGCGGGCGTGGGGCGGCGGGGACGCTATTGTCCCCGATTCACGCCCCCTCGCCCACCGGCACGGACGGGGTCGGATCCCTTTGCCAAAGGCAAAGGGCTCTGACCCACCTCATGAGCGCAGGAAGCACCGTGCAGTTGCCGGCCAGCGGCCGGCACTACCATGCTTCAGATCATTCCTCTTCTTCTTCCGGCACTTCATCCGCATTGAGCGTGCGCGCCTTGCGCTTGGGCGCGGTAAACGGCGTCGGCGTCGGCACACCCGGCAGCGCGCTGCCGAACACCATGTGCGCGCCGGCCCTCAGGCTGCCACCGGCCATTTCCAGCTCGAAGCGCTCGGCATCGCGCTCGCGGATCTGCTCGGCGATCTCGCGCGCATCGTCTTCGTCCGCGCCCAGCTCCACCAGTGCCGCCTGCCCGAACAGCAGCGCCGACTCGAAGGTTTCGCGGATCTGGAAATCCACGCCGGCATGGATCAGCCGCAGCGAATGTTCGCGGTCGAACGAGCGCACCAGCAGCTTGGCCTGCGGGAACTGATGGGCCACCAGTTCGACGATGCGGTCGGCGTCCTCGGCATTGTTCACGCACACCGCAATCGCCCGCGCACTGCCCGCGCCGGAGGCATGCAGTACGTCCAGGCGGGTGCCGTCGCCGTAATAGATCTTGAAACCGAAGCGCTCGGCGTTGTGGATCATCTCCACATCGTTGTCGATGATGGTCACGTCCACGTCGCGGGCCAGCAGCGACTGGCTGGCCACCTGGCCGAAGCGGCCGAAGCCGATCAGCAGCACGCTGCCGGACAGGCCATCGGCGGTATCCACGCCTTCCAGGCTGACGGTCGGCGTGGGCGCCACGCGCTTGTAGACCAGCACCACCAGCGGCGTCAGCGCCATCGACAGCACCACCACGGCGGTGAAGTTGGCATTGATGTCCAGGCTGATCACCCCGGCACTGGCTGCGGCCGAGAACAGCACGAAGGCGAACTCGCCGCCCTGCGCCATCAGCACGCCACGGTCCAGTGCCTGCGCGTGGTCGCTGCCCATCAGGCGCGCCACCACGTAGATGCACAGCGCCTTGGCCGCCATCAGCGCGACCACCAGGCCGAGGATCATCGGCCAGTTGCCGGCCACCACGCCCAGGTCCAGCGCCATGCCCACGCTGAGGAAGAACAGGCCCAGCAGGATGCCGCGGAACGGTTCGATGTCTGCTTCGATCTGGTGGCGGAAGGTCGATTCGCTCAGCAGCACGCCGGCCAGGAACGCGCCCATCGCCATCGACAACCCGGACAGCTGCATCAGCAGCGCCGCGCCCAGCACCACCAGCAGTGCGGCAGCGGTCATCACTTCGCGCGCCTTCGATTCGGCCAGCACGCGGAACAGCGGATTGAGCAGGAAGCGGCCCACCAGCACCAGGCCGACGATGGCACCCACGCCGATCGCCACCGACATCCAGCGTGAGCCCTCGCCATCGGCACTGCCGGCAGCCGGTGCCATCCACGCGACAAGCGCCAGCAACGGCACGATCAGCAGGTCCTCGAACAACAGGATCGAGACGATCTTCTGCCCCGACGGCAGCGCGATGTCGCCGCGCTCGGCCAGCAGTTGCATCACCACCGCAGTGGAAGTCAGCACGAAACCGGTGGCGCCGATGAAGGCGATCTGCCACGGCAGCCCGAACAGCTTGGCGATGCTGGTCAGCACCAGCGCGCAGGTGACGATCTGCAGCGTGCCCAGCCCGAAGATTTCCTTGCGCAGGCTCCACAGGTGCGAGGGCCGCATTTCCAGGCCGATGACGAACAGGAACATGACCACGCCGAGTTCGGCGGTATGCAGGATCGCCTGCGGGTCGGAGAACCAGCCCAGCCCGAACGGGCCGATCGCCAGGCCGGCGGCGAAGTAGCCCAGCACCGAGCCCAGGCCGAGCCGACGGAACAGCGGCACCATCACCACCGCTGCGCCCAACAGGGCGACGACCTTGACCAGCTCGCTGGTCGCTGCTTCTACCGCCATGCGGTGGGTTCCCCGGAAATCGAAATCGGCCTCAACGATAGAGCAACACCGATGACGGCAATAGCACGTGTGTTGCGTTTTATTGTCTTGGAGATGGAACGATAGCGGGAGTGGCCCTGGGCATCATCCCGAAACCGGACGCATCCATCCATACATGGCGTGGATCTACCAACGCATTAGTAGATCCACGCCATGCGTGGATGACGCGCCGACCGGTTCACCCGCCCCGGCAGAACGCGGCGTAATCGATATACCCCGGGAACGGCACGCCCGGCGCGCACACCGCGCACTGCGGGTCGGGGCTGATGCGGGTCTCGCGGAAGCGCATGCCCAGCGCGTCAAAGCGCAGCAGGCGGCCCACCAACGGTTCGCCGATGCCGAGCAGCAGCTTCAGCACCTCGGTGGCCTGCAGCACACCTGCCAGGCCGGGCAGCACGCCCAGCACGCCGGCCTCGGAACAGTTGGGCGCGAATTCCGGCGGCGGCGGCTCCGGGAACAGGCAGCGGTAGCACGGCGCCACGCCACGCTGGCGGCCGGCATCGAACACGCTCACCTGGCCATCGAAACGCTCGATGGCGGCGTAGACCATCGGCGTGGCGTGCTTGATGCAGGCGTCGTTGAGCAGGTAGCGCAACGGGAAGTTGTCCGAACCATCCAGCACCACGTCAACGTCCTGCAGCAGGCGGTCCACGTTCTCCGAGGTGACCCGCTCGGGCACGGCCTCGACCTCGATGGACGGGTTCAACGCCAGCAGCCGCTCACGTGCCGAATCAACCTTCAGCTGGCCGACGCTGGCCTCGGTATGCACGATCTGCCGGTGCAGGTTGCTGCGCTCGACACGGTCGTGGTCGGCAAAACGCAGGTGCCCTACCCCGGCGGCCGCCAGGTAGAACCCGGCCGGCGCGCCCAGGCCGCCCGCGCCCAGCACCAGCACCCGCGACTGCTGCAGGCGGCGCTGGCCGGCCTCGCCCACCTGCGGCAGCAGCAGGTGGCGCGAATAGCGGTCATAGAAATCGCGGTCGGCGGCGCTGGTCAGTGGCTGCACCAGCGGCAACGCCAGCTCGCGCCAGGCCACGGTGCCGCCGGCAACGGAGGTTACGTTGGCATAGCCCGCATCCAGCAGCGCTTGCGCCGCATCGGCCGAGCGCTTGCCGCTCTGGCAGATCAGCAGGATTTCCTGTTCCGGCAGAGGCAGGTGTGCGGCGGGGTCGTCCAGCAGTTCATCCTTGGCCACGCCACGCGCGCCCTCGGCCATGCCGCCCGCCCGCTCATGCGTCTCGCGCACGTCGATCAGCACCGCACCATGGGCCACGCGTGCCCGCGCCTGCTCGGGGGAAAGCTCTGGAATGCTCATGCCGCCATTGCCGCGTGATGTTCATGAGGTTGCCGGCCAGCGGCCGGCACTACCGCAAACGAGAAGGCGGCCCTGCGGCCGCCTTCTCGTGGATCACTTGCCCTTGACGTGCTTCATCAAGCGCCGCTTGGCCTTGACCTGCCGTTCGGTCAGCACGTTCTTCTTGCCTTCGTACGGGTTGGCACCCTCGCGGAAGATGAACTGCACCGGCGTACCGATCAGCTTGAAGCGCTTGCGGAAGAAGTTCTCCAGGTAGCGCTTGTACGACTCCTGCAGTTCCTTCAGGCGGGTGCCGTGCACGATGAAGGTCGGCGGGTTGGCGCCGGCCGGGTGCACGTAACGCAGCTTGGAGACGTGGCCGCGGATGGTCGGCGGCGGGTTGGTCTCGTAGGCCACTTCCAGCGCCTTGTTCACTTCGCTGGTGGTGAAGGTCTTGTTCGCCGATTCGTGCGCGCGGTGCACCGCACGGAACAGCTCACGCAGGCCCGAGCCATGCTTGGCCGAGATGCGCACCGATTCGGCCCACGGCACGAAGCCCAAGCGCAGCGACAGCATCGTTTCGGCCTGCTCACGCTGGTAGTCGGTCAGGCCGTCCCACTTGTTGATCGCGATCACCAGCGCGCGGCCGGCATCCAGCACGGCGCCGAGCACGGTGGCGTCCTGGTCGGTCACGCCTTCGGTAGCATCGAGCATCAGCACGGCCACCTGGCACTGCTCGATCGACTGCATGGTCTTGACCACCGAGAACTTCTCGACGACCTCGTCCACGCGCGAACGGCGACGCAGGCCGGCGGTGTCGATCAGGCGGTACTCGCGGCCGTCACGCTCCAGGTCCACCGAGATCGAATCGCGGGTGGTGCCCGGCACGTCCGAGGCGATCATGCGCTCTTCGCCGAGGATGCGGTTGACTAGGGTCGACTTGCCCACGTTGGGGCGGCCGACGAAGGCGATGCGCACGCGATTCGGATCGTTGTCCAGCTCTTCGCCGCTGCCCTCTTCCGGCAGGCGCTGGATGACCTCGTCCAGCAGGTCGTCCAGGCCCTGGCGATGGGCAGCCGACACGGTCAGCATCTCGCTGAAGCCGTAGCGGGCGAACTCCGAACGCACGGTGTCCTCGTCGGTGCCGTCGATCTTGTTGATCAGCAGCAGCGTCGGGCGCGACAGCTTGCGCAACCAGGCCAGGATCTCATCGTCCATCGCCGAGGTGCCCTCGCGGGCATCGACGACGAACAGGATCAGGTCAGCTTCGCCAGCGGCAGCGCGGGCCTGGCGCGTGGTAGCACCAGCCAGGCCTTCTTCTTCCTCTGCGATGCCGCCGGTATCGACGACGAGGAAATGGTTGTCCTCGTCAAGCCGGCAGACGCCATAGTTGCGGTCCCGGGTGACGCCGGGCTGGTCATGGACCAGGGCGTCACGTGTTCGGGTCAGTGCATTGAATATGGTCGACTTGCCGACATTCGGCCGTCCAACCAGGGCGACCAAAGGCAGCATCGCGATTACTCCGTATTAATTTGCCAACCGGAATGCGGTCAGCTTGCCATCAACGTTCTGCACCAGCAGCACTCCATCGACGACGATTGGCTGGGCCAGAAGCGCATCACCGCCGCTTTTCGCCCGCGCCGCCATCGCGCCATCGGAGGCCTGCAGCCAATGCAGGTATCCCTTGTAGTCACCGACCACCACGTAGTCGCCGTGCAGCGCCGGACCGGTCAGCGAGCGCCGGGCCAGTGCGGTCTGCGACCACATCGCCGCGCCGCTGGCCTTGTCCAGGCCGAACACGCCGCCCTTGTTGTCGGTAACGAAAACATTGCCCGAAGACACCGCCACACCGCCGGCACCGCCGTGGTCACGCGCCCACATCGGGCGACCGGTCGGGCCTTCGATGGCCATGGTCTGGTTCTTGAAGCTGCTCACGAACAGCGTATTGCCGTCGAGCACCGGGGCGCCATCGACGTCGGCCATGCGGTCCAGCTCGGTACGGCCTTCGCCGGTACCCACGTTCTGGTCCCACAGCGTGCGGCCGTCCTGCATGGCCAGCGCAGCAACGCTGCCCTCGTCCTTGCCGATGAACAGCACGCCCGGACCGGCCACCACCGCCGCGTTGCCACGCACGGTCAGCGCCGGCAGCTCGCTCGGGTTGAACCACTTCTGGGTGCCGTTGCCGGCATCGAACGCGGTGACGCGACCATCATTGCTGCGCACGAAGACCATGCCCTGGGCAATGGCCGGTGCGGCGATGACTTCGTTCGGCACGCGTGCGCGCCACTTCTCGCTGCCATCGTTGATGTCCAGCGCGATCACCTGGCCATCGAGGGTACCGATAACCACCAGGTTCTCGCCGACGCCCGGACCACCGGACAGCCGCAGCTTGGCCTTCTTCTTTTCCTTCTTCGGCTCCCAGGTCCAGACCTTCTTGCCGGTCTGCAGGTCGATGGCGTGCACGCCACCGGTGATCGCCGCGGCGAACACGTGGCCATTGGCCACTGCCGGGCCCTGGCGTACGCCGATGCGGCGCTCGCCCTTGCCCAGGTTGACCGACCAGGCCTTGTTGACCTTCAGGGTCGGCTCGAACTTGACCAGTTCCGCCGGCTCCTGTGCCTTCTTCGCTGCTGCGTCTTTGCCCGCGAACCAGCCCTTCATGGTGCTGCAACCGGACAGCGCCATACCGAGCAGGAGTACGGTGGCGACGCGCGTGATCATGACCTTCTGACTCATCAAACCGACTCCGCAGGGGCGGCGACGGTGCCGCCGGCGTCCATAACCTTGGTTTCCAGCAGTCGCCGCTGCGGCGCTGCCACGTCCAGCGTCTTCAGCGCCTTCTCATACTGTTCGCGGGCCGCGTCACGCTTGCCCTGCGCCATCAGCGCATCGCCATGGATTTCCAGGCTGCTGCTGTCGGTGGCGCTGCCCAGCAGCTTGATCGCTTCATCGCCCTTGCCGGTAGCCACCAGCAGGCGTGCCACGCGCTGGTCGACCACGCGCTGCAGGTCGCCTTCGACCTTCACCGCGCGCAGGGTGGCCAGCGCCTCTTCATTCTTGCCGGCATCGACCTGGGCCTTGGCCAGCTGCAGCGCAGCCAAGTCGCCGTAGATGCTGGACGGGCCAGCCTCCAGCGCCTTGACCGCCTTGGCCGCGTCATCGAGCTTGTTCTGCTGCAGGCCCACCAGGGCCTTCTGGTACTCGACATTGGCCGAAGCCAGCTTGCCGCCCTGATCCTTCTGGTACCACTGCCAGCCGGCAATGGCACCGATGGCGATGACTACGCCACCGAGGATGCTGGCACCATTCTTCCGCAGCCAGCTGCGGACGCGTTCACTTTGTTCGTGCTCGTCGAGCAGGTCGTCGATCGCCATGCGTACTCTCGCCCCGCCCATCGGGAGGGACCATTGGGATTATCGAAGGTGGTGAAACCGCGCCTCAGTGTGAAACCGGGACAACGGAGCCTTCAGAGGATACCTGAAAGCGTGCCACGTTGGCTCGCTGATAGGGCGTCAGATCGACGATAGCGCCATTCTGCTGAACCTGGACCGCCGAGGCGTTGCCCAGGGTGACCCGGGCCACCTGGCCGGGGGTGAAGCTGCGGGTCTCGCCCGCCTTGATCAACGCCTTCTCGACGCTACCGCCATCCGGACCGGCGATATCGACCCAGCTGTCGCCGCTGAACTGCATGTCCAGGTTGGCGGCAGCGGCCGGCGCAGCGCGTGGCACCGGGGCCAGCGAGGCAACGTAGGGGGTAGCGGTCGGCTTGGTGACAGGCGCGGCCGCCACCTCGGCGGGTGCGGCAGCGGCGGACCCGGGACCGGCCGGGGTAACCGGTACGGCGGCCGGGATCACGTCCAGCGAGGCGGTGTTCGGCGAGGGCGCGACGCCATCGAAGTGGCCACGGGTGGCGAACCAGACCGGGACGGCCAGCACGGCGGTAATACCGACATACAGCGCACGGCGGCCGAGATTCTCGGCAATGCGGCGCGCACGCGGGGTATGGGTGTGACTGACCAGGGTCGGCGGAACCACCGGGCCAACCTGGGCCTGTTCCAGCAGTTCGCTGACGTCGACACCGAGCAGGCGGGCATAGCTGCGCAGCTGGCCGCGCACGAACACCGGCGCGCCGAGCTTCTGCCACTGCTCCTGCTCGAGCGACTTCACCACTTGAACCGGCATGCGCAGGCGCTGGCCGACGTCTTCGAGGGTCAGTCCGGCGGCCTCGCGGGCCTGGCGCAGGCGGGTGCCGCAGCCGGCCACAGTCTCGAGATCGCTCACAGTCTGGTCATCAATCACAATGCATCAACCCTGGAGTTAGGAGCCCGCGTCCTGCGGAAATTCCTGTCGAATCCGCTGAAGATAGCGATCAGATGCCGCCTGATCACCCAGCCGCGCCTCGATTTGAGACGCAAGTTGTAACACGGAACGCGTGGCCGGTGCAGCCGCAATCCTACGTTCGGCGAAGGCGCGGGCTTCCATGAACTGACCGCGGCGGAAGCTCAACTGGGCCATTGCCTCCAGCGCGACCGGGTTGCCAGGCACCTGAGACAGGGCGGCACGCAGGTTGCGTTCGGCACGTTCAAGCTGGCCAGCGTCCAACGCACAGCTGCCGCCGTTGGCCTGCGCCTCGGCCGGCGTGGTGTAGTTGGGCGCCTGCAGCGCACGGTCGAACCAGGCCAACGACTCGGCGGCCTGCCYGTTCTGGCACAGCCAAGCACCATAATTATTGAGTACGTCACCCCGCTGCGGCGCCAGCTCGGCGGCCATGCGGAAGCCTTCCCCGGCCTGCCGGGTGCGGCCACGCTGATCATCGATGCCGGCCAGCAGCACCAGTGCATCGGGGTCGGCAGGGGTCAGCTTGATCGCGTCGCGCGTCTTGCGCTCGGCGGCATCCAGGTTGCCGCTCTGCATGTCGCGGACAGCCAGGGCAAGCAGATCCGCAGCGCGGACCTGCCGGCGAACACCTTCGGGGTCGCGGACCGAATAGACCGTCGCCTGGCTGGGGCCCAGCTTGGCTTTGGGTTGCGACTTGCAAGCGGTGACCGAGAGGGCCAGCACGCCTGCAAGCAGTGCCAGCCAGAAGCGATCAGGCCGCGGCATCGCTCCCCTTCCCTGCCTGCAGTGTCTTGTTGAACTCAGCCTGGCGGCGGGTGCGATCCATCACCTGGCCCTTGAGCTGGCCGCAGGCGGCGTCGATATCGTCGCCACGGGTACGGCGCACCATCGTCAGCACGTTGCTGTCGAGCAGGATCTTCTGGAAGGCGCGGATATGCGCCTCTTCGGACCGCTCGTAGCGGGTGCCCGGGAACGGGTTGAACGGGATCAGGTTGACCTTGCCCGAATCCTTGGCCTGCACCGCGTTGTCGAACTGGCGCATCAGGCGGGCCAGCTCGCGGGCATGCTCGGGCTTGTCGTTGATGCCCTTCATCAGGGTGTATTCGAAGGTGACCGATTCGCGGCGCTTGTTGGCGCGCAGGTAACGTGCACACGAAGCCATCAGCTCGGCGATCGGATACTTCTTGTTGAGCGGCACGAGGGTCTCGCGCAGCTCGTCGTTCGGCGCATGCAGCGACACCGCCAGCGACACGTCGCTTTCGGTGGACAGGCGGTCGATCTGCGGCACCAGGCCGGAGGTCGACAGGGTCACGCGCTTGTTGGCCAGGCCGTAGCCCAGGTCGTCGCGCATCACGCTCATGGCGCGCACGACGTTGTCGAAATTCATCAGCGGCTCGCCCATGCCCATCATCACCACGTTGGTGAGGCGGCGCATCTGGTGCGGCACGTTGCCCAGGTGGCGCGCCGCGATCCACACCTGGCCGATGATCTCGGCGGTGGTCAGGTTGCGGTTGAAGCCCTGGGTGGCGGTGGAGCAGAACGTGCAGTTCAGGCCACAACCGACCTGCGAGGACACGCACAGCGTGCCACGGGTCTTGTCGGGGATGTACACGGTCTCGATGGCGTTCTTGCCATCCACGCCCATCGCCAGCAGCCACTTGTGGGTGCCGTCGGCGGAGGGCTTGTCGAAGATGATGTTCGGGACGAGGACCTCGGCATGCTCCTGCAGCTTGGCGCGCAGGACCTTGCCGAGGTCGGTCATCTCATCGAACTCGGTGACGTAGCGATGGTGGATCCACTTCATCACCTGATGGGCGCGGAACTTCTTCTCGCCGAGAACCTCGACGAAAAACTTCTCCAGGCCCGCGCGATCGAGGTCGAGCAGGTTCTGCTTGCCAGCCGTGGGTGCCGACTTCGGCAGCGGCTGGATGGCGATTTTCTGTACGACCTCGTTCACGGCATTACTCTCAGCGCGAGACGACTTCGGTGGCGGCGAAGAAGTACGCGATTTCAATCGCGGCATTCTCGACCGAGTCCGAGCCGTGGGCGGCATTGGCATCGATGGATTCGGCGAAGTCGGCGCGGATGGTGCCCGCAGCGGCTTCCTTCGGGTTGGTGGCGCCCAGCAGGTCGCGGTGGGCCAGGACGGCGTTCTCGCCTTCCAGGGCCTGGATCATCACCGGGCCGGAGATCATGAACTCGACCAGTGCGTTGAAGAACGGACGCTCGCGGTGCACGGCGTAGAAGCCTTCGGCTTCACGACGCGACAGCTGCTTGTACTTGGCGGCCACGACCTTCAGGCCGGCCTTTTCGAAGCGGGCGTAGATTTCGCCGATGACGTTCTTGGCAACGGCGTCCGGCTTGATGATCGAAAGGGTGCGCTCCAGCGCCATGGGATGTCTCCAATGGAATCGGGCCGCTGATGGCCCGAAGGGTAACAAAAAAAAAGCCGCGTCGAAACGGGATTGGCGGGCTGCCGGCCAGCGGCCGGCACTACCCCCATTCACCCACCTGAGCAGATTCTGACCAATCGGGGTATTTTTGCTGCACTGCAAAATGCCATACGGTACCGTCTGGTTCTAGTATCAAACAATCGTTTGATTAAGGTCCGCCCGCCCGATGGCCAAGCCCGCCCACTTCTCGACCAAGGACCGGATCCTCGGCGCCGCCGAGGAGCTGTTCGCCCAGCACGGTTTTGCCGGCACCTCGCTGCGCCAGGTCACCAGCCAGGCCGACGTCAACATCGCTGCGGTCAACTACCACTTCGGCTCCAAGGAAAACCTGGTCAACGAGGTGTTCCGCCGCCGCATGGACGAGATGACCGGCGCCCGCCTGGCCCAGCTCGAGCGTGCCCGCAACGAACACCCCGGCCAACTGCGGCCGGTGCTCGCCGCCTTCGTCGAGCCGGCCCTGGCGCTGGCCCAGGACCGCCAGAACGGCGGTGCCTTCGTCCGCGTGATCGCCCGTGCCTACGCTGAAAAGAACGACAACCTGCGCAAGTTCCTGTCCGACCACTACGGCCACGTGCTGCGTGAGTTCGGCAAGGCGATCGCCACCTGCGTGCCCGGCCTGAGCAAGGAAGAGCTCTATTGGCGCCTGGATTTCCTCGCTGGCTCGCTGACCTATGCCATGGCCGATTTCGGACTGATCAAGCGACCTGCCGGTGTCACCGAAACGGCGCATCGTGCCCATGCCGCCCATGAACTGATCCATTTCGCCGAGGCCGGATTCCGCGCCGCCGCCCGCAGTGGCAGCGCCCTGCCCGCCTCCATTGATTCCACCCAGTAACTGCTGACCAACAAAGGCCCTACACCATGTCCAATTCCCTGCTAGTCCGCCGCGCCGCCGTGCTGGGTGCCGGCGTCATGGGTGCCCAGATCGCCGCCCACCTCACCAATGCCGGCGTCGACACCGTGCTGTTCGACCTGCCTGCCAAGGAAGGTCCGGCCGATGGCATCGTGCTGAAGTCGATCGCCAACCTCGGCAAGCTGAGCCCGGCGCCGCTGGCCAGCAAGTCGCTGGCCGAAGCCATCACCCCGGCCAACTACGAGACCGGCCTGGAACAGCTGAAGGACTGCGACCTGATCATCGAGGCCATCGCCGAGCGCATGGACTGGAAGCAGGACCTGTACAAGAAGATCGCCCCGTTCGTGGCCGACCACGCCGTGCTGGCCTCCAACACCTCGGGCCTGGGCATCAACAAGCTGGCCGACGTGCTGCCCGAACAGCTTCGCCACCGCTTCTGCGGCGTGCACTTCTTCAACCCGCCGCGCTACATGCACCTGGCCGAGCTGATCCCGGCCACCACCACCGACGCCAGCGTGCTGGAAGGCCTGGAAGCGTTCCTGGTCACCACCCTGGGCAAGGGCGTGGTGTACGCCAAGGACACCCCGAACTTCATCGGCAACCGCATCGGTGTGTTCTCGATCCTGTCCACCATCCACCACACCCAGGAATTCGGCCTGGGCTTCGACGAAGTGGACGGCCTGACCGGCCCGCTGGTCGGCCGCCCGAAGTCGGCGACCTACCGCACCTCCGACGTGGTCGGCCTGGACACCATGGCGCACGTGATCAAGACCATGGGCGATACCTTGCCCAATGATCCGTGGCATGAATTCTTCAAGTCGCCGAAGTGGCTGGACGCGCTGATTGCCAAGGGCGCACTGGGCCAGAAAACCGGCGCCGGCATCTTCCGCAAGGTCGGCAAGGACATCGTGGTGCTGGACCTGGAAAAGCAGGACTACCGTCCGGCTGACCGCGCCGCTGCGCCGGAAGTGGTCGAGATCCTGAAGATCAAGAACCCGGCCGAGAAGTTCGCCAAGCTGCGCGAGAGCCAGCACCCGCAGGCGCAGTTCCTGTGGGCGACCTTCCGCGACCTGTTCCACTACAGCGCCTACCACCTCGCCGACATCGCCGAGACCGCGCGCGACGTCGATCTGGCCATCCGCTGGGGCTACGGCTGGTCGCTGGGCCCGTTCGAAACCTGGCAGGCTGCCGGCTGGAAGCAGGTCGCGCAGTGGATTGCCGATGACATCGTCGCCGGCAAGAGCATGAGCAACGCCCCGCTGCCGGACTGGGTGTTCGATGGCCGCGATGGCGTGCACGCCGCCGAGGGCAGCTACAGCCCGTCGCGCAACGCCAAGCTGCCGCGTTCGTCGCTGCCGGTGTACCAGCGCCAGCGCTTCCCCGATCCGCTGCTGGGTGAGAAGTTCGCGCC
The DNA here is from genome assembly GCF_052114625.1 of Stenotrophomonas sp. 2YAF26. Classification (NCBI taxonomy): domain Bacteria; kingdom Pseudomonadati; phylum Pseudomonadota; class Gammaproteobacteria; order Lysobacterales; family Lysobacteraceae; genus Stenotrophomonas; species Stenotrophomonas sp. 2YAF26. The sequence goes on along the minus strand of NZ_JBFRFC010000024.1, from coordinate 103,573 downwards.
GGGCGAGACCGTGTTCGAGAACGACGGCCTGCGCATGTGGCACGACGGCGACGGCATCGCCGTGGTCAGCTTCAAGACCAAGATGAACACCGTGTCCGACCACGTGCTGGATGGCCTGCAGGAATGCGTCACCCGCGCCGAGAAGGACTTCCAGGGCCTGGTGATCTGGCAGCAGAAGGAGCCCTTCTCCGCCGGTGCCGACCTGGCTGGCGCCCTCGGCCTGCTGCAGGCCGGCAAGGTCGACCAGTTCGAAGAAATGGTGCACAACTTCCAGCGCACCAGCCAGCGCATCAAGTACTCGCTGGTGCCGGTGGTGGCTGCGGTGCGTGGCCTGGCCCTGGGTGGCGGCTGCGAGTTCCAGATGCACAGCGCCAAGACCGTGGCCTTCCTGGAAAGCTACATCGGTCTGGTCGAGGCCGGCGTCGGCCTGCTGCCGGCAGGCGGCGGCCTGAAGGAACTGGCCGTGCGTGCCTCGCAGGCCGCTGGCCCGGGCGGTGACGTGTTCGCCGAACTGAAGAAGACCTTCGAGACCGTGGCGATGGCCAAGGTGTCCAACTCGGCGGTCAACGCCCAGGAACTGGGCCTGCTGCGCAGCACCGACAAGGTGGTGTTCAACAGCTATGAGGCGCTGTACATCGCCAAGGCCGAAGCACGCGCCCTGGCCGAAGCGGGCTACCGTCCGCCGCTGCCGGCACGCCGCATCCAGGTGGCCGGTGACGTCGGCATCGCCACCTTCAAGATGATGCTGGTCAACATGCTGGAAGGCCGCTTCATCAGCCCGTACGACTACGAGATCGCCGAGCGCATCGCCACCGTGCTGTGCGGCGGCAAGGTCGACCGCGGCACCCTGGTCGACGAAGAGTGGCTGCTGACCCTGGAGCGCAAGCACTTCGTCGAACTGGCCCAGCAGGAAAAGACCCAGGCCCGCATCGCGCACATGCTCAAGACCGGCAAGCCGCTGCGGAACTGACGGAAGACATCGGTAGTGCCGGCCGCTGGCCGGCAACCTCTTCCAACCCCTATTCAAGAGATCACTGCAATGACCAAGCAAATCCAGGACGCCTACATCGTCGCCGCCACCCGTACCCCGGTTGGCAAGGCGCCCAAGGGCATGTTCCGCAACACCCGCCCCGACGACATGCTCGCCCACGTGCTGCGCAGCGTCGTGGCGCAGGCGCCGGGCGTGGACGTCAACCGCATCGATGACGCGATCATCGGCTGCGCGATGCCCGAAGCCGAGCAGGGCATGAACGTGGCCCGCATCGGCGTGCTGCTGGCCGGCCTGCCGAACACCATCGCCGCGCAGACCGTGAACCGCTTCTGCTCCTCCGGCCTGCAGGCCGTGGCGCAGGCGGCCGACGCGATCCGCCTTGGCAACGCCGACCTGATGCTGGCCGGCGGCACCGAATCGATGTCGATGGTGCCGATGATGGGCAACAAGATTGCGATGGCCCCGAGCGTGTTCGACAACGACCACGTCGCCATCGCCTACGGCATGGGCATCACCGCCGAGAAGGTCGCTGAAGAGTGGAAGGTCTCGCGCGAAGAACAGGACGCGTTCGCCCTGGCCTCGCACCAGAAGGCCATGGCCGCCATCCAGAACGGCGACTTCAAGGACGAGATCAGCCCGTACGAGATCGTCTCGCACCAGCCTGACCTGGCCGACGGCAAGCGCATCATCACCCGCAACAAGGTGGCCGACACCGACGAAGGCCCGCGCCCGGATTCCTCCGCTGAAGGCCTGGCCAAGCTGCGCCCGGTGTTCCGCAACGGCCAGTTCGGCGGCACCGTCACTGCCGGCAACTCCTCGCAGATGAGCGATGGCGCCGGCGCGGTACTGCTGGCGTCGGAACAGGCAATCAAGGATTACGGCCTGACCCCGCTGGCCCGTTTCGTCAGCTTCTCGGTGGCCGGCGTGCGCCCGGAAGTGATGGGCATCGGCCCGATCGCCGCGATTCCGAAGGCACTGAAGCAGGCCGGCCTGACCCAGGACCAGCTGGACTGGATCGAGCTCAACGAAGCCTTCGCCGCGCAGTCGCTGGCCGTCATCCGTGACTGCGGCCTGGACCCGAGCAAGGTCAACCCGCTGGGCGGCGCGATTGCCCTGGGCCACCCGCTGGGTGCGACCGGCGCGATCCGTACCGCGACCCTGCTGCACGGCCTGCGCCGTCGCCAGCAGAAGTACGGCATGGTGACGATGTGCATCGGCACCGGCATGGGTGCGGCCGGCATTTTCGAGGCGCTGTAAGGTTCAAGGCGTTGCCGGCGGACCTGTCGGTTTGCGGAAGGGCCCGGGCGGGTGAGGCTGCCCGGGACACGCCGTAAACCCGTCCCTGGGGGCTTGGCAGCGGCTTGCTCGTGTGCGCTGTCCTGCGCACACGGCAAGACCGGGGTTGGGCGTCCTGCCCAACCCGCCAGGCGCATGCGCCTGGCCCATGCCGCTGACAGTCCCGGCCAGCCTCACCCACCCGCGCCACCCAACATTCCGCGCGGCGGTGGGGTGAGCAAAGGTAGTAGATCCACGCCATGCGTGGATGCTTTCGGCCTTGGGGTCAGAGCCCTTTGCTGCGCAAAGGGATCCGACCCCAACCCACGAAAAARGGCAGCCAATGGCTGCCTTTTTGCTCTTGCTTCTGCCTTTGATTCCGCCCTGCCCGTCCGCGCCCGCAGGAAACTGTCGAGAGGCGTGGGCAGGCCGCTGCAGGACCGTTGGCGCCATGGATGGCGCCATCGAGCCCCCAAGGATGGGTTTACGGCGTGTCCTGCAGCGGCCTGCCTGCGCCTCCCCCAGCTATGCAGGAAGGCGCTGCCGGAGCGCTCGAAAAACCCTTACTCCGCCAGCATCGCCGCCAGCTTCTCGCGCGCCGGGCCGGCCAGCTTCGGGTTGTCCAGCGCAAAGCGGATCGTCGCCTCGACCAGCCCCAGATGGGTGCCGCAGTCGAAACGGGTGCCCTCGAAACGATAGGCATCGACCTCGTCGGTCTTCAGCAGTTCGGCGATCGCATCAGTCAGCTGGATCTCGCCACCGGCACCGGTGCGGGTCTGCTCAAGCAGCTCGAAGATCTTCGGGCTCAGCACGTAGCGCCCCACCACCGCCAAGTCACTCGGCGCGTCTTCCGGCTTGGGCTTCTCCACAATCTGCGAGATACGCCCCTTGCGGCCATCGAACGCCTCGGTAGCAACGATGCCGTAACTGGCCGTCTTGTCGTGTGGCACGTCTTCCACGGCGATCACGCTGGCGCCGCTGGCTTCGTTGAGGTCGGCCATCTGCTTCAGTGCACCCGCGCCGCGGTTCCAGATCAGATCATCTGGCAACAGCACGGCGAACGGCTCGTCACCGATGACCGCCTTGGCACACAGCACCGCGTGGCCCAGGCCCAGAGCCTCGGCTTGGGTAACGAAGATCGCGCGCACGCCTTCCGGCAGTACATGGCGGATCAATTCGAGCTGCTCGTGCTTGCCTGCGCGCTCGAGCTTCTGCTCCAGCTCATAAGCCTTGTCGAAATAGTCGGCGACGGCGTGCTTGTAACGGTTGGTGATGAACACCAGGGTGTCACAGCCTGCTTCGATCGCCTCATCCACTGCGTATTGGATCAGCGGCCGATCGATGATCGGCAGCATCTCCTTCGGCACCGTCTTGGTCGCCGGAAGAAAACGCGTGCCCAGACCCGCTACCGGGAATACCGCCTTGCGAATGCGCTTGCTCATTGGTGCCTGTTGGCCTCACGTGCCGGAAAGGGCACAACCTTAGCGGATGAAATGTAAGCATCCTGTTCGATTGGCGAGAATTCCGGCATGGTCGCGAACAGGATTTCCTGGATCGTATCGATGTCGTACCTGGCAATCGCCTCGCGCAGCTTGGGCACGTTGCCCAGCACGATGTCACGCGAGAACGAACGCACGCCGGCTTCCAGGATCTTCGGATGCGCGGTTGGCCGGTAGTCCTCGTCGGAATAGAACAGCGTCTCGTGCAGCTTCTCGCCCGGGCGCATGCCGGTGTAGATGATCGGGATGTCCTTGTAAGGCTGCTTGCCGGCCAGGCGGATCATCTGTTCGGCCAACACCCGGATCGGCACAGGCTCGCCCATGTCCAAGGTGTAGATTGCGCCGTGCGACGCCGACGCGGCCGCCTGCAGGATCAGCTGGCACGCCTCGGGAATCGTCATGAAATAGCGGCTGACCTCCGGGTCTGTCACCGTGACCGGGCCGCCCTTGAGGATCTGCTCGCGGAACAGCGGCACCACGCTGCCGGCCGACGCCAGCACGTTGCCGAAACGCACGGTCACGAAACGGGTGTGCGTGGACTTCTGGTCCAGACTCTGGCAGATCATCTCCGCATAGCGCTTGCTGGCGCCCAGCGCATTGACCGGGTCCACCGCCTTGTCGGTCGAGATGAACACAAAATGCTCGACGTGGGCTTCCAGGCAGGCGCGGGCCACGTTCTCGGTAGCCAGGATGTTGTTGCGCACGGCTTCACGCAGCTGACGCTCCAGCACCGGCACGTGCTTGTAGGCAGCCGCATGGAAGGCGGTGTCGACCGGGTGCAGCGACAGCGCGTGGCGGATCACCGCAGGATCACCACAGTCACCGAGCACCGCTTCGATCTCGACATCGGGGAAGCTGCGGCGCAGCTCGCCTTCGATGGTCAACAGCAGCAGCTCGCTGATCTCAAGCAGCACGATACGACCCGCACCGTGGCGCGCACACTGGCGGCACAGCTCGGATCCGATCGAGCCACCGGCGCCGGTCACCATCACCGTGCGCCCGCCCAACCAGCCGCGGATGAGGTTCCAGTCCGGCATGATCGGCTTGCGCCCGAGCAGATCTTCGATCGCCACTTCCTTCAACTGGCCCGGCAGCGACTGTCCCTGCAGGATGTCGCTGAGCTTGGGCACCGTGCGGAACGGAATGCCGGTGCTCTCGCAGATGGCCACCACGCGCTGCATGCCGACGGCATCCAGCGAGGGCATGGCAATCACCAGCAGCTTGGCTGCGGTCTCGCGGGCCACCGCCGGTGCGTCGTCCAGCGTGCCCAGGATCGGCAGGCTCTGCAGCTTGGCGCCACGCAGGTGCGGTGCATCATCAAGCAGGCCGACCGGCTCGAAATTGCCGGATCGGCGTAGGTCGCGCACCAGGGTTTCAGCAGCCTGGCCGGCGCCGAGAATCAGCACGCGGCGTGCGGTCGAATCGGACTGCAGCGACTGGTAGTCCTTCCACGCCCGGTACAACAGACGCGGCGCGCCCAGCAGTGCCGACAGCGCGAACGGATAGATCACCAGCACCGACATCGGCACGCCGTTGAAGCGCTTCCAGGCCAGCACCAGAACAATGGCGATCAGGCCGATGAAGCTGGCCTTGAAGATGTTCAGCAGGTCGCTGACGCTGGCAAAACGCCATAGCCCCCGGTAGAGGCCGATACGCCAGAACACCAGGCCCTGCAGCGCCAGCACCAGCGTGGTATCCACGTTCCACAGCGGCAATGCGGGAGCGTCGGCGAGGATCGAGTAGCGACCCGCATGCAACAGCTGCCAACAGGCCCATACCATGAACAAGTCGTGGCAGACGATGGCCGTACGCGGCATCAGGCCGAGGATTCTGTCCCGCCAGGGTGAAGACATAGATCGAGTAATTCCTTATCGGTGGCGCAATCCATTGCGCAGGAGTAGCCACAGCAGGGTCAGCGCGACAAACCACGCGACCGCTACGACAGCCTCCCACCTCGGCTGCAAATTGGTGCAGATATTGAACACTGTAATACTGAACAGGCCCAAAACAAAGTACATCCCTGTCACCAGAGCGTGACTGGCTCCTGCCTGCACCGCGCGCTGGTAGACATGCTGGGTGTGGGGTTCCATCCAGCGTTGCCCGGAAAGCATGCGCGCCAACAGCGTGAAGCCCGCGTCCACAAGGAAGGCGGACAACGGCAGCAGCAGCAGGATCCAGTTGATGTCGGTGTGCACTGCCGCGACGGCCAGCACCACCGCCACGGCATAACCCAGCGCGCCACTGCCGACATCACCCATGAAGATCCGCGCCTGCGGGAAATTGAATGGCAGAAAACCCAGGCAGGCCAGGCCAAGCACGATGGCCACCAGCGAATAGGGCCAGGGCAGCACCGTCGCGAAGCCCAGCGCAACGATGACCGCCTGACTGCTGGCGATCCCGTTGATCCCATCCATGAAGTTCCAGATGTTGATCAGCGAGGCGGTGAAGAACAGCACCAACAGGCTCAACAACCAGCCGCCGCCGTGCATCTTGACCAGCCCCGCCAGCAGGGCGGCGGCGAGGAAATGCACCAGCAACCGGCGCATGGCTGGCAGCGGTCGATGGTCATCCCACCAGCCGATGCCGGCGACCAGCAACAGGCCGAGACCGGCGACAGCGAGGCTGAGCGCAGCGCCCGGCCAGAAAAAAGCGGCGACGGCCGCAGCAACCAGCAGACTGATCACGATGGCGATGCCGCCACCGCGAGGGGTGGCGACACTATGACTGCGGCGCTCGCCGGGCTGATCCAACAGCTGCCTGCGCAGCGCATACACGCGCGCCGCCCAGGTCAATGCTGCGCTGAGCAGGGCCAGGCCCAGCAGCGCGGCCATCACAAGCCACGGCATAGTTCAGAGCACCGCGTAATTCAACAGCGGCTTGACCGTGCCCCATTCCTTGCAGCTGGGGCATTGCCAATGGTGGGTGCGGGCGCCGAACCCGCAGCGGGTGCAGCGGTAAGCGGGGTTACGCACCAGCAGCTGGTCGGTGATGTGCTTGAGGTCATGCAGGGTCGCGGTGGAATCTGCGCCCTCGGCCAGGGTGAGGTCGATCAGCGCCGATTCGCCACGCACCGATGGGCGATCCTTGAGCTGGCGGCCGAGGTAGGCGCGGGCAGGTGCAACACCCTCCTGCTCTTCCATCAGGCGGGTCAGCGCCAGCACCGGGGCGATGCCGCGGTAATGCTCGGTCATCTCGGACAGGAAGGCGCGCGCGCCGCCCAGGTCGCCGACCTTGCGGTAGTTTTCCATCAGCGCCGGCAGCACTTCCGGCAGGTACTCCGGATCGTTGCGGGCGGCACGCTCGAAGGCACGCACGGCGGCCTCGGCATTGCCTGCATCGGTTTCCAGGCGGCCCTCGATGATGCCGGCACGGACCGACATGGCATCAGCCTGGTAGGCGCGGGCAATGGCCGCCCTCGCCTCTTCCAGCTTGCCAGCGCCACGGAAGCGCTCGGCGAGCTCGCATTCAAACTGCCCGATCAGCTTGCCCATCGGCTCGCCGGTGACATCCTCGAAGCGGGTGGCGTTGTCGATCGCCTTTTCCCAGTCGCGCTCGGCCTGGTAGATGCCGATCAGGTGCTTGAGCGCCTGCGGTGCCCGCTGGTCCAGCTGTGCCAGTTCGGTGAACACGGTTTCGGCACGGTCCAGCAGACCAGACTTCATGTAGTCCTCGCCCAGTGCCAGCAGCGCCTGCACGCGTTGTGCGTCGCTCAGGTCCTGGCGGTTGACCAGGCCCTGGTGCAGACGAATCGCGCGGTCCACTTCGCCACGGCGACGGAACAGATGGCCCAGCGCGACCTGGGTCTCGAAGGTTTCCTTGTCCAGCTCGGCGATGTGCAGGAACAGTTCGATGGCCTTGTCCGGCTGCTCGTTGAGCAGGTAGTTCAGGCCACGGAAATAGGTGCTGGACAGGTGGCTGACCTGGTTGTCACCGTGGCGTTGACCACCGCGGCGTCCGATCACCCAGCCGGCCAGAGCCGCCAACGGAAGACAGAGGAAGAACCAGAACCACTCGGAAACGAATTCCATCTTCGATCAACGTCCATCAAAAGATTGGGAGGGGGCCACCGGCGTCGACGGTGCAGCCGCCGACTTGTTGGCACGGCGCAGCTGGCTGTAGAGCGGAATGACCACGCTTACCAGCACCAGGCCAGCGCCGACCACGACACCGATCAGCAGGGCGGCAATCAGCGCCACACCGACGGACGTGTTCAATTGGGTAAACAGCAGGTTGATCGACATGGCCGTCATGTTGACCGCACCGATGATCAGACCAAGGATCAGAACCGCCAGCAGGACCAGCAGACGAAAAACTTTCATGCGACAGCTCCATTGGCAGGAGGTCGTAGCTTATCCGACTCGTGGTGGGATTCGCACGAAGTCGCGCGACGGACGGCTCAGGCCGGATCTGCGTCCAGCGGCAGCACACTGCTGACCCGCTCGCGCAATTCCTTGCCTGGCTTGAAATGAGGGACATGCTTGCCCGGCAGGGCAACCGATTCGCCGGTCTTCGGGTTGCGCCCCAGGCGCGGCGGACGGTAGTGCAGCGAAAAGCTGCCGAAGCCGCGGATCTCGATGCGATCGCCGGCCGACAGTGAGCCCCCCATCATTTCCAGCAATGACTTGACCGCCAGATCGACATCATCGGCCTTCAGGTGCGCCTGCCGGCGCGCAAGGATTTCGATCAGTTCGGATTTGGTCATTACCGGCTCACATCAGGGGCATCTCAGCCTGAAACGGCCCGGGCAGTGCCCGGGCCGTCCAGGAAACAACGAACAGCGTAAGGCCGATATTACTCGGACTTGTTGCCGTTCAGCTGTGCACGCAGCAGCGCGCCCAGCTGGGTGGTGCCGCTGGAAGCCGAAGAGGACTGGTATTCCTCCAGCACTTCGCGCATTTCCGCGTCGTCCTTGGCCTTGATCGACAGCTGCAGGGTACGACCCTTGCGATCCATGCCCACGAACTTGGCTTCAACCTTGTCGCCGACCTTCAGGTGCTGGGTCGCGTCGTCGACACGCTCGTTGGCGATGTCGCGAGCTGCAACATAGCCTTCGATGCCGTCGGACAGCTCGATGATCGCGCCCTTGGCGTCGACTTCCTTCACCACGCCTTCGACCTTGGAGCCCTTCGGATTGGTCGCCATGTACTGGCCGAACGGATCCTGCTCCAGCTGCTTGACGCCCAGCGAAATGCGCTCGCGCTCCGGATCGACGGCCAGGACGACTGCATCCAGGTTGTCGCCCTTCTTGAAGTTGCGAACGATGTCTTCGCCAGTGGTCGCCCAGCTGATGTCGGACAGGTGAACCAGGCCGTCGATGCCGCCGTCCAGGCCGATGAAGATGCCGAAGTCGGTGATCGACTTGATCTGGCCCGACACCTTGTCACCCTTCTTGTGGGTGGCAGCGAAGGTTTCCCACGGATTGGCGGCAACCTGCTTCATGCCCAGCGAGATGCGGCGACGCTCCTCGTCGACGTCCAGGACCATGACTTCAACTTCGTCACCGACCTGCACAACCTTGGACGGGTTGACGTTCTTGTTGGTCCAATCCATCTCGGAAACGTGCACCAGACCTTCGACGCCCGGCTCGATTTCGACGAATGCGCCGTAATCGGTGACGTTGGAGACCTTGCCGAACACGCGGCTGTTGGCCGGGTAACGACGGGCGATGTTATCCCACGGATCTTCGCCCAGCTGCTTCAGGCCCAGCGAAACGCGGTTGCGCTCGCGGTCGAACTTCAGCACGCGCACGTCCAGCTCGTCGCCGACGTTCACGACTTCGGACGGATGGCGCACGCGCTTCCATGCCATGTCGGTGATGTGCAGCAGGCCGTCGATACCGCCCAGGTCCACGAATGCGCCGTAATCGGTCAGGTTCTTGACGACACCCTTCAGGATCGCGCCTTCCTGCAGCTTGTCCATCAGCTGCTCGCGCTCTTCCGAGTGCTCGCTTTCGACGACAGCGCGGCGCGAGACCACGACGTTGTTGCGCTTGCGGTCAAGCTTGATGAGCTTGAATTCCAGCTCCTTGCCTTCCAGGTAGGCCGGATCGCGCACGGGGCGCACATCGACCAGGGAACCCGGCAGGAAGGCGCGGACATCCTTGATGTCCACGGTGAAACCACCCTTGACCTTGCCGCTGATGCGACCGGTGATGGTTTCGTTCTTTTCCAACGCTTCTTCCAGCTCGTCCCACACCATCGCGCGCTTGGCCTTCTCGCGCGACAGGACGGTTTCACCGAAGCCGTTCTCGATCGAGTCGAGGGCGACCTTGACGATGTCGCCTTCGGCAACATCGATTTCGCCAGCGTCGTTACGGAACTGTTCGATCGGCACGATGCCTTCCGACTTCAGCCCGGCGTTGATCACCACGACGTCGCCGCGGACTTCAACAACGGTACCGCTGACGATGGCGCCCGGCTTCAGCTTGGCCAGGTTGGCCTGGCTGGCTTCAAACAGTTCGGCAAATGATTCGGTCATTAGATTTACTCTGTTGGACACATGGGTCGGCTGGCTTCCCTTCAGGGAATGGCTGCCGCCCGCCTGTTGGTCGACCCCGGAAATGCAGGTCGTGTGTGGAAGTAGGAAAACCGCCACGCATCATTGCGCGACGGAGCTTTTACAGCACTGCAGATGCGCGACCTCCACCGATGCTGCTGGCAGAGCTCCCGCGCGAACGGATCAGGCAGCCGGAACCGGAAGCAGATCCATCACTCTGGCAACGACATCTTCGATGCCGATGCCTGTGGTGTCGATGAGGACAGCATCGTCTGCCGGCTTCAGGGGCGCCACGGTACGCTGAGCATCACGGGCGTCGCGGGCCATGATCTCGCGCAGGAGGTCTTCAAAGTTAACAGAAACCCCCTTGTCTTTCAACTGCTTATGCCGGCGCTCGGCGCGCTCCTCGGCACTGGCGGTCAGGAAGACCTTGTAGGGGGCGTCCGGGAAGATGACGGTGCCCATGTCGCGGCCGTCGGCGACCAGCCCCGGCTCCATCCTGAATGCGCGCTGGCGCTCCTTCAGGGCGGCCCGGACTTCGGGGATGGCGGCAATCGCCGACGCCAGCGCCCCGGTGGTCTCCAGCCGCAGCTCGTCGGTGGCGTCGGTGCCATTGACCAGGACCCGCATGCCATCGCCCTGCTCGACGAACTGGACATGGGTGTCAAAGGTGCAGCGCACCAGCGCGGAGGCATCGGAGGTGTCGATGTCGGCCCAGCTGGCCGCCACGCCGACGGCACGGTACAGAGCGCCCGAATCCAGGTAGTGCCAGCCCAACCGGCGCGCCACGATGCGGCTGATGGTACCCTTGCCGGCCCCTGACGGGCCGTCGATGGTCAGGACGGGAACGAGTGGATTCATGGGGGTCCTTGCGCGTGTGAAGGGGGCATTCTAGCCCCTGCCAGACACCCCGCAACGGGCCTATTGTGCAACCACTTGAAACCATGGGGAAAAGCCCGGTAGAATGGCGGGCTTGAACGAGCGTCCACTGCCGATTGTCTTTCGCATATCGCGGCCACGCTCCACCCGAACAACTACTGTTTACGCCGAGGTATGCCATGAAAGTTCTGTCCTCCCTGAAGTCGGCGAAGGCCCGTCACCGTGACTGCAAGGTCGTGCGTCGTCGTGGCAAGATCTTCGTCATCTGCAAGTCGAACCCGCGTTTCAAGGCGCGTCAGCGCTAAGCCCAACGGTCCTTGTGACCGCGGCTGGCCCCACGCGGGGCCGACCCGATGCAAAAAGCCGCCTTCGGGCGGTTTTTTGTTTATGCGGTTTTTTCCTGCCGTTTTTGCTGTAATCGCTGTTCTTGACCACTGGGGAGTAGATCGAGATGACGCGTTACCTGTGCACCCTGGCCGTACTGGCCACCCTGGCTGCCGCCACTCCGGCGATGGCCGATACCCTGCTTGTCGACCGCGCCCGCGAGAAGCCGGCCGGCGCCCTGCCCGCCCGCGGCCAGAGCATGCAGCAGGTGCAGTCCCAGTTCGGCGCGCCGGCAGAGCAGCTGCAGCCGCGCGGCGGACAGAAACGGCAATGGCCGACCATCCACCGCTGGGTGTACCCGCAGTTCACCGTCTACTTCGAGAAGCAGAAGGTGATCGACGTGGTGGCAAACCAGGCGGATCCGAACGAAATCGGCCCCAAGCCGCCGATCCGTTGACCCCCATGCCCGCCACCGGCGGGCGCGTGTAGCGAGACCATGAACCAGACCCTTCGTTTTCCTGCCGAATGGGAAGCCCAGAGCGGCGTCCTGATTGCCTGGCCCACCGCCGACACCGACTGGGCCGACCGCCTGGGCCAGGTGGAAGAGACCTACATCGCCCTCGTTGCGGCGATCACCCGCTTCCAGCCGGTGCTGATCTGCGTGGCCGACGATGACGTGGAGACCTATGCCGAGATGCGGCTGCGCTCCAACCGCATCGACATGGACAAGGTCCACTTCACCACCGCCGCGTACGACGATACCTGGCTGCGTGATTCGGGCCCGATCACCCTGCGCCGCGCCGACGGCAGCTTCCAGCTGCTGGACTTCCGCTTCACCGGCTGGGGCGGCAAGTTCGATGCCACCCTCGATGACCAGCTGGTTGGCGTGCTCGACCAGGCCGGCGTGTTCAACGATGCGGCGGTGCGCAGCATTCCGTTCGCACTGGAAGGCGGCGGCATCGAGACCGATGGTGAAGGCACCCTGCTGACCACCTGGAAGTGCCTGCACGAGCGCCATCCCGACCGTGACCGCGACAGCCTGAGCGCCGACCTGGCGAACTGGCTGGAGCAGGAACGCGTGCTGTGGCTGGATCATGGCTACCTGGAAGGCGACGACACCGACGCCCATATCGACACCCTCGCCCGCTTCGCCTCGGCCGACAGCATCGTCTACCAGGCCTGCGACGACGCCAGCGATTCGCACTACGCCGAGCTGCAGGCGATGGGCGCCGAGCTGGCCGCGTTGCGCACGGCTGACGGAAAGCCGTACCGCCTGTTCCCGTTGCCGTGGGCAAAGCCGGTGATCGATGAAGGCCGCCGCCTGGCTGCTTCGTATGCCAATTACCTGATCGTCAACGGCGCGGTGCTGATGCCGGCCTATGGCGACCCGGGCCTGATGGATTGACGGAGTTGCCGGCCAGCGGCCGGCACCACCCTTCAACCATTCAGCAGCCAACACGCTGTCATGGCGCATCCGCGTTAACATGCGGGTTTTCCCCCGCAGGATCGCCCCGCATGAACTCGCGCAGCCCCCTTACCGTCGCCCTGATCCAGGAGCGCAACCACGGTGATGCCGCCGCCAACCTGGCGGTGATCGAAGCGCGTGTTGCCGACGCCGCGGCACAGGGCGCGAAGCTGGTGCTGCTGCAGGAACTGCACAACGGTCCCTACTTCTGCCAGCACGAATCGGTCGATGAATTCGACCTGGCCGAGCCGATTCCGGGACCGAGCACCGAGCGCCTGGGCGCGCTGGCGAAGAAGCATGGCGTGGTGCTGGTCGGCTCGCTGTTCGAGCGCCGCGCTGCCGGTCTGTACCACAACACTGCCGTGGTCTTCGAGAAGGACGGCACCTTGCTGGGCAAGTACCGCAAGATGCACATTCCGGATGACCCGGGCTTCTACGAAAAGTTCTATTTCACCCCGGGCGACATCGGGTTCAAGCCGATCGACACCTCCGTGGGCCGCCTCGGCGTGCTGGTGTGCTGGGACCAGTGGTACCCGGAAGCGGCGCGCTTGATGGCGCTGGCCGGTGCTGAGCTGCTGCTGTACCCCACCGCGATCGGCTGGGACCCGGATGATGTGCAGGACGAGAAGACCCGCCAGCGCGATGCCTGGGTACTGAGCCACCGTGGCCATGCCGTAGCCAATGGCGTGCCAGTGCTCAGCTGCAACCGCGTCGGCCACGAGGCTTCGCCGCTGGGCGCCTCGGGCATCCAGTTCTGGGGCAACAGCCACGTGCTGGGCCCGCAGGGCGAGTTCCTGGCCGAAGCCGGCACCGACGCGACCATCCTGATGTGCGAGGTCGACCTGCAGCGCAGCGAACACGTGCGCCGCATCTGGCCGTTCCTGCGTGACCGTCGCATCGACGCCTACGGCGACCTGCTCAAGCGCTACATCGACTGACCCGGAGCCCGCGCATGGCCGTACTCATCCGTGATGCCGGCCCTGCCGACATCGCTGCGATCACCGCGATCTACGCGGTGGAAGTGACCGACTTCGTCAATACCTACGAGTACGAGATCCCCGACCAGGCCGAGATGCTGCGCCGCATGCGCGACATCATCGACCGCGGCTTCCCCTACCTGGTGGCCGAGGTCGACGGCCAGGTTGCCGGCTATGCGTATGCCAACACCTACCGCACGCGCATCGCCTACCAGTGGACCGTTGAGAACTCGGTCTACGTCGATGCCCGTTTCCAGGGCCGTGGCGTCGGCACCAGCCTGCTGCAGGCACTGATCGATGCCTGCACCGCGCGCGGCCATCGACAGATGGTGGCGGTGATCGGCGAGCCGACCAACACGGCCTCCATCAAGCTGCACGAACGCTTCGGTTTCCAGCTGGTGGGCGTGTTCCGTGGCCTCGGCCGCAAGCACGGCCGCTGGCTGGACACCGTACAGATGCAGCGCGCGCTCGGCGATGGCGCCGATTCCGCTCCTTCCAATGAATGATTCCATGACCGAAACCCTTCCCGAAACCGGCGACGATCTGTTCGCCGGCCAGCCCGTGCGCGTCGTCGAGCGCGATGGCGTGCGCTACACCCTGCTGGGCACTGCCCACGTCTCCCATGCCAGCGTCGAGGCGGTGGAGAAAGCCATCGATAGCGGACGATTCGATGCGGTGGCCGTCGAGCTGGACCCGCAGCGCTTGCAGGCGCTGAGCGACCCGGACACGCTGGCCAAACTGGACCTGGTGGAAGTGATCCGCAAGGGCCGCGTCGCGTTGTTCGCGGCCAACCTCGCGTTGTCGGCCTACCAGCGCCGACTGGCCGAACAGCTCGGCATCGAGCCAGGCGCGGAACTGAAGCGTGCGGTGGACCTGGCGCGCGAGCGCAACCTGCCGGTGCACCTGATCGACCGCGAAGTCGGCCTGACATTCCGCCGTGCTTCGCAGCGACTGGGCTTCTTCGGCAAGCTGAAGCTGGTCGCCGGGCTTGGCGCCGGCCTGTTCTCGTCCGAGGATGTCGGCGAAGACGAGATCGAGAAGCTGAAGCAGGGCGACATGCTGGAATCGAGCTTCGGCGAGTTCGCCAGCGAGAACCCGGCGTTGTACGAAACGATCATCGGCGAGCGCGACCGCTACATGGCCACGCGCCTGCGTGAAGCGCATGATCCGCAGCAGCGCGAAGTGCTGGCGGTGGTCGGCGCCGGCCATCTGGCCGGCCTGGCGCGTTACCTGGAAACCGATACCGAGGCGCCTGCGCCGTTGCGCGAGCAACTGGAAGTGGTGCCGAAGAAGCGCAACATCCCGTGGTTCACCCTGGCGATCCTCGCCATCGTGGCCACCGGCATCGGTGTTGGCTTCTATCGTGGTGGACTGGGCGTGGGCACCGAGCTGCTGGCGACCTGGGCGATGTATACCGGCGGCCTGGCTGGCCTGGGCTGCCTGGTGGCCGGCAGCCACCCGCTGAGCATCCTCACCGCGATTGTGGTGGCGCCGTTCAAGCCGTTCCGCCTGAGCATCCCCACCGGCGCATTCGCGGCATTGGTGGAAGCGCGCCTGCGCAAGCCGACCTACGAGGATTTCCTCAAGCTGCGTGACGATGCACAGTCGTTGAAGGGTTGGTACCGCAATCGCGTGACCCGCGTGGTGCTGACCTTCATGCTGACCAACCTGGGCAGCATGCTGGGCCTGTGGCTGACTGCAGGCAAGGTGTGGAGCAAGGTGGCGAGCTGATCGGGCTGCCCCGCCGGGCATGGCCCGGCGCTACCGGTAGGTGCCAACCTTGGTTGGCACGTCATTTACACCCACGGCATTGGTAGGCCGGGCCATGCCCGGCGAAAAAAAAAGGGGAGACCGCCCCACTACGACCGGTCTCCCCCCACCACAACACGTTTCCGCCCCTACGGTCGAGCAAGCTCGACCACTACACCGGGGTTCCCGCCACGACCTCGCGGCCGCGAGCGCGCTGGATCAGCCGCACCACCGCATTGCGTAGGTCATCAAGCACCGCGTAGATCGTCGGCAGGAACAGCAGGCTGACCACGGTAGAGAACGCCAGGCCACCGGCAATCGCACGCGCCATCGGCGAGTACTCCGGCCCGTTGCCGAACATCTGCGTATCGGTCAGCGAGATCGGCACCATCGCCAGGATCGCCGTGCCCATGGTCATCATGATCGGGCGCAGACGCTCGCGTGAGCCCTCCACCAGCGCCTGGGTACGCCCCATCCCGCCCCGACGCAGATTGTTGATGTGCTCGATCATCACGATGCCGTTGTTCACCACCACGCCCATCAGCACCAGGATGCCGATGAAGGACATGATCCCGAACGAGGTGCCGGTGATCCAGAACAGCCAGAACACGCCGAAGATCGAGAACAGCACGCCGCTCATGATCGCCGCCGGGAACAGCAGCGATTCGAACACCGCGGCCATCACCACGTAGATCATCACCAGCGCGATCAGCAGGTTGAACACCATCTGCTGCATCGCCTCGTTGTCATCGCCGTAGTCACCACCGTCGAAGGTGAAGCCGTAGCCGGCCGGGAAGTTCATCGGCTTGAGCACTGCTTCCATGGCCTTGCGGCCGTCCGGCGCGGTGATCTTCTCGGCCAGGTTGGCCTTGATGGTCAACGTGGTCTGGCGGTTGGTGCGGCCGATCTGGGTCGCCGATGAACCAACGTCGACACTGACCAGGCTCAGCAGCGGCACGCTGCGGCCATCGCCGGTGCGTACGCTGAAACCCGCCAGGTCTTCGGGGCTGCTCTGTTCGGCACCGGCAAAGCGCACCCACACCGGCACTTCGTTGTCACCACGACGGAACTCGCGCATCGGCGCGCCACGCAGCGCCAGGCCGACGAAGCTGGCCACCTGCTCGGCATTGAATCCGAACGCCGCTGCACGCTCGCGGTCGACGTGCACTTTCAGCTCGCCACCCTTCTCGCCATTGTCGATGCGCACATCGCGCAGCTCAGTGCGTTGGGCCAGCAGCGGCAGGACTTCCTGGCCGATCTCCTGCAGCATCGCGCTGGAGTCGCCGACCAGCTGCACCTGCACGCCCTGGTTGCCGCCACCACCACCATCACCGCCCTGGTTGCCGACGAAGTAGTCGGTGCGCGCGGACTTCGGCAGGCCCTTGCGCAGCTCCTCCTGCAGCGCCTTGATGTCCTTGGCGTACTTCTCGTCCAGGGTGACCACGGTCGAACTGCCTTCCTGCTCGCTGTACCAGGAGTAGACCTGCTGCACGTGCAGACGCTCGCGGTTCTCCTCGACCCAGGCTTCGACGCGGGCCACTTCCTCGGACATCTGCCGGTAGGTGTAGGCGCCCTTCCACATGTAGCCGATGAAGATGTCCTTGCCACCATCACCACCGAACATGTCGATCTTGGTCAGCTTCATCGGTACCAGGCTGACCAGCACCACCAGCAGGATGCCCAGCAGGCTCCAGCCACGATGGCGCAGTGACCAGTCCAACAGCTGCGCGTATCGACGCTGCAGGCGCGCGATCACGCCGGTCTGCGAGTGCACCAGCTTCGGTGTGGCCATGCGTGCGGACAGCATCGGGATCAGGCTGACCGCCACCAGCCACGAGGCCAGCAGCGAGACCGAGATGGTGATCGCGATCTGCGCCATGAAGATGCTGATGTTGTTGGTTTCGCCGAACAGGTTGGGCACGAACACGATGCAGTGGCACAAGGTGCCGGCGCTGAGCGCGATGGCAACGTTGCGGGTGCCGATGATCGAGGCCAGGCGTGGCTGGTCCGGCAGTCGCTCGCGTTCCTGGTAGATGCTCTCGACCACCACCACGGCGTTGTCGACCAGCATGCCCACGGCCAGCAGCAGGCCCATCATGGTCAGGATGTTGAGCGTGACGCCGGCGAAGTACATGAAGCCGAGGGTGATGGTGAAACAGATCGGAATGGCCAAGGTCACCATCAGCGTGGACGGCCAGTGGCGCAGGAAGAAGAACAGCACCGTCACCGACAGGATCAGGCCGACGCCGCCGGCCTCGGCCAGCTCCAGCAGGGACGAGGTCACTGCCTTGCCCTGGTTGTCGATCACCTTGATCTGCACGTCGCGCATCGAGTCCTGCGCGCGGATTGCTTCAACCTCGGCAAGCGCGCCGCGCGAGACGTCCACCAGGTTGGCGCTGCGCTCCTTGTAGATGTCCAGGCCGACGGCAGGATTGCCATCGAGGCGCCGGCCGTAGCTCATCCGCGCCGGCTTCAGCCGCACATCGGCAATGTCACCCAGGCGCAGCCCCTTGGCATTGATGACCAGGTCACGCATTTCCTGCAGGTCGGTGATCTCGCCCACCGGCTGCACGCGCACCCGCTGGCCGTTGTCATCGATCTGCCCGGCCGAGATCGAGAAATTCAGCGTCCGCAGGCGATCGCTCAGCTCATTGATGCTCAGGCCGTGGGCGTTCAGGCGGTTCGGATCGATCGCGATCTCCACCTCGTTCGGCGGCGCGCCGGTGATCTCGACCCGGGCCACGCCCGGAATCCGCTCGATACGCCGCTTGAATTCGCGGTCGAGCATGTCATAGGCAGTGGTCAGGTCGGTGGTACTGGCCAGACGCACTTTCAGCACCGGCTGGTCGCTGCTGGACCACTTGAACACGTTGTAGCGCTGCACATCGTCAGGCAGGTCGCTGCGGATCGCGTCGATGCGCTCGCGCGCATCTGAAGCGGCGATGGCGATATCACGATCCCAGTCACTGAACTCGATGAAGATCGACGCAGCTTCGGAGGTCGCCGACGACCGCATGCGCTTGATGCCGGTCATCGTCGCCAGCGACTCCTCCACCGGCCGGATGATGGTCCGCTCGACTTCTTCCGGGGTGGAGCCGGTGTAGGGAATCTGCACGAACAGGAACGGTGCGGAGATGTCCGGCAGCGCTTCCAGTGGCAGCCGGAACGAGGCGATCAGGCCGACCACCACCAGCGACACGAAACACATGATGGTGGTGACCGGCCGACGGATGGAGAACTCGGCAATACTCATGCCGGCTCCTCCCCGCCCGCGCTGCTGCCCTGCGCGGCATGCAGACCTTCGCCGGCATGCTTGCGGCCACGTTCGCGATAGTAGGCATCGCCGCGGCGGTCCATCAGGTCGTACACCACCGGGATCACCAGCAGGGTCAGCAGGGTCGACATCAGCAGGCCACCGATCACGGTGATCGCCATCGGTGCGCGCACTTCGGCGCCCTCGCCCATCGCCACCGCCAGCGGCAGGAAGCCGAACAGCGTGCACAGGGTGGTCATGATGATCGGCCGCAGGCGCGAACGCGCACCTTCCACCAGTGCCTCGTGCTTGGCCACGCCGGCCTCGCGCAGCTGGTTGACCTTGTCGATCAGGATGATCGCGTTCTTGGTGACCAGGCCGACCAGCAGGATCAGGCCGATGAACACCACCACCGAGATCGGCTTGCCGGTCAGCATCAGCGCCAGGATCGCGCCGACCAGCGCCAGCGGGATGGTGAACAGGATCACGAACGGATGCAGCAGCGATTCGAACTGCGACGCCATCACCAGGTAGACCAGGAAGATCGCCAGGCCGAAGGCGAAGATCAGCGACTTCGCCGCCTGTGCCAGTTCCTCGCCCTGGCCGCCGATGTGCAGGCCCACGCCAGCGCCCAGCGGCTGTTCGGACACCATCTGCTGTACTTCGCGCATGGCCGCGCCCAGGTCGATGTCGCGCAGGTTGGCCGAGACCACGGCCACCCGGGTCTGGTCGGCACGATGGATTTCGCTGGGGCCAGTGGTGGCCACCACGTCGGCCACCGCATCCAGGGTGACCGGACGGGTGCTGCCCGGATTGACGATCAAGCGGCGGATGCTCTCCACGCTGGCACGATCGGTTTCCTGCGCGCGCACCAGCACGTCGATCTTGCGGTCGCGGAAGCTGTAGCGGGTGGCGACATCGCCGCGCACCTTCTTCACCACCACATCGGCGATCTGCCGCGTGGTCAGGCCCAGTGCACCGGCTCGCTCCTGGTCGAAGCGGATCTGGATTTCCGGGAAGCCCTCTTCCACGGTGGATTTGACGTCGGCGTAGTGCGCATTGCCGCGCAGCAGCGCCGCCAGGCGCTGGCCTGCCACTTCCAGGGTCGCCATGTCCTGCCCGCGCAGTTCGATTTCCAGCGGCGTGGAGAAGCTGAACAATGCCGGCCGCGCGAAGTCGACCTGCGCACCCGGATGCTGGCCCATGGTGTCGCGCAGGCGCTCGGTGATCTCCGCTTCGGTCTGCGGGTTGCCGCCGCCTTCCATCACGATGGTCAGCTTGCCGATGTTCTCGCCACTCTCGGTCGGGCTGGCATCCAGGCGGGTACCGCTGCCGCTGACACCGTACAGCGATGCCACGCCTTCGCCCTTGCCATGCGCCAACTGCAGCTCACGCACCAGCGCATCGGTCTGCTTCAGCGGCGTGCCGGCCGGCAGCTTGACCGTCATTTCGAAACGGTCCTGCGCCAGCTGCGGGATCAGGTCGGCGCCGAGCATCGGCACCAGCGCCATCGTGCCGACAAACGCTAGCGCAGCCAGGCCCAGCACCTTGCCAGGGTGGGCCAACGCACCCGGCAGCAGCCGCAGGTAGCCACGTTCGGCACCGGCGTACGGCTTCATGGCGATGTCGCTGGCCTTGCGCATCACCGGGCCGACCACTGCAGCCACGCCACGGCAGAGGCGCACCACCAGCCATGCCAGCGCGTAGAAACTCCAGCGCATCGTCGCCACCACACCACGACGGCCGAGTGCGACCGGCTTCTGCCAGCGGCTCTGCGGTTGCCACGGCTCGGCTGCAGCTTCTTCCGGGAAGGCCAGCGGCGGCCGGCCCTTCAGCGAGCTCAGCATCGGAATCAGGGTCATCGACACCAGCAGCGAAATCGCGATGGCGATGGCCACGGTCAACGCTTGGTCGCGGAACAGCTGGCCGGCGATGCCGTCGACGAACACCAGCGGCAGGAACACCGCGATGGTGGTCAGGGTCGAGGCGACCACGGCCATGCTCACTTCACGGGTACCGGCGATCGCCGCCTGCAGGATGCCCAGGCCGCGTTCGCGCGCCTTGGCGATGCTCTCCAGCACCACGATGGAGTCATCCACCACTAGGCCGGTGGCCAGTGCCAGGCCGCCCAGCGACATCACGTTCAAGCTCAGGCCAAGCTGGCCCATGAAGAAGAACGTGGCGATGATCGAGACCGGCAACGACAGGCTGATCACGAACGTGCTCCAGCCGTCGCGCAGGAACAGGAAGATGATCAGGATCGCCAGCAGGCCACCGATCACTGCGTCCTTCTTGACGTCGGCGATGGCGTGCTCGATGAAGCGCGACTGGTCTTCGATCGTGGTCAGTTCGGCATCGGCCGGGAACGTTGCCTTGATCTGTTCCAGACGCTTGCGCAGCGCTTCGGCGGTGGCCACGGTATTGGCGTCGCCTTCCTTGTAGATCGCCAGTTCGACCGATTCCTTGCCGCCCAGGCGGATGACCGCTTCGCGCTCCTTGTAGCCCTGGCGCACGGTGGCCACGTCCTTCAGGCGCACCGGCACGCCGTTGGCGACCACGCTGGAGGCGCCGCCAGAGGAAGCGCTCTGTGCAGCGGAGGCGGCGGCGACGGCTGCAGCCGAGCCCGTAGAGGCGGCGATGTTGAACATCTGCTGCAGCGCCGAGTCGGCCGCGCTGCCGTTGGCGGACTGGGTGGTGACCAGCAGGTTGCGGATTTCTTCCAGGTCGGCGAACTGGTTGACGGTACGCACCAGGAAGCGCTGCGAGCCCTCCTCCAGGCGGCCGCCGGAAATGTTGATGTTCTCTTCCTTCAACCGCTTGATGACGGTGTCGATCGGCAGGTTGAGCTGGGCCAGTTTCTGCTGGTCGATGTCGACCTGGATCTCGTCTTCCAGGCCACCGCCAACCTTCACCGCCGCCACGCCGGTAACCGGCTCCAGCTTCTTCTTCAGGTCTTCGTCGGCATAGCGACGCAGGCCGGTCAATTCACGGATCGCTTCTTCGTCGGTCGCAGGCGCGGCCTTGGTCGACAGCACCAGGCGCATGATCGGCTCGGTGGAGGGATTGAAACGCAGCAGCACCGGCGCCTTGGCTTCCAGGGGCAGGTTCAGCGCTTCCATCTTGTCGCGCACTTCCAGGCTGGCCTGGTCCATGTTGGTGCCCCAGGCGAACTCGAGCACCACATCACTCTGGCCGGTGCGCGAGACCGACTTCAGCTTGCGCAGGTTCTTGACCACGCCCACGGCTTCTTCGACCGGCTGGGTGATCAGGGTTTCCATTTCCGTCGGCGCCGCACCGGTGTACTCGGTGCGCACGGTCAGCGTCGGATAGCTCAGGTCGGGCAGCAGGTTGACCTTGAGGTTGCCCAGTGCGATCAGGCCGAACAGCAGCAGGGTGACCGTGCACATGGCGATGGTGACGCGGCGGCGAGTGGCGAACTCCACCAGGCCGCCACGCATGCCTGCGGCGGCGCCGTCGCTCCCTGGCGAGGCACCGTGGTCGTGGCCGGGCGCGGTCATTGCGTGCTCCCGGCCTTCTCTGCCGGCTTGGCCGAGGCGGTTACGGTCTTCGCCTTGGCCTTCGGATCGGCGATCACCTGCACCGCCGTGCCGTCGCGCAGGGCGACCTTGCCGGCGGTGACGATCTGGTCACCCGCCGCCAGTCCCTCACGGATTTCCACCCACGGCCCTTCGGCGTAGCCAAGCTTGACCGGCACCCGCGCGACCTTGCCCTCGCGCACGCGGAACACTGCCGGCTCACCATCGTCCAGCAGCGCCAGGCGCGGTACCACCAGTGCATCGGCACGCTGGTCGTAGTCGATGCGGATACGGCCGAACATGCCCGGCTGCAGCGACTGCGCGGCGCCATCGAAAGCACTGACCACACGGAACGTACCGCTGCCCGAATCCACCACCGGCGCGATACGGTCCACCACACCAGTGAAGGTCTGGCCCGGCAGCGCATCGGCCGACAGCGTGACCGGCTGGCCTGCACGCAAGGTCGCCAGCTCGCGCTCGGGCACGTTGAGGGTGGCTTCCAGCCGCGAGTTGTCGACGATGCGGAAGATCGGCGTGTTGATCTGCACGAAGTTGCCGGTCTTGATCGATCGCGAGGCGATCACGCCGGAAATCGGTGCGACCACGGTGGTGTAGGACAGTTCCAGCGTGGCCAGGCGGTACTGCGCGCGCACGTTTTCCAGGTCGTAGCGCAGCTGGTCGACATCGGCAGCACTGACCATCTGCTGGCCGACCAGCTTCTGTGCGCGCTGGTAGTTGTTTTCCAGCTTGCGCATCTGCGCCTCGCTCTGGGCAACGGCCAGGCGTGCGCGGTCCGGATCCAGCCGCACCAGAGGCTGCCCGGCGCTGACCCGCTGCCCTTCCTCGACCAGTACCGCCAAGGCAACGCCCGACGTCTTGGCGACCACCTGCGATTCGGCGCGCGGCTCCAGTGCTGCGGTTCCGGTGTAGCTGGCGGCCACCGCACGATGGCTGGCCACGGCCACTTCCACCGGCACCGCGTCGACCTTCTTCTCGTCCTTGGTCTCGGCCGCCTTGGCCTCGTTGTTGGGCCCAGCGGCGCAACCGCTCAGCAGCAGGGAGGTGGAGAGCAGCAGCGCGGCAGCGCAGAGTCCGCTGCGGGGGCCGGGCAGGAAGGTTTGGTGCGACATCGTCAGATCCCTGGAGGATGCGTGGGCAGGTGTGGTAGCAAAGTAATGCACCACTTCACGGCAACACCATATCCCAAAGGTCATGGTGTCTTCACGCCGCCGGTCGGGCCGACCCCATTTCAGCTAGATGAAACCTGAGGCTATACTCGGGTCGTTCCGTACCCCACGCCGGAACGACCAGACCCGAATCCCCGGAAAAGACACCATGCGCCCGCAGCCGCTCGCCGCTTGTCTCGCTCTGGCCGTCCTCCTGCCCCTCGGGGCCGCCGCACAGCCCGCACCTGCTTCTGCTCCTGCAGCACCCGCCCCGGCACCGGCTCCGGCCCCTGTGCCGACGGCTGCCACGCCCACCGGCAGTTTCGACAATGGCCGTGTGCTGGCCTACACCTGCCAGGGTTGCCACGGCATCACCGGTTACAAGAACGCCTACCCCAGTTACCGGGTACCGAAGATCGGTGGCCAGACCCAGCAGTACCTGACCCAGGCCCTGACCGAGTACCGCCAGGGCAAGCGCCGGCATCCGACGATGCAGGCGCAGTCGATGAGTTTCAGCGAACAGGAGATCGCCGATCTCGCTGTTTACCTGTCCACCGTCAAGTAAGGCCCGCCCATGTCGAAAGCCGCGCATCCACTGCGTCACGCCATCGCCCTGTCCGTCGCCCTGCTGCTGGCGGCCTGCTCGCAGTCACAGGTGGAGAACAGCGAGAAATCCGCCGGCGATCCCGGCCACGCCAGCGGCGAGCACGGATCGTCCTCCTCCGCGGGCCTGCCTGCCGGGCGTGAAGCCGCCGGCGAGGCCCGCGCCAAGGTCAAGAGCAAGGCGACCAGCCAGAGCTGCATCGATTGCCACGGTGCCGACGGCAATGCGCCGATCGATCCGACCTATCCGAAGCTGGGTGGGCAATATGGCGATTACCTCGCGCATGCGCTGCAGGCCTACCGTGCCGGTGATCGCCAGCATGCGCTGATGACACCGCAGGCGAAGGACCTGAGCGATCAGGACATCGCCGATCTGGCGGCGTACTTCGGCAGCCGCACGAGCCAGCTGCGGGATCTGCACGGGGTCAAGTGATCGCGCTGGGCGGATCGCGACTGCTGCTGCAATCTGATGCGTTCATGGGCGTTACTTTTCTTTGCGCGCAAAGAAAAGTAACCAAAAGAAACGCTCCGCCATCCGCGAGCCGGTGCTACGCACCGGTACCCTGCGCTCCTCGGTCCGCCGAGGGACGGCGCGGGAACTCGCTGCGCTCAGACACCCGCACCTCTCCGCCCTCGCCGGACCTGCGGTGCTCGGCTCGCTACAAGGCGGAATCAGATCAGAAGCCACAGCCGCCCGCCAAGGCGAGACGGCCGTGGTGGCCGTGGTGGCCGATCAGCCTTCCAGTTCTTCCCAGCGCGCGTACGCGGCGTCCAGTTCGGCCTGCACCTTGGCCAGCTGCTGGGTGTGCGCGGTCACTTCGGCACTGCTGCGCGTGTAGAACGACGGATCGTTCATCGCTGCGGTCAGGCCTTCGACATCGCCTTCGAGCTTTTCAATTGTCTTCGGCAACTGCTCCAGCTCGCGTGCCTCCTTGTAGGGAAGCTTGCGCTTGGGCGCTGCCGGCTCCGCAGCCGCCGCCGGCGCAGCGGCAGCGGGCTTGGCCGCGGCAACCACCGCAGGCGCAGCAGCGACGCTGGCCGCGTAACGCTGCCAGTCACTGTAGCCACCCACGTACTCACCGATCACGCCATCGCCTTCCATCACCAGCGTGGAGGTCACCACGTTGTCGATGAAGTCACGATCATGGCTGACCAGCAGCAACGTGCCGTTGTATTCGCCCAGCAGCTCTTCCAGCAGCTCCAGGGTTTCCACGTCCAGATCGTTGGTCGGTTCGTCCATCACCAGCAGGTTGGACGGCTGCGCGAACAGCTTGGCCAGCAGCAGGCGGTTGCGCTCGCCACCGGACAGGCGGGTGATCGGCGCGCGCGCGCGCTCGGGGGTGAACATGAAGTCCTGCAGGTAGGCGTGCACGTGCTTGCGCTTGCCGTTGAACTCGAGGAAATCGCGGCCTTCGGCCACGTTCTCGATCGCGCTCCAGTCTTCGCGCAGCACTGCACGGTACTGGTCGAAGTACGCAACCTGCAGGTTGGTGCCGGCGTTGACCTCACCCTTCTGCGGCTGCAGTTCGCCCAGCAGCAGCTTCAACAGCGTGGTCTTGCCACTGCCGTTGGGGCCGATCAGGCCGATGCGGTCGCCACGCAGGATGGTGGTGGAGAAATCGCGGACCATCGTGCGATCGCCGAAGGCGAACGAAATGTCCTTGATGTCGATGACCTTCTTGCCCGAGCTCACGCCCTGGGCTGCTTCCATCTTGACGTTGCCGCTGAGGTCGCGGCGGGCGGAACGCTCGTTGCGCATCGCCTTCAAGCGTCGTACGCGGCCTTCGTCGCGGGTGCGGCGTGCCTTGATGCCCTGGCGGATCCACACTTCTTCCTGCGCCAGCAGCTTGTCGAACCGTGCGTTTTCCTGGGCCTGCGCGTTGAGGCGTTCTTCGCGACGGCGCTCGTAGTTGGCCCAGTCGCCCGGCCAGCTGGTGACCTGGCCGCGATCGATCTCGACGATGCGGGTGGCCAGTGCTCGCAGGAAGCGGCGGTCATGAGTGACGAACACCACGCTGCCGTTCCAGTTCTTGAGGAACATTTCGAGCCAGTCGATGGCTTCGATGTCGAGGTGGTTGGTCGGTTCGTCCAGCAGCAGCAGGTCGGGGCTGGAGACCAGCGCGCGGCCGAGCAGCACGCGGCGCTTCATGCCGCCGGACAGGCGCGCGAACTCCGCGTCGCCATCGAGGTCGAGCTTGGTCAGGGTCTCGCTGACGCGCTGGTCCAAGCCCCAGCCGTTGGCGGCATCGATCTTGGCCTGGACGTTGCCCAGCGCTTCGCCATCGAACACGTCGGCGTGGCTGAGGTGATGGAATTCGGCGAGCCATTGGCCCAGTTCGCCCAGGCCATCGGCGACGACGTCGAACACGCTGCCAGCGGCGCCATGCGGCACCTCCTGCTCCAGGCGAGTCACGCGCACGCCCTGCTGCACGCGCACTTCACCATCATCGGGCTTGTGGTCGCCGGACAGCAGCTTGAGCAGGGTCGATTTGCCGGCGCCGTTGCGGCCGATCAGGGCGATACGCTCGCCCGGCTCGATCGACAGTTCGGCTTTTTCCAGCAACAGCGGGCCGCCGACGCTGAAGTCGACGTTCCGTAAACCCGTCCTTGGGGGCTTGGCCGCGGCATCCATGCCGCGGACACCCCCGCAACCGGACCCACCCCGCCTTCGACAGATTTCCGCTGCTGTTGGTGGGTGCCGACCGTTGGTCGGCACGGGGTCGGATCCCGTTGCTGCGCAACGGGCTCTGACCCCTTCGTGGAATTCGCGTCTGGGGAAAATGAATCCCTGCTACTGCACGTCTCCCAACAACGCCTGCAAACCCGGCAACCATCGCTTGCCGGGGTGGCGTACCAGCCACAGGGTGCGCTGCAGGGCGGGCAGCGGGGTTTCCAGAATGCGCAGTCGACCGAGGGCCAAGGGTTCTTCCAGGGCGTGGCGGGACAGGCAGGCCAGGCCGAGGCCGGCAATGGCGGCTTGCTTGATGGCTTCGGTATTGCCCAGCTGCAGGGTCTGCGCGAAGCCGCGCAGGTGCGGCAGCAACGCCTGTTCGACGGCCTCGCGGGTGCCGGATCCGGGTTCGCGCAGCAGCCAACGGGCGGCGCGCAGTTCATCCAGCGACCAACGCGGGGGCGCGTCCGCGGCTGCCACGATCACCAGCGAATCCTGCTGCCAGGCCGTAACCTGCAGTCCGCGTTCATGGCATGGGCCTTCGATCAATCCTGCATCCACGTCCAACCGTTGAACGGCCGCCACCACGCCTGCGCTGTTGTCGATGCGCAGGTCGACCTCGGCCTGCGGCGCCTGCCGCAGCAGTTCGGCGATACGCGGCGGCAGCAGGTAGTTGCCGACGGTGGTGCTGGCCGCCAGTACCAGCCGCAGGGGTGCACCTTGGGCGGGGTCACCGCCCGCCGCCAACTGCCGCTCCAGATCGGCGGCATTGACCAGCAACGCGCGCGCCGGTTCCAGCAATGCCCGGCCGTGGCCGTTCAACGCCAGACGACGGCCGATGCGGTCGAACAGCGGCGTGCCGAAATGGGCCTCCAGTTCCTGCAATGCGGCGCTGCTGGCCGATTGCGAGAGGGCGATGGCCTGACCGGCAGCCGTGGTGCTGCCGTGATCGGCGATGGCGACGAAGACCTGCAGCTGGCGGAGGGTCAGGCGCACATTCAACCTACTGGATAGGTAATTTTCACCAATATTATTCGTTTTACTGGTCAATGTGGCGAGCGCACGCTGGCATGGCCTCTTCAGACCCTTCCACTGCCATGAACGCCCCTGCTCTCTCCTCCTGGTCCCCGCCCGCCCTGCGCCAGCGCTGGCAACCGCGGCTGCCCGGCCTGCTGCTGGTCGGCCTCGTCGCGGCCGCCTCGCTGTACCTGGCCGAGCTGCCGTGGCTGCAGGCGCATGGCCTGAGCGCACTGACGGTGGCAATCGTCGCTGGCATCGTGGTCGGCAACACGCTCTACCCGCGGCTGACCCCTGCCAGCGCGGCGGGCGTCGGCTTCTCCAAGCATTGGCTGCTGCGCGCCGGCATCGTGCTGTACGGCCTGCGGCTGACCTTCCAGGACATCGGCCACGTCGGCGTCGCCGGCGTGCTGATGGACGTGCTGGTAGTGGCGAGCACCTTTGGCCTGGCCTGCTGGTTGGGCGTGCGCGTGTTCAAGATGGAGCGCGAGGCCGCCATGCTGATCGGTGCCGGCAGTGCCATCTGCGGTGCGGCCGCCGTCATGGCCGCCGAACCCGTGGTGCGCGGTCGCGCCGCGCAGGTAACGGTAGCGGTATCGACGGTGGTGGTGTTTGGAACGGTGGCGATGTTCCTGTATCCCGCGCTGTACACGCTGGTGCAGTCACATGGCTGGCTGGCGATGGACGCGCAGCAGTACGGCCTGTTCACCGGCGCGACCGTGCACGAAGTCGCACAGGTGGTCGCTGCCGGACGCGCGGTAAGCGAGCCGGCCGCCGATACCGCCGTCATCACCAAGATGGTGCGGGTGATGTTGCTGGCACCGTTCCTGATCGCGCTGTCGCTGTGGCTGGCGCGTGGCGGCAAGGCGACGGCGGACGGTGGCAAGGCCCGGATCGTGGTGCCGTGGTTCGCGTTCGGTTTCGTGGCGGTTGCCGGCCTCAATTCGCTGCACCTGCTGCCGGCCGGGCTGCAGGCAGGACTGGTGCAGCTGGATACGGTGCTGCTGGCGATGGCGATGGCCGCACTGGGCCTGACCACCCACGTCTCGGCCCTGCGCCAGGCCGGCCTGAAGCCGCTGCTGCTGGCGCTGATCCTGTTCGGCTGGCTGCTGTTCGGCGGCCTGGCGATCCACCAGGGTGTGCTGGCGGTGCTTGGCTGAGCGACCCTCCCAGCTTGCCGGGACCATCCGCAGGTCGTACAAGACCGTACCCTGCGCTGCACCGGATGGACGCCATGAGCATCAATGACTTTCCAAACTTCCGCTACCACCCGGACCCGGTTGCGACGGGCAACGTGGGGTCGTCCACTGCTGCCTGCAGGGTCTGCCAGCAAGCGCGTGGATACGTGTACCTGCGCGATGCCATCCACGCAGGGCGCGAAGATTATTCAGAGCAGATCTGCCCTTGGTGCATTGCCGATGGCCGAGCAGCGTCGGCACTGAATATCGCATTTGCCTGCAGCCTGGACGTCGACCACGGCGTGCCCGTAACCGCTTTGGAAGAGCTGTCCCTGCGCACGCCAGGCTACGTCAGCTTTCAAGGGGAAAAATGGCTGGCCCATTGCAGTGATGTCTGCCGCTTCCTGGGCGATGCCACCATGGAACAGCTGAGTCAGGCCTCGGCAGCGAGCATCGCGGCATGGTGCGCGGCCAACGACGCCGACCAAGCACTTTGGTCGGAGCTGGTCAGCGACTACGAACCCGGTGGAGATATCGGCTTCTACACGTTCGAGTGCCTGCACTGCGGCCTGATCCAGTTCCATGTTGACGCGGCCTGAGCCTCCTGCTGCGCATGTCCAACGTGGATCGTTAGACTTGAGACATGCCCGCCTCCCCCGCCCTGCTGCCTATCCCGTTGCGATTGCTGGATGACCGTTACGGGCCGGGTAATGTGGATGAAGCCGAAGACACGCTGGTCGAGATCGTTCAGGCGGTGATGGGCGCGCAGGCGACCTGCTCGTTCGACGTCGACACGCGGCACGCCAACCCGTGGTTCCACCAGCTGCTGCTGGAGCCCCGGGTCGCTGGAAAACCGGCCAGCCGGGAGCAGTTGCAGGCCATGGCTGCGCGGCTGGTGGCCATCGGGCTGGGCTGAGAAGACGTTCGGCCAAGGTGCCGACCAAGGTCGGCCGCTACCAGGCGCCCCCACAATCGTGAACGACGGCGGGACCGGGCGCGCGCGCAGGTACAATGCGCCATGACTGATTTCTCGACCCTGCCGCTGAGCCCGGCCCTGCAGCCCGGCCTTGATGCCCTCGGCTACACCACTCTCACCCCCGTGCAGGCGCAGAGCCTGCCCGCGATCCTGGATGGCCGCGATGTGATCGCGCAGGCGCCGACCGGCAGCGGCAAGACGGCGGCGTTCGGCCTCGGCCTGCTGCAGGCCATCGATCCCAGCCTGATCCGCGTGCAGGCACTGGTACTGTGCCCGACCCGCGAGCTGGCCGACCAGGTCGCCAAGCAGATCCGCAAGCTGGCCACCGGCATCCCCAACCTGAAGCTGCTGCTGCTGACCGGCGGCACGCCGCTGGGCCCGCAGCTGGCGTCGCTGGAAAGCCATGATCCGCACGTGGTGGTCGGCACGCCTGGCCGCGTGCAGGAACTGGCGCGCAAGCGCGCACTGAACCTGGGCGCAGTGCGCACGCTGGTGCTGGACGAAGCCGACCGCATGCTCGACATGGGCTTTGAGGAACCGATCCGCGAGATCGCCGGCCGCACCCATCGCGATCGCCAGAGCCTGCTGTTCTCGGCCACCTTCCCCGACACCATCCGCGCCATGGCCCGCGACCTGTTGCGCGATGCCGCTGAAGTGACGGTGGATGGCGCCGACCAGGCCCCGGCCATCCGCCACGTGTTCTGCGAAGTGGAGCCGGCGCATCGGCAGAAGGCGCTGGCTGGCCTGCTGCTTAAGTACACGCCCGAATCGGCGGTGGTGTTCTGCAACACCCGCAAGGACGTGGACGAAGTCGCCAACTCGCTCCAGCAGTTCGGCTTCTCCGCGCTCGCCCTGCATGGCGACATGGAACAGCGCGACCGCGAGGAAGTGCTGCTGCGCCTGGCCAACCGCAGCTGCAACGTGCTGGTTGCCAGCGACGTCGCCGCGCGCGGGCTGGACGTGGAAGACCTGGCGGCGGTGATCAACTACGAGCTGCCCACCGATGTGGAGAGCTACCAGCATCGTGTCGGCCGTACCGGTCGTGCCGGCGCCAGTGGCTTGGCGATCAGCCTGGTAGCGGGCCGCGAAAAGAACCGCGCCGAGGCCATCGAAACACAGCGCGGCGAGCCGCTGGACTGGCAGAAGACGCCGCTGGCGACGTCGCGCCCGGCCGAGCTGCCGCAGGCGGCGATGCGCACCCTGCGTATCGATGGCGGCAAGACCGACAAGCTGCGCGCGGGCGACATCCTCGGTGCACTTACCGGCGACGCCGGCCTGTCGGCCAAGCACATCGGCAAGATCGCGATCTTCCCGACCCGCTCCTACGTGGCCATCGCCCGTGAACAGGTGAACAAGGCAGTGGCGAAGCTGGAAGCCGGCAAGATCAAGGGCCGACGATTCCGCGTGCGGATGATGTGATTGAAGGAGCGCTGCCAATCACGGTTGGCAGCGACGTGGCCTGGTAGTGGCCAACCTTGGTTGGCCCATCCATGCGGTGCCAACCAAGGTTGGCAACTACCGGTTCACCGCGATTCGCCCGGGTAGGCGCCAACCTTGGTTGGCACCTGCGGAATCAGAACACCAGTTCGGTGTGCAGCGGCAGATCCGCTTCCCAGCGGCCACGGCCACCCAGGCCGTCCAGCTCGACCAGCACGCCGGCGCCGACTACTTCCACGCCCAGGCGGCGCACCAGCGACAACGCAGCAACCAGCGTACCGCCGGTTGCCAGCACGTCGTCGATGATCGCCACGCGCGCGCCTGCGGGCAGTGCATCCGCATGTACTTCGATGCAGTCGCTGCGGTATTCGAGGGTGTATTCCTCGCGCAGCACCTTGCCCGGCAGCTTGCCCGGCTTGCGCACTGGCACGAAGCCCACGCCGAGCTCAAGCGCCATGGCGGCGCCAAGGATGAAGCCGCGCGATTCGATGCCGATCACCGCGTCCAGCTTCTGCTCGCGCCAGCGCTCGGACATCGCAACGATCGCGCCACGGAAATCGTCGCTGTGGGCGAGCAGCGGCATGATGTCCTTGAACAGGATGCCCGGCTTGGGGAAGTCGGCGATGTCGCGCAGGCGCGAGGCCCACTGCGGAGCGACGATGGCGTCGGTCATGGCGATTCGGTTGTCTGATGGCGGCATAGGGTACCTGTTCCGGGCGCCGGCTGCCTGATGAGGGGTTCGGCCGGGCTGCGCCCGGCACCTGCAGAGGCCAGATCAAGAGCCAAAGCAAAAGCTGAATCACGTGGTTTGGCGGGGCGGTGTCGGATTGCGGGGACGCCGCAAGTACGTCCCTGTAGGCTTGGCAGCCGCATCCATGCGGCTGACACCCCGCAATCCGACACCGCCCCACCTTTCGACAGTTTCCTGCGATCTGTCATAGATCCACGCCGTGCGTGGATGAATCTCCATCGAAATCGAATATCTCGCGAATTGAACGAAAAGCATCCACGCATGGCGTGGATCTACTGGCCACCGGCCAACTGTCGAAGGCGGGGCACTGTGGGTTTGCGGGGTGTGAGCCGCATGGATGCGGCGACCAAGCCTCCATGGACGGATTCACGGCGTCCCCGCAAACCCACAGTGCCCCGCCATCCCACGGAATGCGCGCCGTTGCTGTTGCTTCGGCTGTTGCTGTTGCTGTTGCTGCTGCGGGTGCAGGGCGCAGCCCTGCAGAAGAACACTCTTCAGGAACTGCAGGACAGCATTGAACAGCCGGCACGATTGTCTGCCCACGCTGGGCGCTTGCCGGCGTAATGCTCCAGACCCGGGCGTTCGGTGTATGGATCACGCAGCACGTCCTGCAGGGCATGCACACCGCCCAGGTCGCCCTGCTCGGCGCGGTCGATCGCTTCCTGTGCCAGCCAGTTGCGCAGCACATACAGTGGACTGGCCGCGCCCATCTTCGCGACACGCTCGGCTGCCGGCAGCGGATCGGCACGCAGCCGCGCCGCGTACTCCTGCAACCACTGCTGCAGAGGTTCCTGCACCGCGTGCTGGCGCTCGGCGTCGTAGAAGACCTCGGCCAATACGCTTGCATCGGGTGCGTTGGCATCAATGCGCATCAACGCACGCCATCCCAGGGTCATGTCCATGCCGCCGTCCTGCATCAGCTGCTGCCAGCGCTGGTAAAGCTGCAGATCGGCATCGTCGGCCGCGGCCAGCCCCAGCTTGGCCGCAACATCGCGGCGGGTGCAGGCGACAAAGGTCGCCTGGTAAGCGGCCAGCCCTGCCTGCAGCGGCTGCACGTCGGCGAACAACGGCGACAGCGCCTGCGCAAGCCGGTTGAGATTCCAGTACGCCACCTGCGGCTGGGGGCCGAAACGATAGCGGCGTCCCTGCGCATCGGTGGTGTTCGGGGTCCAGTCCGGGTCGAAGTCTTCGACCCAGCCATAGGGGCCATAGTCCAGCGTCACGCCGAGCACGGAGAGGTTGTCGGTGTTCATCACCCCGTGCACGAAGCCCACGCGCATCCAGTGCGCGATCATCTCTGCGGTACGCACGGCGATCTGTGCGAACCAGTCGCCATACAGCGCTTCGCCCTGCCCCGTCAGTTCCGGGAAATCGCGGGCGATGCACGCCTCGACCAGTTGCTTCAGCAGTGCGGTCTCGCCACGTGAAGCAGGCAGTTCAAACGAACCAAAGCGCAGGAACGAGGGCGATACCCGGCAGACGATCGCGCCAGGTTCCGCACGCGGATGACCGTCGTAGAACATGTCGCGCACCACGTCTTCGCCGGTGCCGACCAGCGACAGGGCGCGCGTGGTCGGCACACCCAGGTGATGCATGGCCTCGCTGCACAGGAATTCACGGATCGACGAGCGCAGCACCGCACGGCCGTCGGCGCCGCGCGAATACGGCGTCGGCCCGGCACCCTTCAGCTGCAGCTCCCAGTGCCGGCCATCGGGGGCGATCACCTCGCCCAGCGAGATGGCGCGGCCATCACCGAGCTGACCGGCCCAATGGCCGAACTGATGGCCTCCATAGTTGGCCGCCCACGGCTGCATGCCCGCGTACAACGCGTTGCCGCCGAACACCTCGGCGAAGCCTTCGTCATCGACCTGCGCAGGATCGAACCCCAGCATCCCGGCAACCTCCGGCGACCACGCCAGCAGCACCGGCGCTGCGACAGGCGTCGGCATTACCGACGACCAGGCCGCACCCAGCACTTCGCGCCGGCGCGGACCGGACTCGGGATCGCCCGGCAGCAGATTCAGCAGGCGGTTGTCGAACTGGGGAGCTGTGGTATCCATGAGCACAGCATGGGGGCGACGACGGCCGTCCTCAATCGCCGCGCAGGGCCTGCAATGCCCCGCCGTGCGCCTCGGCGCGCCGGTAGGCCGGTCGCTCGCCGATGCGCTTGAGGAAGCCACGCAATGCCGGCTTGTCGTCCAGCCCGCCGCCGCGTGCGGCCGCCGCCTGGATCGGGAAGCTCATCTGGATGTCCGCAGCGGTGAAGCGTTCGCCTGCAAACCACGGGCTTTCGGCCAGGCGCCGTTCCATCCAGTCCAGATGCAGGCGTCGCTGCGGGCCGATGAAACCGCGCTCGGCCTTGTCGGCGATGCTGCGGGCGATCGGACGCGCGAAGAACGGCATCGGCGCGCTGCGGATGCGGCTGATCACCAGGGTCAGCAGCATCGGCGGCATGGCCGAACCTTCGGCATAGTGCAGCCAGTAGAGGTAATCGATGCGCTCTTTGCCTTCGGCCGGTACCGGCGACGGCGACAGCTGGCGATGCACGTCGTAGCGGTCAACCAGGTAGTCGAGGATGGCGCCGGATTCGGCCAGGATGAGGTCGCCATCCTGCAGCACCGGCGCCTTGCCCAGCGGGTGCACCTGGCGCAGTTCCGGCGGCGCCAGCATCGTCTTCGGGTCGCGCGGGTAGCGGCGCAGCTCGTAGTCCAGCCCCAGCTCCTCCAGCATCCACAGCACACGCAGCGAACGGGAGTTTTCCAGATGATGGACGATGCGCATGGGTACGATCCTTGGGGAGGCCTGCATCGTACCGTGCCGGGTGCATGCCCTTTGTAGAGCCGGGCCTGGCTCGACGCTACAAGAAGCCATAACGAAAAACGCCGGGAGCTTTCGCTCCCGGCGTTCTGGCTACCAAACGGTAGCAGACGGATTAGACCGCCTGCACCTGGTCAGCCTGCATACCCTTCTGACCCTGGACGGCGACGAAGGTAACCTTCTGGCCTTCCTGCAGGGTCTTGAAGCCGGTGCCCTGGATCGCGCGGAAATGCACGAACAGGTCCGGGCCGCTTTCCGGGGTGATGAAGCCGAAGCCCTTGGCGTCGTTGAACCACTTGACAGTGCCGGTCTGACGATCAGACATATTTACTAACTCCTGAAACACATGTTGAAAAAAATCGCAGCCACCGGGTATCGGGGCCGAGACTGAGTTGCAGGCGTTGGTAAAGCGGATCGATGAGCGGATCGTGAGATCAACTGCACCAGGCCACGATTCACGGTGACCCTAGCAAACACAGTGGGCCAGACGATACGCGTGTTTTGAGCAAAAAGCGATAGCCATGATATTCAGCGTCAAACGGCCAGCCCCTAGACAGGGCAAGGGGTTGCACCAGATCGAGGCTAAACCCGGGTCCCCATTCAGGTTTTTCCTACCCTACACTGGGTAAATGACTGAAGCTGAAACCCGAGCTGAACCCCTGCTCCACCGCATCTGGGTGGACGCAGACGCCTGCCCTGTTGTCATCCGCGACATCCTGTTCCGCGCAGCTGAACGGGTCGGCGTGGAGCTGACCCTGGTCGCCAACCAGTGGATCCGCACCCCGCCTTCGCGCTGGCTGCGCTCCATCCAAGTTCCGCAGGGACTGGATGTGGCTGACAGCGCCATTGTCGAACGGATGGCTGCCGGCGACCTGGTGGTCACCCAGGACATCCCCTTGGCGGCCCTGGTGCTGGAGAAGAAGGGCGTGGCCCTGAACCCGCGCGGCCAGCTGTACACCCCCAACAACATGGCCGAGCGGCTGTCGATGCGCAATTTCATGGAAGAACTGCGTGGCGCCGGCGTCCAGACTGGCGGGCCACCGCCGCTCGGCGCGCGCGACCGCCAGTTGTTCGCTGCCGAGCTGGACCGCTGGCTGGCGCGACGACCGGGCAGGTGAATCCGGCTGTGCGTCAGCCGGGAACGCACAAGGTGCGCGCGCTGCGGAAGCTGCGTCGCTGGCCGGTCAACGGATCATCGAAGGCCAACGCCTGCGCCAGCAGCTGCAACGGCGGCTCGGCCGCCCCCTCTGGCCGCACGTGCAGCTGCGGATAGAGCTCGTCCCCCAGGATCGGCGCCCCGAGCGCGGCCATATGGACGCGCAGCTGATGCTTGCGGCCGGATTCGGGCGCAAGCCGGTAGCGCCAGACCGGGCCGTGCGCATCAATGACCTCGACACGGGTCCGCGCATTCGGCTCGCCGGGAACTTCAGCCATACGGAAGAACGGTTCCCCCGGCTGCAGTCGGCTATGCCGTTCCAGAGGAAACCGCAGCTCCGGCAAGGCCGGCGCCAGCGCCTCGTAGGTCTTCTCGATGCGGCGCTCACGAAACAGTCGCTGGTAGGCGTCGCGCGTTTCCGGCTGGGTGGAAAACAGCAGCAGGCCGGCCGTCAGCCGGTCCAGCCGGTGCAACGGCACCAGGTCGACGTTGCCGGTGCGCTCGACCAAGCGCGCCAGCAGGGTCTGGCGCACAAATGCGCCGGCCGGCGCAGTCGGCAGGAAGTGCGGCTTGTCGGCCACCAGCAGGTGCGCGTCGTGATGCAGGATGCTCTCTACGAAAGGAATCACCGGCTCATCGGCCACTTCACGGAAGTAGCGGATCTCCAGCCCCACCTGCCACGGCATGTCCGGCGCCAGCGCCCTGCCCTGCGCGTCCTGTATCCGCCCGCGTGCGAAGCGACTCTCCCATTGCAGCCGGTCGATGCGCGGGAAGCGCGCGCACAGGCCCTCCAGCAGGGAAACCCAGTCACCGGGCGGCAGCTGCAGTCGGCTGGGCGTGGTCATGGCGCGATCGGGGCGCCATCGATCTGCAGACGGCGCGGACGTGAACGGGACATACGACAGGGCAAGTCGGAAGAATCAGGACGGCCAGCGTGCCACCGATCACGCCCTGCCGACACCCCCATACCGGACACCCCCGGGGCAAACCTCTATCATTGACGGTCTTTACCCCTCTGGATCTTCATGGCCCTCACCGCCACCATCCGCAAGGCCGAACTGCAGATCAGCGACATGGATCGCGGCTACTACGCGACCCACAACCTGACCCTGGCCCAGCATCCGTCTGAAACCGACGAACGCCTGATGGTGCGCCTGCTCGCCTTCGCGCTGAACGCTGGCGACCGCCTGGAGTTCGGCCGCGGCCTGAGCACCGACGATGAGCCCGACCTGTGGGAGCACGACTACACCGGTGACATCCTGCAGTGGATCGACCTCGGCCATCCGGACGAGTCACGCATCCGCAAGGCCAGCAACCGCAGCCGGCAGGTGCAGGTGGTCAACTACGGCGGCAATGCGTCGGACATCTGGTGGCAGAAACAGAGCAAGGGCCTGGCCCGCTTCGACAACCTGTCGGTGGTCGACCTGGACGGCGGCTTCGTCGATCTGTGGGGCCAGCAGATCCAGCGTGCGATGCGCTGGAGCGTGCTGATCCAGGACGCCGAAGTGCAGCTGCTCAACGATCAGATGCAGCTGGACGTGATCCCCAACTGGCGCAAGCGCGCCAAGGCATGAGCACGATCCGCTGCGACGTGCTGGTGATCGGTGCCGGCGCGGCCGGGCTGATGACCGCGATCACGGCGGGCCAGCGAGGTCGGCATGTGCAGGTGATCGACCACGCCAACAAGATCGGCAAGAAGATCCTGATGTCCGGCGGTGGCCGCTGCAACTTCACCAACACCGGCACCACACCGGCCAACTTCCTGTCGGCCAATCCGCATTTCTGCAAATCGGCGCTGGCGCGTTACTCGCCGTACCACTTCATCGAGATGGTCGAGCGCCACGGCATCGCCTATCACGAGAAGGAACTGGGCCAGCTGTTCTGCGATGTTTCGTCCAAGCAGATCGTGAAGATGCTGGTGGACGAATGCCAGCAGGCCGGCGTGCAGATCCGCACGCAGTGCAGCGTGGAGCGCATCGAGCACGGCACTGACGGCTTCCGCGTGCACACCACCCACGGCCTGTTCCATTGCGCCTCGCTGGTGGTCGCCACCGGCGGCCTGTCCATTCCCAGCCTGGGTGCAACCGGGTTCGGCTATGAGATCGCGCGCCAGTTCGGCCACCAGGTGCTGCCCACCCGTGCCGGCCTGGTGCCGTTGACCCTCAGCGGCACCCACCAGGAGCGTCTGGCCGAGCTTAGCGGCGTCGCCCTGCCGGTCGAGGCCAGCTGCAATGGCACGAGTTTCCGCAACTTCATGCTGCTGACCCATCGTGGCGTCAGTGGCCCGGCCATCCTGCAGATTTCCTCGTTCTGGCAGCCCGGCGACGCGCTGTCGCTGGATCTGCTGCCCGGCCAGGATGCCGCCGAGTGGCTGCGGCAGATGAAGCGTGAACGCCCCGCCGCGGAACTGCGTACGGTGCTGGGCGATGTGCTGCCCAAGCGACTGGCGCAGCGCCTGTGCGAGCACTGGCTGCCCGACCGCCCGGTACGCCAGCTGGACGAGCCGGACCTGCGCAAGGCAGCACAGGTACTTTCAGCGTTCCCACTGGTGGCCAGCGGCACCGAGGGCTACCGCACCGCCGAAGTCACCCTGGGCGGTGTCGATACCAACGAGGTCTCTTCCTCGACGCTGGAATCCAAGCGCGTACCCGGCCTGCATTTCGTCGGCGAGGTGCTGGACGTGACCGGTTGGCTGGGCGGCTACAACTTCCAGTGGGCCTGGGCCAGCGGGCACGCGGCCGGCGGCGTGGTGTGAACCGCATCGCCGTTCCGGGCACGCAAGCGTTGCGCGCATGGACGCGCCGCCACGCATCGTGTATCTAGATTTGCAGATTGGGGAGCAGTGCATGCAGAACGCGAACGACATCACCATCCGCCTGCTGATCGTCGATGACAGCGGCGAGAACGCCGAAGCCATCGTCAGCACCCTGCGCAACAGCGGCATCGCCGTGCGCCCATGGCGCCCGCAGGACTCGGCCGAGCTGTCGCAGGTACTGGCCAGCCAGGCGATCGACCTGGTGCTGGCTGCGCCCTCGCAGAGCATCCCGCTGCCACTGGTGGCCCAGCACATCGCCGCCAGCGGCAAGGACATCCCGCTGGTGCTGCTGGCCGAGCGCATCGACGAGGACGAACTGGTACAGGCCAGCAGCAACGGCGTTCGCGCCCTCGCCCTGCGCCAGCGCGCCGAACACCTGCTGGCCGTGGTCCGCGACCAGTGGGTCGACCTGCAGGCACGCCGCGGCCTGCGCAGGATCGAAGCGCAGATGCGCGAGACCGAGCGTCGCTGTGACGCGCTGATCGCCTCGTCGCGCGAGCCGATTGCCTATGTCCACGAAGGCATGCACATCCGCGCCAATGATGCCTATCTGGACATGTTCGGTTACGAGGATTTCGAGGAAGTCGAAGGCATCTCGCTGCTGGACATGGTCGCCGCCCAGCACGTGGATGATTTCAAGCAGCTGCTGAAGTCACTGAGCCGCGGCGAAGCGCCCCCCCCGCAGTACCAGCTCGACGCCCGCCACCAGGACGGCAACGCCTTCCCGGCGACGATGGAGTTCACCGCGGCCACCTACGAGGGCGAATCCTGCCTGCAGGTAGTGTTCCGCCGGCGCATGGAATTCGACCCGGAGCTGGCGCGTGAGGTCGAAGACCTGCGCCAACGCGACCAGGTCACCGGCCTGCTCAACCGCCCGACCTTCATGCTGCAGGTCGAGGACGCAGTTGCCCAGGCGGGGCGCAGCGAGGGTCAGTTCGGCCTGCTGATGGTCGAACCGGACCACTACGCGCGCCTGATCCCGGATATCGGACTGGCCTCGGCCGACGCCCTGATCGGCGCACTCGCCGCGCTACTGGCCGACGTCGTTGGCGAAGATGCGCAGCTGGCCCGTTTCGGCGAACACAGTTTCGCCGTGCTGCAGTCCGGCCCCTATGCACAGACTGTGGCACTGGCCGAGCGCATCCGTGAAGCCTACGCCGCACACGTCTTCAGCATCGGCGCGCGCTCGGCCACGGTGACCGTCAGCATTGGCGGGGTGCAGGTGGGCGAGAAGATCGCCAGCATCGGCCAAGTGCTGGCGCGCGCCAGTGAATGCACGCAGGCCGCAGCCGCCCTCGGCAATACCTGCCGCATCTTCGACCCGGCCGCCGTTGATCGCGTGGAAGAAGAGCGCGTGCAACGCTGGGTCGCGCGTATCCGCGAAGCCCTGGCAGGCGATGGCTTCCACCTGCATTACCAGCCGGTGCTGAACCTGCAGGGCGAGTCGCTGGAGCTGTACGAAGCCTACCTGCGGCTGGAACACAACGGAGAGCTGCTGAGCCCGACCGCGTTCCTCGGCATTGCCGAAGAGCATGGCCTGCTGGCGGACATCAATCGCTGGGTCGTCTCGCAGGCAATCACGGAACTGGGTGCGCGTGCCCGCGAGGGTCATACCACGCAGATGCTGGTGAAGGTCACGCCGGAATCGTTCGATGATCCAAAGATGATCGCCACGCTGCGCCAGCAGTTGCAGGCACACGGCGTGCCGGGCGAACGACTGTGGCTGCATGCGCCGGAGTCGAAGGTGTTCACCCACCTGCGCAGCGCCCAGCAGTTCCTGGCGGAAGTGGCACCGCTCGGCTGCCGGATCGGCCTGGAACAGTTCGGCTCGGGCCTGGATTCGTTCCAGTTGCTGGCCCACTTCCAGCCGCAGTTCCTCAAGCTCGATCGCGGTTTCACCAGCGACCTGGCCGCCACCCGCGAGAACATCGACCGGGTCAGCCAGATCACCGCACGCGCGCAGGAAGCCGGCATCCGCACCATGGCTGAGTTCGTCAGCGACGCCAACTCGATGACACTGCTGTTCAGTGCCGGCGTCGATTACGTGCAGGGCGATTTCGTCGGCCCCGCAGCGCCGGCGATGAACTTCGAGTTCGGTTGACAGAAGGTAGTGCCGGCCGCTGGCCGGCAGCTCGGGAACCCTTGGGTTGCCGGCCAGCGACCGGCACCTCAGCGCAAAAAAAGACCGGCTTGCGCCGGCCTTTTTCGATCAGGTCAGATCGACCAGATTATCGATCTTCACATCCGGGTTGACGTCCGCTTCGTAATCGACGCCCTCGACACCGAAACCGAACAGGCGCAGGAAATCGGCCTTGTAGCCGGCCAGGTCGCTGATCTCGTAAAGATTCTCGTTGGTCACCTGCGGCCACAGCGCCAGAACCTTGCCCTGCACGTCAGCGGCCATTTCCTTGTAGTCGGCGCGCAGGCGGCCTTCCTCATCGATCAGCGCAACGGTATGGCCATCGCCGTCGACCAGGTCGTGCCGCAGGCGATCGACCGCCACGCCATCGGCCTTGGCGCCGTACAGGATGTCGTACAGCACGTCGAGCTGCTCGATGCAGCCTTCGTGGGTGCCCTTTTCCTTCATCACCTTGAACAGCAGCGACAGGTACAGCGGCATGGTCGGAATGGCCGAGCTGGCCTGGGTCACCACCGCCTTCAGCACCGATACGCGCGCATCGCCGCCGATCTTGGCCAGCTTCTCGCGCAGCCCCAGCACCTT
The DNA here is from genome assembly GCF_052114625.1 of Stenotrophomonas sp. 2YAF26. Lineage (NCBI taxonomy): Bacteria > Pseudomonadati > Pseudomonadota > Gammaproteobacteria > Lysobacterales > Lysobacteraceae > Stenotrophomonas > Stenotrophomonas sp. 2YAF26. The sequence goes on along the minus strand of NZ_JBFRFC010000024.1, from coordinate 61,821 downwards.
GTCGTCCAGATCCTTCTTGGCAGCACCGATGGAGCCATTCCAGTAGATCGCCTGGGTGATCTCTTCGCCCACATAGGTGAAGGCCGTGGTGGTGCAGCCATTGGCCAGCACGCCGGCATCGGCCAGCGCGTCGATCCACATCTGCCAGTCCTCGCCGCCCATCACCGCGACGGTGCCGGCGATTTCTTCCGGGGTGGCCGGCTGCAGGTGGGTTTCGGTCAGCACTTCCTTGTCGGTATCCAGGCCACGCAGGGTGATCGGCTCGCCGATCGGCTTCAGCGTGGAACTGATGATCTCGCCGGTCTTGGGATGCTTGCGGCGCGGCGCAGCCAGGCTGTAGACCACCTGGTCGACCTGGCCGAGATCGGCCTTGATCATCTCGATGGTCTTGGCCTTCACCTCATCGGAGAACGCATCGCCGTTGATGCTCTTGGCATACAGACCCGCTTCGTCGGCGTACTTGTGGAACGCCGCCGAGTTGTACCAGCCCGCCGTGCCCGGCTTGGTTTCGCTGCCCGGGCGCTCGAAGAAGATGCCCAGGGTTGCCGCGCCACTGCCGAAGGCGGCAGTGATGCGCGCGGCCAGGCCGTAGCCGGTCGAGGCGCCGATCACCAGCACGCGCTTGGGGCCGTTCTGGATCGGCGGGCGCGCACGGATGTAGTCGATCTGCTGCTTGACGGCGGCGTCGCAGCCGGTCGGGTGGGTGGTGACGCAGATGAAGCCGCGGACGCGCGGTTTGATGACCATGGATACCTCGGGTTGGCAGGTGCGGCGCACGGGGCGCTCAGCAGGAATACGTGGCGCGCGCGTGCGCGCGAACCGCAGGATCGTAGTGCGCGGGGAGAGATTGCACAACCGACGGCGGCGTAGGGTGGTATTTCTTTTGCAGGGTTGCACCCTGCACCTGCAGAGACCGGAGCAACGTCAAAAGCTGGGTTCCTGTGAGATGGCGGGATGGGTCCGGTGGAGGGGGACGCCGTGAACCCGTCCATGGGGGCTTGGTCGCGGCATCCATGCCGCTCACACCCCCTCCACCGGACCCACCCCGCCTTCGACAGTCTTCCGCGATCTGTTGGAACAGCTCTTGGGGTCAGATCCGTTTTCCGAAGGAAAACGGATCTGACCCCATTTGTTTGTATCGATATCTGACAGATGTGCCGACCAACGGTCGGCACCCACCAATAGCCGCGTGAACCTGTCGAAGGCGGGGCACTGTGGGTTTGCGGGGTGTGAGCCGCATGGATGCGGCGACCAAGCCCCCATGGATGGGTTTACGGCGTCCCCGCAAACTCACAGTGCCCCGCCATCCCACGGAATGCCGCTTCGCTTTGGATTTGGCTGTTGCTGTTGCTTCGGCAGGTGCAGGGCGCAGCCCTGCCAACAAAAAACCCCGCTTGCGCGGGGTTCTCTGTGTACTGCGTGCAGCAGATGCTTACGGACGGCGCGCCAGGGCCTCGACGTCCTTGGCCTTGGGCAGCAGGTCCTGCTTGGTCACGCGCAGGGCACCCACGGTCAGCATCGGCACTGCCACCAGGATCGAGGACAGCACCACGATCACCGCACCGATCATGTGCGTCTCGGCCAGGCCTTCCATCGAGCTGCCGCCGTACAGGTACAGGGCGAGTGCGGACAGGAAGAACATCACCGCGGTGATCACCGTACGCGACAGCGTCTGGTTGATCGAACGGTTCAGCACTTCCATCGGCTCCACGCGCAGGCTGCGGAAGTTCTCGCGGACGCGGTCGAACACCACGATGATGTCGTTGATCGCAAAGCCCATCACCGACAGCAGGCCGGCCAGCACGGTCAGGTCGAACTCACGGCCCAGCAGCGACACGTAGGCCACCGTCACGATCAGGTCGAACATCGCCACGATGCTCGCGGTGACCGCGAACTTCCATTCGAAACGCACCGCGATGTAGATCAGGAAGCCGGCCAGCATGAAGATGGTGGCGTACAGGCCATTCATCGCCAGGTCCTTGCCGATCTGCGGGCCAACGAACTCGTTGCGCAGCACGGTGGCCTGGTTGTCAGCCGAAGAGACCGCCTTGACCACGGCCGCGGCAGTCGCCTTGTCCTCGGCCGAAGCGCCGCCGGTACCCGGAGCGTGCTCACCGTGCGGGGCCAGGCGGATCAGCAGGTCGGTGTTGCCACCGACGCTCTGTACCTGAGCGCCGTCGAAGCCGTTCTGCTCAAGCTTGCTGCGGACGTCCTCGACATCCACCGCGTGTTCGAAGCGGGCTTCGATCAGGGTGCCGCCGGTGAAGTCCAGAGCGTAGTTGAAGCCCTTGAAGCCGATGATGCCGATCGAGGCCAGGAACACGATGATCGTGACGACCATCGCGACATGGCGCCAGCGCATGAAGTCGATCTTGGTATCGTTCGGGAGGATGTGCAGCGGAAACAGTTTCATGTGCGTGTCGTCCCGTCAGATGGCCACGTTCTGGAGCTTCTTGCGACGGCCGTAGATCAGCGTCGCCAGTGCACGCGATACGGTGATCGCGGTGAACATGGAAGCGAAAATACCGATGATCATGGTCAGCGCGAAGCCCTTCAGCGGACCGGTACCGAATGCGAACAGCGCCACACCGACGATCAGGCCGGTCAGGTTGGCGTCGAGGATGGTGCCCGAAGCGCGCTCGTAACCGGTCACGATCGCGGTCTTGCCCGGCACGCCGGCACGCAGCTCTTCACGGATACGCTCGTTGATCAGCACGTTGGCGTCGACCGACAGACCGACCGACAACGCCAGGCCGGCAAAGCCCGGCAGGGTCATGGTCGCGCCGAACAGCGACATCACCGCCACCACGATCAGCAGGTTGAACAGCATCGCGATCGAGGTGATCAGACCGAACATGCGGTAGTAGATGGTGAAGAACACCAGGGTGAACATGAACGCGTAGACCACCGCGGTGATGCCGTTCTTGACGTTCTCCGCACCCAGGCTCGGGCCGACCACGCGCTCTTCAACGAAGTCCATCGGTGCAGCCAGCGAGCCCGACTTCAGCAGCTTGGCCAGGTCCTCGGCTTCCTTCTTCTGCAGACCGGTGGTCTGGAAGTTCTTGCCGAATACGCCGTTGATGTTGGCCACCGAGATCACTTCCTCGTTGACCTTGAAGCCACGCACTTCCTGGCCGTCGACGACGGTCACGGTCGGCACGCGCTCGGTGTAGACCACTGCCATCGGCTTGTTAACGTTGGCGCTGGTGAAGTCGAACATGCGCTGGCCACCGACGTTGTTCAGCGTCACGCTGACTGCCGGGGTACCGCTGGTGGAGTCGGTCACCGCCTGCGCTGCCACCATCTGGTCACCGGTAACGATCACGCGCTTGTTCAGCAGCACCGGACCGCCGTTGTCACGGCGCTGGTAGACCTTCGCTTCCGGCGGAATGCGACCAGACGCGATGGCGTCCTGCGCGTTGCCTTCCACCACGGCCCGGTATTCCAGGGTGGCGGTGGCGCCGATCATGCGCTTGGCTTCGGCCGTGTCCTGCACGCCCGGCAGCTGCACGACCACGCGATCAGCACCCTGGCGCTGGATGATCGGCTCGGACACGCCGAGCTGGTTCACGCGGTTGCGCAGGGTGTTGATGTTCTGCTCGATGGCGCCGTTGGCGATCTGCGCAATCTCGGCTTCCGGAATGGACACCGTGATGCGGTTGCCGCTGACGTCGTAGCCGAGGGTCGGCTGCGCCTTGGCCAGCGCGGCGCGGGCACGGGTACCGGCATCTTCGCCAGCCGACGGGCTCAGGTTGGCGACGATGGTGTTGTCGGCACGACGCTCGACCGACTGGTAGGCGATGCGCGCATCACGCAGGGTGCTGCGCACGTCTTCGGTGTAGGCATCCAGGCGCTTGTCCAGCGCGGCTTTCTGGTCGACCTGCAGCACGAAGTGCACGCCGCCCTGCAGGTCCAGGCCCAGCACCATCGGGCGACCGCCGATCTTGGCCAGCCAGTCCGGCACGGTCGAGGCCAGGTTCAGGGCCACCGTGTAGTTCTCGCCCACGCTGTCACGCAGCGCATCGCTGGCGGCAGACTGCGACTTCAGGTCCGACAGGCGGACGATCAGGCTGTCTCCTTCCTTCTCTGCGCCGAGCGTGGTGACACCGGCCTTCTTCAGGTCGGCCAGCACACGGTCGCGCAGCGCATCGTCGACCTGGCCGCCACGGTTGGCGGTGATCTGGATGGCCGGGTCCTTCTGGTAGATATTGGGCAGTGCGTACAGCGCGCTGAGCGCCAGTACGATCACGATGACGACGTACTTCCAGCGTGGAAATTCGAGCATTGCTTGGGTCCCGCGCGGCGCCATCCCCGGCGCCGCGGTTGTGCTTCAGAAAGGGAGTGGCTTACTTGGCCGAATCCAGGGTGCCGGTCGGCAGCACGCTGCCGACAGCGCCCTTCTGCACGCGGATGCGCACGTTCTCGGCCACTTCGACGGTCACGAAGTTGTCGCCGATATCGGTGACCTTGCCGGCGATGCCGCCGTTGGTCAGCACTTCGTCGCCGCGCTTGATCTTCTCCAGCATGGACTTGTGCTCCTTCTGCCGCTTCATCTGCGGGCGGATCATCAGGAAGTACATGATGGCGATCAGGATGATCGGGAACAGCAGCGTGGTCAGGCCCATGCCCTGCGGTTGGCCGCCAGCGGCCTGGGCGTGGGCGGCGGGAATCAGGAAGGCAAGCAGGTTCATCGTTGGTCCTTTGGTTGGGCGGCGCTTCGGCCGTTTCACGGGCACGAGGTGTCGACCGCGGATCTGGGTCAGCCTTGAAGTATGCCACGGCCCCGGGCATTCGTCCTTGGGCCGTTTGGCAGGGGGTGCTGCGGGTTTACAGGGGCGGCGCTACCGCCCCGCGTGCTGCGTAGAAGGACTCGCGGAAGGCCAGGAAGGTTCCCGCCTCAATGGCCGCGCGGATGTCGGCCATCAGTTTTTCGTAATAGAAGAGGTTGTGCTGGGTGCCCAGCATCGGCGCCAGCATCTCGTTGCAGCGGTCCAGATGACGCAGGTACGAGCGGGTATAGCCGCCGGCGCAGGCCACGCAGCCACAGCCCGGCTCGATCGGGTCCATATCCCGTGCGTACTGTGAATTGCGGATGCGAACGGTGCCGAACGAGGTGAAGTAGTGGCCGTTGCGCGCGTTCCGGGTCGGCATCACGCAATCGAACATGTCCACGCCACGTGCGACACCCTCTACCAGGTCTTCAGGGCGGCCAACGCCCATCAGATAGCGCGGACGGTCGGCCGGCAGCTCCGGATCCAGATGGTCGAGCATGGCGTTGCGCTCGTCTTCCGGCTCGCCCACGGCCAGGCCGCCGATGGCATAGCCGTCGAAGCCGATCCCCTGCAGGGCCTCGGCCGAACGGCTGCGCAGGTCGGTGTGCACCCCGCCCTGGACAATGCCGAACAGGGCGGCGTCATTGCCGAGCTCGTCATGCGCATTGCGGCTGCGCTGGGCCCAGCGCAGGCTCAGTTCCATCGACCGGCGGGCGACTTCCTCGGTGGCCGGGTACGGCGTGCACTCGTCGAAGATCATCACCACGTCCGAATCGAGCACCTTCTGGATCTTCATGCTCTCCTCCGGGCCCAGGAACACCCGGGCACCGTCGGTCGGCGAGGCGAAGGTCACGCCCTGCTCGGTGATCTTGCGGCGGTGGGCCAGCGAGAACACCTGGAAGCCGCCTGAGTCGGTCAGGATCGGGCCATCCCAGCGGCAGAAGCCGTGCAGGCCGCCGTGGTCGGCGATGATGTCCAGGCCCGGCCGCAGGTACAGGTGGAACGTGTTGCCGAGGATGATCTCGGCGCCCAGCGCGCGCACCTGGTCCGGCAGGATGCCCTTGACCGAGCCGTAGGTCCCCACCGGCATGAAGGCCGGCGTTTCCACCGTGCCACGCGGGAAGGTCAGGCGGCCACGGCGGGCGCGGCCATCACGGGTCTGGAGCTGGAACTGCAATCGGGACATGGAGCGGTCGTTCGGGCAAATAGTCGCCCATTGTCTCCCAAAACCGCCTTTCCTGCTCCGGTAGCGCCGGGCCATGCCCGGCGGATGACCCGCAAGTGCGCACCAACGGTACGCACCCACCAGAAGCGAATGCCGGCGCCCTACCCCGCCTGCGGGAACAGCAGCATCGCGTCGCCGTAGCTGAAGAAGCGATAGCGCTGTTCGATCGCGTGCTGGTAGGCCTCGAACACGCGGTCCTTGCCGGCGAACGCGGAGATCATCATCAGCAGCGTGCTTTCCGGCAGGTGGAAATTGGTCACCATCGCGTCGACGCTGCGGATCCGGTAGCCCGGGGTGATGAAGATCTGCGTTTCGCCCGCGAACGGCAGCAGCTCCCCCTCACGCATCGCACTTTCCAGCGCGCGCACCACCGTCGTGCCGACGCCGATCACCCGGCCACCGGCCGTACGCGTGCGTCGCACCTGCTGCACCAGCTCGGCACCGACGTTCAGCCACTCGCGGTGCATGACGTGGTCCTTCAGGTCGTCGGCGCGCACCGGCTGGAACGTGCCTGCGCCCACGTGCAGGGTGACGTGGCCGAAATCCACGCCCTTGTCCTTCAGTGCTGCCAGCAGCGCCTCATCGAAGTGCAGGCCTGCGGTCGGCGCCGCCACGGCGCCCACTTCGCGCGCGAACACGGTCTGGTAGCGCTCGCGGTCGTCCACACCGGGCTCGCGCTGGATGTAGGGCGGCAACGGCAGCCGGCCGGCGTGCAGCAGCCACTGCTCCAGCGATTCCGGCACATGGAACTGCAGCACGTAGAACTCGCCGTCGCGGCCCATTACTTCAGCTTCGCCACCGGCATCCAGGGCGATGCGGCTGCCGGCCTTCGGCGACTTGCTGGCACCGACCTGGGCCCGGGCCTGCTGGCCGCCGAGCAGGCGTTCTATCAGGATCTCCACGCGGCCACCGCTGGCCTTCTGCCCGAACAGGCGCGCCGGAATCACCCGGGTGTCGTTGAACACCAGCAGGTCGCCCGGTTGCAGCAGCGATGGCAGGTCGCGCACCTGCAGGTCGGTGAAGGCAGCCGGCGCCGGCGGCACCAGCAGCAGGCGGCTCGCAGAGCGTTCGGCCAAGGGGGCCTGGGCGATCAGTTCGGCCGGCAGTTCGTAATGGAAATCGGACTTCTTCAAGGCAGTGGACGGCAACAGGTCGACAATGGCGCGCATTGTACGGCCAGCGTCTGCGAGCCGGCACGGGCGCACCCGAACGTCGCGCAAAATGCTGCTATGCAGCAGTCTTTTGCGGGGTTATCGCGCAAAAAAACAAGTGCTAGCATCGACGAGGAAGTCCGATGCACGAGCCCGCCCCAAGCGCGCGTGAAGACGCGCGTTTTGCTTTTGAAGGCCCGTGCGACCCAACGTTTCAGGAGATCTGCAATGAGCTTCATCGAACGCCTCGCCCCCCTCCGCGCCCAGCCCGGCACCCGCCTCACAAACGGCCTGGATGACGCAACCCTGACCGCCCTCGCCGCCAACCACCCGCAGCTGGTCGCCGCGGTCGATGCCGCTGCTGCCGAATTCGCGCGCGTGCAGGCTGAGCTGGGGCCGCTGCTGGCACAGGATGAGCAGGCGCAGATCGATGCCATGCAGGACGGCTTCGTCAATTTCTACGCCGATGATGCGGTGACCCCGTACGTGGCGCTGGCCGCGCGCGGTCCGTGGGTGGTGACCCTGAAGGGCGCGGTGCTGTACGACGCCGGTGGGTACGGCATGCTGGGCTTCGGCCACACCCCGGACGCCGTCATGGAAGCGATGTCACGGCCGCAGGTGATGGCCAACATCATGACCCCCAGCCTGTCCCAGCAGCGCTTCATCGCCGCCCTGCGGGCCGAGATCGGCCACCGTCGTGGCGGCTGCCCGTTCACGCGCTTCATGTGCCTGAATTCCGGCTCTGAAGCGGTTGGGCTGGCCGCACGCATCGCCGACGTCAACGCCAAGCTGCAGACCGACCCGGGTGCCCGCCATGCCGGTGCGGCAATCAAGCGCGTGGTCATCAAGGGCAGCTTCCACGGCCGCACCGACCGACCGGCGCTGTATTCCGATTCCAGCCGCAAGACCTACATGCAGCACCTGGCCAGCTACCGTGGCGAGGAGTCGGTGATCACCGTCGCCCCGTACGACGAGGCCGGCCTGCGCAAGGTGTTCGAGGATGCCGCGCAGAACAACTGGTTCATCGAAGCGGTGTTCCTGGAACCGGTGATGGGCGAAGGTGACCCGGGCCGCTCCGTGCCGCCGGCGTTCTATGCGCTGGCCCGCGAACTGACCCGCGCTCACGGCAGCCTGCTGCTGCTGGACTCGATCCAGGCCGGCCTGCGCGCCCATGGCGTGCTGTCGGTGGTCGACTATCCCGGCTTCGAAGGGCTGGATGCGCCGGACATGGAAACCTACTCCAAGGCACTGAACGCCGCGCAGTATCCGCTGTCGGTGCTGGCCGTGACCGAGCACGCCGCGCAGCTGTACCGCAAGGGCATCTATGGCAACACCATGACCAGCAACCCGCGTGCGCTGGACGTGGCCTGCGCCACTCTGGCCCAGTTGACCCCGCAGGTCCGCGCGGCGATCACCGAGCGTGGCGCCGAGGCGGTGCGCAAGCTGGAGCAGCTGAAGAACGAGCTGGGCGGCCTGATCACCAAGGTGCAGGGCACCGGCCTGCTGTTCTCCTGCGAACTGGCCCCGCAGTTCAAGTGCTATGGCGCCAATTCCACCGAGGAATGGCTGCGCCAGCACGGCATCAACGTGATCCATGGTGGCGAGAACTCGCTGCGCTTCACCCCGCACTTCGGCACGGACAGCAGCGAGCTGGACCTGCTGGTAGGCATGGTGGGCCGTGCGCTGCGTGAAGGGCCGCGCCGCGAACAGGCTGCCGCCGCGTAATCCCAGACCCTCGTAGAGCCGGGCGCTGCCCGGCTGAAGGGCTGGCCCTGATCTGAACGAAATATCGCCGGGCAAAGCCCGGCGCTACAGAGAACAACGGCAAAGCCTCATAATTGCCCGGACACCCCGCCCTGCGACCGGCTTCACTGGTTGACCGCGGGGCGTTTTCGTTTCCGGCCAAGACAGGAAGATCCATGAAGTCGATCTGTGTGTACTGCGGTTCCAACGCTGGCAGCAAGCCGGTCTACACCGAACGCGCCATCGCGCTGGGCGATCGCATCGCCCGCGACGGCATGCGCCTGGTGTACGGCGGCGGCAATGTCGGCCTGATGGGTACCGTGGCCAATGCCGTGCTCGCCGCCGGCGGTGAGGTCACCGGCGTGATTCCGCGCCAGCTGGCCGACTGGGAAGTGGCCCATCGCGGCCTGACCGAACTGGAGATCGTCGGTTCGATGCATGAACGCAAGTCGCGCATGTTCGATCTGTCCGATGGCTTCGTCGCCCTGCCCGGCGGCTTCGGCACCATGGAAGAGATCTTCGAGATGCTGACCTGGCGCCAACTCGGCATCGGCAACAAGCCCTGCGCGTTCCTCGATGTGGACGGCTTCTATGCGCCGTTGATCGGCATGATCGATCGCATGGTGGAAGAGCGCTTCCTGCACCCCGAGCAGCGCCAGGACCTGTGGTACGGCTCGGACATCGAGGAGATGCTGGCCTGGATGAAGAACTACCAACCGGCCCAGGCCTCGAAGTGGATCGACGAGAAGCGCCGCGCGGCGCTGCGTTGAGGACTACGTGCGCGGTGGCTCAGGCTGCCGCGCGCGTCCACGGTGCCGGCCGGCCCAGCAGGTAGCCCTGGCCGTAGTCGCAGCCGAGCTCGAACAGCGTGTCACGCTGCGCCTCGGTCTCGATGCCTTCGCCGATCGTCTCGATGCCCAGCGTGCGTGCCAGCGACAGCACGCCTTCGACCAGCGCGCGCGTGCTCTGCGCCTCCGGGCCGTGCAGGCCGGCAATGAAGCTCTGGTCGATCTTCAACGTGCTGATCGGGAAACGGTGCAGGTAGGACAGCGCCGAGAAGCCCGTACCGAAATCATCCAGCTGCACCTGGATGCCGCGTTCACGCAGGCCCTTCAGGATGCGCAGCGTGTGTGGACCGTCATCGAGCAGCGCCACCTCGGTGATCTCCAGGCGCAGCCGCCGCGGGTCCGCGTTGCTCGCCTCCAGCAGGCCATACAGGCGCCCGCTGAACTCGGCGGAGCGGAAATGCCGCGGCGACACGTTGACCGACACATAGCCACGCCCACCATCGGCAAGGCCGGCGATGACCTGCTCGTAGATCAACCAGTCGACCTGTTCGATCAGGCCGCTTTCCTCGCCCAGCTCCAGGAACGCGCCCGGCAGCAACAGGCCGCGGCGCTCGTGCTTCCAGCGCAACAGGGCCTCATGGCCGACCACCTCGCCGTCGGACAGGCGCACGATCGGCTGGTAGAACGGCACGAAATCACGGTTGTTGATCGCCCGCCGCAGGTCGGCCTCGAGATCCAGGCTGCGCAGCGCCTGCTCGCGCATCTCCTCATCGAAGATCGAGCAGCGGTCGTGGCCCTGGGCCTTGGCCCGGTACATCGCCGCATCGGCGTCGCGCAGCAGTTCCTCGCCGGTGCGATAGCGCGGGTTCCACAAGGCGATGCCCAGGCTGCCGGAGGGGAACAGCTCGCGACCGGCGATCCACATCGATTCCTGCAGCGCCAGCAACAGCCGCTGGCCGAAATCCAGCGCCTGCGCCAGGCCCTCCGGACAGTGCAGCAGCACGGCGAACTCATCACCGCCCAGGCGCGCCACCACATCATTGTCGCCGGCCATGGACACAATGCGCTTGGCTACTTCCACCAGCATGCGATCGCCGGCGGCGTGACCGATGCTGTCGTTGACCAGCTTGAAGCGGTCAAGGTCCAGGAACAGCACCGCGAACACCGGGCCGCCTTCGCGCCGGGCCAGCGCCAGCGCATCCTGCAGCCTGTCCAGCAGGTGCAGGCGATTGGGCAGTCCGGTCAGCGCGTCGTGCATCGCCTGGTGGGTCAGTCGCTGCTCGGCGCGCAGGCGCTCGCCGATCTGGCCCAGCAGCTTTTCGTTCACCTCGCCCAGCTCGCGGGTGCGCTCCTCCACCCGCTTTTCCAGCTCGGCATGCGCCGAGCGCAGTCGTTGCTGGTCGCGCTGGCGCGCAAGACCGGTGCCGATGTTCTGCGCAACGAAGATCAGCAGGCGCTGGTCATGCACGCTGAAGGCGATCTGCTCGGTGTAACTCTGCACCACGATCGCACCGACCACTTCGTCGTCGCGCAGCAACGGCACGCCGAGCCAGCACTGCGAACGTGCGCCGGATTCGCGCACCTCGCCGGTTTCCAGCAGCGCATCGATCTGCGCACGCGAGGCCAGCAGGGGCCGACGATGGCGGACTACGTACTCGGTCAGGCCACGACTGAACGCGCGCGGTGCACGACTCGCGTTGTGCTCGTCGACCGAATAGACGAAATCCAGCCCATCGCCCTCGGCATTGACCAGCGCGATATAGAAATTGCGCGCATCCAGCAAGCGCCCGACCACGCCGTGCACCTGCCCGTAGAACTGCGCCAGGCTGTCGGCCGACATCGCCATTTCGGCGATGTTGTACAGCGCGGTCTGCAACTGCTCGGCGCGGCGGCGCTCGGCCACTTCATCCTGCAGGCTGAGATTGGCGCGCTGCAGCTCCTGCGTGCGCCGTTCCACCTGCTGCTCCAGCCGCACCTGCGCCTGGCGGCGGTCCATGGCGGTCTGCACGTGCTGGGCGACAAAACCCAGCAGGGCCCGTTCGGCCTCGCCGTAGCGGTCGGCATGCTCGTAGCTCTGCACCACGATCGCACCACACACCCGGCCATCGCGCAGCATCGGCACGCCCAGCCAGTCCAGGCTCTCCGGGCCGCGCTGCGGGTCGTGCTCCTGGTCTACCCGCGCCAGCAGTTCGCGCGAAGGCCCGCTCAACGGCCGGCCATGCCGCAGCAGCGCCACTGTCAGGCTGCGCGGCATCTGGTCGATGTCGTAGCCCTGCGCCGGATCGGCGACGAAGTCATCGACCTGGTCGGCGAAGTACAGGAAGCGGATCTGCCGGCGGGCATCGTCATACTCGACGATGTAGCAGTTCTGCGCGTACATCAGCGTGCCCAGCACGCCATGCACGTGGCGCAGCATCTCGCTCATTTCCAGGTCCGCACCGGCCAGGTCGGCAATCTGGAACAGGGCCTGCTGCAACCGCTCAGCTTCTTCCAGCGCCTTGATCTGCCCCGCCTGGCGGCCCCGCTGCAGGGCCAGCTCCATGGCCTGCCGGGCCAGCCCCCACCAGGCCGGGGAAGGCGTCGCGCCGCGTACCGACAGCAGCAGCCGGGCGCCGTCGTATTCCCAGCCGTGGCGGCCTTCAGCATGGTCGGCCAGCGGCTGCCAGATGTCCTCCTCGCCACCGCCGATCGGCCAACCACCCTGCCCGCTGCCGAGCTGCGGATCGTCCCAGCCGACGCGCACGATCGCCGTTTCCGGCAGCAGCGCATGCAGCGCGCGCACCAGCGCTGCGCTCAGCACAGGCTCGTTGTTTGACGCTTCCAGCGCGCGGTCGGCTTCGGTGGACAAATGACGTTCTCTTGGCGCCGCCTGAGCGCCGCCTCCCCTGAATTACCGAGCATAACGCGCCACCCGGGGGGCAATGGAAGCCCGGCAACCCCGAAACGTGCCCTCGGGCGTTTTTCCTTTCGATCCCCTCCCGGTTCCTGCCGTGACTGTCGCCCTGTCCCACCCCATCGCTGGCTATGCGCCACCGCCTGCAGGGCTTACCCTGTACGGCGTGGATGCCAGCGCCCTGCCAACCGATGAAGCCTTGATGCTGGCCTGGGCCGCCGGTGAAGTGCACGCGTTCGAAAGCCTGTATGCCCGTCATCGCAAGCGCCTGTTCGGCTTCCTGCTGCGGCAGCTGCGCGACACCGCGCTGGCCGAGGAGATGTTCCAGGACGTCTGGCAGCGGGTGATCAGCGCGCGTGCAGGCTGGCAGGCCGATGCCGCCTTCAGCACCTGGCTGTTCCGCATCGCCCACAACCGCCTGAACGACCACTGGCGCGCCGCCCGCCATCGCCCCCCTGCACCGGCCGATGCCGATCTGCGCCTGGCCGCGCTGGAAGATGGGCAGACACCGGAAGCGGAATTGTCCGAATTCGAACAACGTCGCCGCATCCAGCTGGCGATGGAAGAACTGCCCGCAGAACAGCGCGAAGTGCTGCAGCTGCGGCTGGAACAGGAACTGAGCCTGGAGGAGATCGGCCAGATCACCGGCGTTGGCCGGGAAACCGTGAAATCGCGGCTGCGCTATGCGATGGACAAGCTGCGTGCGGGACTGAACGCATGAACCGAGACGATGCACTGACGCCGGAAGAACGCGAACTGGCACGCCTGCTTGGGCGCCGCACCGAACAGGGCCCTCCGCCGGCACTGGACGCGGCGATCCTCGCCGCTGCGCGTGCGGCCGTGGACACGCCGGTACGCGAGGCAACCGCGTCTCCGGCGGCACCACGCACGCTGCGCCCGCGCCGCCGCTGGCCGGCCGTGTTCGGCGTTGCCGCATCGGCGGTGTTCGCCGTTGGCATCGCCTGGCAGATGCGTCCAGAGCCTCCGTCGGCCCCTGCCGAGGCAGGGGCCGCTGCGCCTGCTGTACAGGAAATGGCGGCCGATGCGAGCGCCGAAGGCACTGCCTACGACAGCGCGGCCGCCGATGTTGCGGCCACCGAAGCCGCACAGCTACCTGCACCGGCCGCAGCACCGGCACCCGCGGCGGCCAACGCAGCACCGGCACCGGCACCGGCCATCGCGGAGGTGGTGAAACCCGCGCCTGCCGCACCCCGGCAGGCACCCGCTCCAATGTTGGCGCCGGCACCGCCACCTGCGCCTGCAGCCGACACAGCGTTTGCGCCGCCCCCGATGCCGGCGGCAGCGCCCGCAGCCGAAGCCTATTCGGCGCCTGCCCCTGCGGCTCCTGCCGCGACGATGAGGGCGCGCAAGGCCACTGCGGCGACGGCGGAATCAATGACCTCCGCGCAGGCCATCGCCGAAGACCGCGTCGCACTCACCGCAGCCAAGCAGGAGGCGGCCGGCAGAACCGCGCCTGGCGTCATGCGCCGCGCAAGCGACGCGAACCTCAGCGCGGACGCGGTACAGGCCGAAGTGCAGGCCGATGCCGGGCTGCCACGCCGGCAATGGCTGCAGAAGATCCGCGAGCGCCGCGACGCCGGCCAGCGCGACCTGGCCCGGGCGAGCCTGGAGCGTTATCTGCAGACCTATCCAGAGGCGCGCCTGCCAAAGGATGTGCGACCGTTGCTGGACGACTGAGGCACGTCGGCGGCAAGCCCGTAGAATGAAGGGAATGCCCGACACCCTCGCCCAACCGGTCAACCACACCCTGGACGTCAAGCACAGCCGCTTCATCGCGCATGCCGCGCCGATCGAGAGCGCATCTGCGGCGATGGCATTTCTGCAGGACGTATCGGTAGCCGATGCGACCCACAACTGCTGGGCCTACCGGCACGGCCAGGACTATCGCTCCAGCGATGACGGCGAGCCCGCCGGCACCGCGGGCCGCCCGATCCTGGCCGCCATCGATGGCCAGGGATTCGACCGGGTGATGGTGGTGGTCACCCGCTGGTTCGGCGGCATCAAGCTGGGCGCCGGTGGCCTGGTCCGGGCTTACGGCGGCGCCGCTGCCGAATGCCTGCGCACCGCGCCGCGCCTGCCACTGGTGGCGATGGCGCGGCTGCAGCTGGTAGCTGGATTCGAGGACCTGGGCGCGCTGCATGCGGCCCTGCCGGCCCACGCGGCCGAAAAACGCGATGAACAGTTTGATGCCAATGGCGTGAGATTGCGGGTGGAATTGCCCGCAGAGCAGGTCGACGCATTGAAAATCCGCCTGCGCGACGCCACCCGTGATCGTATCCGTATCCAAGATGACCCCCTCGATGACTGACAAGGACGCACCGGCGACCGACCCGGCCTCCCCGCCGCTGCGCCGCCTCGGCAGCCTGCGCACACTGTGGCCGTTCGTGCGCCGCCACAGCGGATTGTTCAGCGCCTGGCTGCTGGCCCTGGCCGTTTCTTCGGCAGCGACCCTGAGCCTGCCGCCGGCGGTGAAGCAGATGATCGACCACGGCTTCAGCAGCGGGGGCCAGATCAACCGTGCCTTTGCATTGCTGATGCTGGTCGCTGTGGTGCTGGCGTTGGCGACGGCGGCGCGCTTCTACTTTGTTTCGCTGCTCGGCGAGAAGGTCGTGGCGGACCTGCGCAGCCGGCTGTACGCGCACCTCATCCAGCTCGGCGCCGGCTTCCACGACCGCAGCCGCAGCGGCGAGCTGGTTTCGCGCCTGACCGCCGACAGCGAACTGCTGCGCAGCGTGGTCGGCTCGACCATGTCCGTGGCGCTGCGCAGCAGTGTCACCGTGGTCGGCAGCCTGGCGATGCTGTTTGTCACCAGTCCGCGGCTGGCCGCCTGGTCGCTGCTCGGCATCCCGCTGGCAGTGCTGCCGATCATCATCGGCGCGCGCAAGCTGCGTACCATCGCGCGCAGCAGCCAGGACCGCATCGCCGATGCCAACAGCCTGGCCAGCGAAACGCTGGGCGCGGTGCGCACCGTGCAAGCGCATGCGCGCGAGCCCTATGAACGCGGCCGTTTCGACCATGCGCTGGGCGATGCGATCCGTGCCGCGCGCCGGCGCATCGGCGCGCAGTCGCTGGTGACCGCCAGCGCCATCCTGCTGGTGTTCGGTGCGATTGTCGGGGTGTTGTGGCTGGGCGCGCACGACGTCATCGACGGGCGCCTCAGCGCCGGTACGTTGGGCCAGTTCGTGCTGTACGCGCTGATCGGCGGCGGTTCGGTCGGTGCGCTGGCCGAAGTGTGGAACGAACTGCAGCGCGCATCCGGCGGCATGGGCCGCATCGGCGAGCTGCTGCAGGAAGACATCGAGATCCGTGCCCCGGCCAAGCCGCGTGCGCTGCCACAGCCGCTGCGTGGCGAAATCCATTTCGACGACGTGGTGTTCAACTACCCGCAGCGACCGGACCAGGCCGCGCTGGACCATTTCAACCTGCACGTGCGGCCGGGTGAAACCGTCGCCCTGGTCGGCCCGTCAGGCGCCGGCAAGAGCACGGTGCTGTCGATGCTGCTGCGCTTCCACGATCCGGCAAGCGGCCGCATCTGCGTGGACGGCATCGATGTGCGCGAGGTCGATCCGGCCGAGCTTCGCGCGCAGCTGGCGCTGGTGCCGCAGCAGCCGACATTGTTCGCCTCCAGCGCACGCGACAACATCCGCTATGGTCGGCTGGAGGCCAGTGACGCCGAGGTGGAGGACGCAGCCCGTGCCGCCGAGGCCGACGCCTTCCTGCGTGCGTTGCCAGAGGGCTACGACAGCGAACTGGGCGAGCGCGGTGCCCGCCTGTCCGGTGGCCAGCAGCAGCGCGTGGCGATCGCCCGTGCCTTGCTGAAGGACGCACCGATACTGCTGCTCGACGAAGCCACCAGCGCGCTGGATGCACAGAGCGAACATGGCGTGCAGCAGGCACTGGAACGCCTGATGGCCGGGCGCACCACGCTGGTCATCGCCCATCGGCTGGCGACCGTGCTGAAGGCCGACCGCATCGTGGTGATGGACCATGGCCGTATCGTGGCCGAGGGCACGCATGCGGAGTTGCTGGCTGAAGGCGGCCTGTATGCGGAGCTTGCACGCCTGCAGTTCATCGATTGATGACGGCCGGCTAACACCGGCCGGATCACTCTGGCGGCGTAGCGACGAACCACTGTAGGAGGCCAGGCATGTCGTTCCGTCAGTTCCCCGCTGTCGACAGCAATGGCGAAAGCCACATCATCATCGAGTTCAAGCCCGAGGCCAGCGGCAGTGGGCATGGCTCCGAAGCGACGCCGCGTTATGAGCTTGATGACGGACGCCAGCTGGTACGCAACGGCCGCGAGTTCACCACCAGCGGCGGCGAGGTCAGGTTGTCGATCTAGCGATCCACCGCAGAGCCGGGCATGCCCCGGCTCTACTGCTGTTCCGGACAGAAAAAAGGTTGGTCATTTTTTGACCAACCATCTTGACAGCCTTGCACGCCAAGGCCTGCCGCAGGTTATCCACATGTTTGCGCAGAAGCCATCCACACGCCCTGTGGATGAATGGCGTTACGCCAGCACCCGGCCGATCCCGCTGGCATCCACTTCGGCCGCGGCTGCCGCGATAGCCCCTGGCTCGCTGCCGGCCACGAAACCGATGCGGAAATGCACTTCGCCGGCAGGCGTGCGCGAGGAGTGGATCGAGGCGAGGCTGATGCCGTGCTGCTCGAACACGTTCAGCAGCTCACGCAACGAACCGGCGCGGTCTTCAGGCAGATGTACCGACAGTGCATTGCGCTCGGTCAGGTCGGCCAGCAGATAGCCGACGCGCTCGAAGGTGTAGTTGCCCGCAGCCAGCGCCTGATCGCCGAAGGCACTCCTGTTGGCCTCCAGCAGGTGATCGCGGAACGCGCCCCGCGCAGCGTCGTCGCCCTGCCCCACCTGTACCTGCAGCGTCTGCAGCTGGCCGATCAGACGTTGCAGCATCGGCGCCACATAAGGATTGCCGAACTGGATGTCTTCGTAGATCGCCGGATTCAACGACAGGATGCGCGAGATGATCGCCGTATCCAGTTCAAACGAAGCCGATCGATACGGCAGCATCGCCGCAAGCGTCCCCAGCTGCGGCTGGTACTCGCGCAGCACACCCGCCTGGGCCAGGTGGGTCGCATGCACCATCGCCTGCACCAGCGCCATCATCTGGTCATGGTGCTGCGGGGTGGCGCGCACGCATTCGGCCTGCAGTGCCAGGCACAACGCGTCGACCCAAGGCCGCCAATGCAACAGCCTTGCCTCGCAGACCACCATCACCCGGCCCTTCAGGGTCGGCGCCTTGGGCGGCGCCGTCATCGGATGCAGGCCCACCACTTCGGCGCACGAGGCCAGCATCGCCTGCACCGGCGCTTCCTTCACCGAGGTCACATCCAGCCACAAGCGTTCCTGCTCGCGGCCCGCCGACAGGCGCACGTACTCGGCGATCAACGTGGACGTGTGCCGGATCGGTGCGGAGAACACCAACACGTCGGCCTGTTCCAGCAACTGCTCCGGCGCATGCGAACCCGGATCGGCCGGATCGTGGCCGATCACCCGCACCTGCATGTGCTGTTCGAAGAACCGGGTCAGCCAGCGCCCATAGGCGCCGGCACTGCCGACGATGCCGACCGTGCGCGGCGTGCGTTCGTGCAGATCGCTCATGCCAGCCGTTCGGCGCGGAAGCGCATGCCGTCGGCCAGCGCCGCCGGTGCGGCCGCGATCACGTCGAACTCTTCGAAGCCATGGGCCAGGGTCGCCTCCAGCGCCGCATGGGTGCCGGCGATGGCCCGCGAGATGGCCATCTGCATCGGCTCACCACGCAGCAGGAAGGACACCATCAGCGACATCAGCACGTCGCCGGTGCCTGCCACATCCACCGGCAACAGCGGCGAGGTCCAGCGCCAGGTTTCCTCGCGACCCACAGCCAGCGTCACCAGCTCGCCCGGATTGCCACCGACGCTGTGTGCCAGCACCCACTGCGGCCCCCGCGCCAGCAGCGCGCGCGAGGCAGCAATGGCATCGACT
The DNA here is from genome assembly GCF_052114625.1 of Stenotrophomonas sp. 2YAF26. Lineage (NCBI taxonomy): Bacteria > Pseudomonadati > Pseudomonadota > Gammaproteobacteria > Lysobacterales > Lysobacteraceae > Stenotrophomonas > Stenotrophomonas sp. 2YAF26. The sequence continues at coordinate 43,230 of NZ_JBFRFC010000024.1, read as the reverse complement.
TCGGCCAGCGCCGGCATGCCGGTCAGGCGACCGAGTTCGAAGGCATTCGGGGTAACCAGCCATGCATGCGGCAGCAGGCGCTCAGCGAAGATCGCTTCCAGTCCTGGCTCCACATAGGGACCGGTGTGGGTATCGCCRATCACCGGGTCCAGGCAGTAGCGCAGCTGCGGACATGCCGGCAGGATCTCGTCCAGCCAATCAGCAAACGCAGCACCGTTGGCAGCGCTGCCGAAGTAACCGGAGACAAGCATCTTCGCCCGCTGCGGAAGACCACGTTCATGCGTGCCGAGCAGCAGATCGGCAAACCAGTCGCTGGGCAGCACACGGCCACGGGTGGTCTCGTAGAACGGCGCATTGCTCAGCAGCGTGGTCGGGATCGAGGCCACGCGCACGCCGAGCGCACGCATCGGGGGCAGCGCGGCGCTGTTGCCGGCATGGCCGTAGACCAGTTGTGATTGGACCGAAATGACATCGATCGGTATGGGGCTGCAGGACACGCCGTAAACCCATCCATGGGGGCTCGATGGCGCCATCCATGGCGCCAACGGTCCTGCAGCCCCATACCGCCCCGCCCTCGACAGTTTCCCGGTGACGGATGGTGATGGAGCCACGACATGTGTGGATGAATCTCCATCGGAATCGAATATTTCGAATTCGAATCGAAGAGCATCCGCGACGTGTCGACCAAGGTCGACACCCACCAAGATCCAGTCATGCCATCCCGACAGATTGCGGAGATCTGTCGAAGGCGGGGTGGGTCCGGTTGCGGGGGCGTGAGCGCCATGGATGGCGCGACCGAGCTTACAGGGACGTACTTGCAGCGTCCCCCGCAACCGGGCCCACCCCGCCATCCCGCAGGAACCCCGCTGTCGCCGTTGCTTCGGCCGTTGCTTCGGCCGTTGCTTCGGCCGTTGCCGTGGCATCTGCAGGTGCAGGGCGCAGCCCTGCCGAAGAACACCCCTCAGTGCGCAGTAGGCCTTGACGGCGGCAGCCAGGCCGCGACGATGCCCAGCAACGGCAGGAACGCGGTCAGCTGGTAGACGAATTCGATGCTGGTCTTGTCAGCCAGCAGACCGAGCACCGCTGCTCCGAGGCCGCCCATGCCGAAGGCAAAGCCAAAGAACAACCCGGACACCATGCCGATGCGGTGCGGCATCATTTCCTGCGCGTAGACCACGATCGCCGAGAAGGCCGAAGACAGCACGAAGCCGATCAGCACCGCCAGCACCGTCGTCCACAGCAGGTCGGCATGCGGCAGCATCAGCGCGAACGGTGCCACGCCCAGGATCGAGGCCCAGATGATCGGCTTGCGACCGATACGATCGCCCAGCGGCCCGCCGAAGAATCCACCCGCGGCGGACGCCACCAGGAAGGCGAACAGATGCAGCTGCGCCTGCGCCACCGGAATGCCGAAATGATGCATCAGGTAGAAGGTGAAGTAGCTGCCGATGCTGGCCATGTAGAAGTACTTGCTGAAGATCAGCACCAGCAGGATGGCCAGCACCCGGGCGATCGTGCGCGGCGGATGGCGCGCGGCAGTCACACCGTGTGCTGCTGGCCGGGGCGCACCCAGATGCAGCGAGTACCAGCGACCGACATAGGTCAGCAGGGCAATGCCGATCAACGCTGCACCGGCAAACCAAGATGCGGCATGCTGGCCATAGGGCACGATCACCGCTGCGGCGATCAGCGGCCCCAGCGCCGTGCCGAAGTTGCCTCCCACCTGGAATACCGACTGCGCCAGGCCATGACGGCCGCCGGAGGCGAGGCGTGCGATGCGCGAGGCTTCCGGATGGAAGATGGCCGAACCGATACCTACCAGCGCGGCGGCCAGCAGCACCATCGCGTAGTTGGGCGCAAAGCCGAGCAGCAGCATGCCGCACAAGGTCGAGGCCATGCCGATCGGCAGCGAGTACGGGGCCGGCCGGCGGTCGGTGGCAAGGCCGACCAGCGGCTGGAAGATCGACGCGGTGAGCTGGTAGGTCAGCGTGATCAGGCCGATCTGGGTGAAGCTGAGATTGAAGCCGCCCTTGATCACCGGATAGATGGCCAGGATCAGCGACTGCATCATGTCGTTGACCATGTGCGAGCTGGAGATGGCCGCCAGCACTCCTGGCGATACGGGGCGGGCGGATACGGCGGGAGAAGCCAGAGTCGACATTGCGCACGGTCAGGATGGGGGCGAGCCGTGCATGCTACGGTGGGCATCCGCTCCCTTCTGCCGCGTTCTGGTCATGGCCTATCGCAAAAAGGACACCCCCTGTCCCGTCCGCGAAACCGCGCCGTGGAACGAGGTGCCGGTGCATCGCCCGGTCACCTGCCGCGCACGCGACTACCGCGCCGGCACCCACATCGCGGCGCACAAGCACCGACGGCACCAGCTGGTCTATTCCATGTCCGGGCTGATGGTGGTGCGCTCGGAGGTCGGCCGCTGGGTGGTGCCCTCCACCCGCGCCATCTGGATGCCGGCGGGCATGGCGCATGCGGTGGACTGCATCGCCGAGGTGCACATGCGCAGCCTGTACATCGAACCGTCATTCGCCCCGCAGCTCCCCGCCGAGCCCTTCGCCGTGCAGGTAGCACCCCTGCTGCGCGAACTGCTGCAGGCAGCCATCCTGATCGACGGACCGCATGAAGAAGACAGCCGCGATGGCCGCGTGGTGCGGCTGATGCTCGACGAACTGCACCGCATGGACGTACTGCCGTTGCACCTGCCCGAGCCCGTCGACCCGCGCCTGCACAGGATCTGCCAGCACATCCAGAAACATCCCGGCGACGAAGCGACCCTGCAGGACTGGGCGCAGGCGTTGGCGATCGACGTGAAAACCATCCAGCGCCACTTCGCCAGCGAACTGGGCATGACGTTTGGCCAGTGGCGGCAGCAGGCGCGCCTGCTGGCCGCGATGGAACGGCTGGCCCGCGGCGAGAAGGTGATCGATGTGGCGCTGGCGATGGGCTACGACAGCCCCAGTGCATTCACCAGCATGTTCAAGCGCCAGCTGGGGCAGACGCCGGCGGCGTTTTTCCGTTGATCCGTTGCACCGCGTGCACGCATGGTGCGGATCTGCTGCACCGGAAACGAAAACGCCGGGCATGGCCCGGCGCTGTCGTTCAACATTTCCCTCAAGGGATCAGGACGTCATCCGATCCCAGAAGCCCTTGACGCCGTCGATGAAGGTCGCCGACTTCGGCGAGTGCTTGCGCGCATCCTCGCCGTTGAAGGTGGCTTCGAACTGCTCCAGCAGCTTGCGCTGGTCGCTGGTGAGGTTGACCGGCGTCTCCACCACAACGCGGCAGTACAGGTCGCCCTCGCTGCGGCTGCGTACCGAACGAACACCCTTGCCGCGCAGGCGGAACAGCTTGCCGGTCTGGGTCTCGGCCGGGATACGGATTTCCGCTTCGCCACCGAGGGTGGCCACGCGCACGGTATCGCCCAGTGCGGCCTGCGAAATGCGGATCGGCACTTCGCAGTGCAGGTCGTCGCCGTCGCGCTGGAAGATGTGGTGCTCACGCACGCGCACTTCCACGTACAGATCGCCCGGTGGCGTCCCCGCAGGGCCGGCCTCGCCCTCACCCGCCAGGCGGATGCGGTCGCCGGTATCGACGCCCGCCGGCACCTTCACCGACAGCACCTTGTCTTCTTCGACACGGCCGTTGCCGTGGCAGGTCTTGCAGGGCTTGGCGATGATCTGGCCACGGCCACCACAGTTGTGGCAGGCCTGCTGCATGGCGAAGATGCCGCGCTGGATGCGCACCTGGCCACGACCATGGCAGACGTTGCAGGTCTCGACCTTGCCGTCTTCCGAGCCGCTGCCATCGCAGTCGCCGCATTCGGCCAGGGTCGGAATCTCGATGCGGCGCTCGACGCCACGCACCGCTTCTTCCAGGTCCAGCTCCATCACGTAACCGATGTCGGCGCCGCGACGCGCCTGGCGCGGGCCACCACCGCCGGCACCACCAAAGATGTTGCCGAAGATGTCGCCGAAAATATCGTTCATGTCCGGGCCGCCCGGACCACCGCCACCACCGCCCATGCCGTGTTCGAACGCGGCGTGGCCATGGCTGTCGTACATGCGGCGCTTGTTGCCGTCGGACAGGACTTCGTAGGCTTCCTTGCACTCCTTGAAGGAGGCTTCGGCCGCCGCATCGCCCGGGTTGCGGTCCGGGTGGAACTTCATCGCGCAACGGCGGTAGGACTTCTTCAGTTCTTCGTCGGTGGCGGTGCGGGCAACGCCCAGCACTTCGTAGTAATCGCGCTTGCTCATATCGTGGATCGCATTCCGGAAAGTCGGGATTCGTCAAAGCGGAAGAGCGGAACCAGGTCCGCTCTTGCGTCGGGCGCCCCGACACGCCAGAGGGCGGTCAGGACCCTGGTACGACAAYGGGACGCTGGCAACCAGCGTCCCGTGTCGGTCCGGATCAGGACTTCTTGTCGTCCTTGACTTCGGTGAACTCGGCGTCCACCACGTCATCCTGCGCCTTGCCCGCATTGCCGGCGTCGGCACCCGGGGCGGCACCGCCCTGGTCGGCCGAAGCCGCAGCGAACAGCGACTGGCCAGCTTCTTCCAGCACCTTCGACTTGGCTTCGATCTGCGCCTTGTCGTCACCCTTCATCGCGGTTTCCAGATCGGCCAGGGCCGCTTCCACCTTGCCGATCACTTCGCCACCGACCTTGCTGCCGTGCTCGGTGATCGCGCTGCGGGTGCCGTGGATCAGGGCATCGGCCTGGTTGCGGGCCTGCACCAGCTCCTGGAACTTCTTGTCTTCTTCGCGGTTGGCTTCCGCGTCGGCGACCATGCGTGCGATCTCTTCCTCGGACAGACCCGAACCGGCCTTGATCTCGACCTTCTGTTCCTTGTTGGTCTTCTTGTCCTTGGCCGACACGTGCAGGATGCCGTTGGCGTCGATGTCGAAGGACACTTCCACCTGCGGCAGGCCGCGCGGGGCCGGCTCGATGCCGGACAGGTCGAACTTGGCCAGCGACTTGTTGAAGCGGGCCTGCTCGCGCTCACCCTGCAGCACGTGCACGGTCACGGCCGACTGGTTGTCCTCGGCGGTGGAGAACACCTGCGAGGCCTTGGTCGGGATGGTGGTGTTCTTTTCGATGATCTTGGTGAACACACCGCCCATSGTYTCGATGCCSAGCGACAGCGGGGTCACGTCCAGCAGCAGCACGTCCTTGACGTCGCCGCCGAGCACGCCGCCCTGGATCGCAGCACCCAGTGCCACGGCTTCGTCCGGGTTGACGTCCTTGCGCGGTTCCTTGCCGAAGAACTCGGTGACAGCCTGCTGCACCTTCGGCATGCGGGTCTGGCCGCCGACCAGGATCACTTCGCTGATGTCGCTCGAACGCAGGCCGGCATCGTTCAGGGCCACGCGGCACGGCTCGATCGACTTCTTGATCAGCTCTTCCACCAGCGACTCCAGCTTGGCGCGGGTCAGCTTGATGTTCAGGTGCTTCGGACCCGACGCGTCAGCGGTGACGTACGGCAGGTTCACTTCGGTCTGCTGGGCGCTGGACAGTTCGATCTTGGCGCGCTCGGCAGCATCCTTCAGGCGCTGCAGGGCCAGCGGATCCTTGCGCAGGTCGATGCCCTGGTCCTTGTTGAACTCTTCAACCAGGTACTCGATGACGCGGTTGTCGAAGTCTTCGCCACCCAGGAAGGTGTCGCCGTTGGTGGCCAGCACTTCGAACTGCTTCTCGCCGTCGACATTGGCGATCTCGATCACCGAAACGTCGAAGGTGCCGCCGCCCAGGTCGTACACAACGATCTTGCGATCCTTGTTGTCGCCCTTGTCCAGGCCATAGGCCAGCGCGGCCGCAGTCGGCTCGTTGATGATGCGCTTGACGTCCAGGCCGGCGATGCGGCCAGCGTCCTTGGTTGCCTGGCGCTGGCTGTCGTTGAAGTAGGCCGGCACGGTGATGACCGCTTCGGTGACCTTCTCACCGAGGAAGTCCTCGGCGGTCTTCTTCATCTTCTCCAGCACCTTGGCCGAGATTTCCTGCGGCGCCATCTTCTTGGCATCGCTGGTGGCCACCCAGGCATCGCCATTGTCATGGGCCAGGATGCTGTACGGGACGTGCGCGATGTCCTTCTGCACTTCGGCGTCGGTGAACTTGCGGCCGATCAGGCGCTTCACCGCGTAGAAGGTGTTCTTCGGGTTGGTCACGGCCTGGCGCTTGGCCGAGGCACCGACCAGGACTTCGCCGTCCTTGGTGTAGGCGACGATCGACGGGGTGGTGCGATCGCCTTCCGAATTTTCGATGACGCGGGCCTTGCCGCCGTCCATGATCGCCACGCACGAGTTGGTGGTGCCGAGGTCGATACCAATGATCTTGCCCATGGGGGAGACTCCTTGAAGGATGTTGTTTTTGTCAGCCCGGCCGTTCGGCCGGTGGATGAATGGGATGTGGGGGAGGCTCGTGGAACATTCAAGCCATCCCCCGAACGCTGTGTTTCCGTTCGCCCAACACGTTCAGCGTCGGTCGTGCCGATGCCCCGGTCGCGGCGGGAAAACCCGCGCCAGGCCAGGCCCGGCGCCCGCGGTCAATCGGCGGCAACCACCACCAGCGCCGGCCGCAGCAGGCGCTCGTTGAGCAGGTAGCCCTTCTGGAACACGGTCACCACGCTGCCCGGGGCGGCGCCGGGGGCAGCGACCTGGCTGATCGCCTGGTGGTGTTCCGGGTTGAACGGCTGCCCGGTCGGGTCCAGCAGCACCAGGCCGTTGTCACCAGCGACCTTCAACAGCTGCTTGTAGGTCAGCTCCAGGCCCTCGCGAAGCGGGTGGGCATCGTCACCGGCGGCCTTGAGGCCGGCATCGAGGCTGTCGAATACCGGCAGCAGTTCGCCCAGCAGCTTCTCGTTGGCGAACTTGCGCGCCTGTTCGATGTCGCGGGCCACGCGCTTGCGCTGGTTGTCGAGGTCGGCGCGCTCACGCAGCGCTTCGGCCTTGACCTGCTCCACTTCGGCACGGAGCTGTTCGATCTGTTCGTTGACGCCCTCGGCGGCAGCTGCGTCGGCGGCGGCCTGCTGGGCGGCGATGTCTGGCTGATCTTGATTCATGTCTGGGTCCCTGGCGGTCACTCTCCGCCTCCACCCACCCTAGTGTGGGCGGGATGCTGCGTTTCAAGCGTCCGATGCACCCGGAGTTCGCCCGCCCGGCGAAAAGGCCGCGCCGAGCACATCGGCGGTGGCCTGGACCAGCGGAATCATCCGGTCGTAGGCCATCCGCTTCGGCCCGATCACGCCCAGCACGCCCAGTACCTGGCCGTTGGCGGTGTACGGCGCGGTGACCAGCGAGACGCCCTGCAGAGGTACCACGCCGGTTTCCTCGCCGATGAAGATGCGCACGCCGGGGGCCTGGATGGTCCGCTCCAGCAGCTGCAGGATCTCGCGCTTGCTGGAAAACAGCTCGAACAGCTCGCGCAGGCGCTCCAGGTCGGACAGGTCCTGCACCCCCATCAGACGCGTCTGGCCGGCCACCAGCATGTCGTCGGCCGGCGGCTGCAAGGCCTGCTCGGCCAGCTCGACGCTGTGCGCCAGCACCTGTTCCAGCTCGGAACGGGCGTCGCGCAGCTCCAGCAGCAGGCGGGTACGGATCTCGGCCAGGGGCAGCCCGGCAAAGTGGGCATTGAGGTAGTTGGCCACCTGCTCCAGCTGCCCCGGTGCGAAGTCCTGGCGGGTCTCGATCACCCGGTTCTGCACTTCATTGTCGGCAAACACCAGGATCGCCAGCACCCGGCGCCCGTCCAGCGCCACGAAATCGATCTGGCGGAAGGCGAACTGCTCGCGGCGCGGCGCGCTGACCACGCCAACGAAGTGGCTCATCGCCGACAGCAGCTCCGACGCACTGCCGAGCAGCGCCTGGGTACTGCCGCCTCCGGCCAGCTCCTGACGCAGTCGGGCCAGCTCCCCTTCGCCCGGCGGCTGCATCTGCAACAGGCTGTCGACGAACACCCGGTAGCCATGCGCGGTCGGAATCCGGCCCGCCGACGTATGCGGCGAGGCCAGCAGGCCCAGGTCTTCCAGGTCACCGAGGATGTTGCGGATGGTGGCCGGACTGACCTCCAGGCCGGCCACGCGCGCCAGCGTCTGCGAACCCACGGGCTCGCCATCCTGGATGTAGCGCGCGATCAGCGTGCGCAGCAGGTGCCGCGCGCGCGGGGCAAGTTGGTCGGGAGAACCGTGCATGGAATCAACCTGTGAGACAGGGACATTAGATAATGGCGACGCATCCCCTTGGCAAGTCATTGGACGACCCCGCCGCGCGTGCTAGCGTTGCGCGGCTGCAGACACCCCCTTACCCATGCTCAGACATCTTTCAATCAAGGATTTCGCCGTCGTCCGCGCCACCGAACTGGAGTTCGGGCCGGGCATGACCGTGGTTTCAGGCGAGACCGGCGCGGGCAAGTCGCTGATGGTCGACGCTCTGGGCTTCCTGTCCGGCCTGCGCGCCGACAGCGGCGTGGTCCGCCATGGCGCGGCCCGGGCCGAACTGTCGGCCGAATTCGCGCTGGACCAGCTGCAGGCCGCCCGCCAGTGGCTGGCCAGCAATGAGCTGGACGATGAAGACCAGTGCCAGCTGCGCCGCGTGATCCGCGCCGACGGCGGCTCGCGCTCGTGGATCAACGGCCGCCCGGTCACCCTGGCGCAGCTGGCCGACCTCGCCGGCCTGCTGGTGGAGATCCATGGCCAGCATGAGCAGCAGGCCCTGCTGACGCGCCCGTCGCAGCTGGCCCTGCTGGACGCCTATGCCCGCAACGAAAGCGAACGCCGCCAGGTGCGCCGCGCTGCCGCCACCTGGCAGGCGCTGGTCGATGAATCCCTCGCACTGTCGCAACAGGGCGACGTGAGTGACCGCATCGGCTTCCTCGAACACCAGCTGCGTGAACTGGACCGTGAGGATCTGGAGCCGGAGTCGATCACCGCGCTCGGCGCCAGCCATCGCCGTCAGGCGCACGCCAGCGCCCTGTTGGCCGCCTGCCAGGCAGCTTCGGACCAGCTCAACGGCGACGAAGGCCACTCGGCGCTGGATCTGCTGCAGCAGGTGCGGCATGAACTGGCCAGGGTGGCCGAACATGACCCGCGGCTGGGCGACGTCGATGCCCTGATCGACAGCGCCTCCATCCAGCTGCACGAGGCCCTGGCCCTGCTCGACCGGGTGCATGACGATCTGGACGCCGATCCGGACCAGTTCGAGGAGAACGAGCGCCGCCTCGGCCGCCTGCACGACCTGGCCCGCAAGCACCGCGTGCCGATGGATGAGCTGGGTGCGCAGCGTGAGCGCATGCACGCCGAAGTGGAACAGCTGCGCGGCGCCGACGAGCGCCTGCAGCGTCTGGCCGGCGAAATTGAAAAGGCCGCAGCGGCCTGGCGCGTCGAGGCCGCAGCACTGACCACCAGCCGCCGCACCGCTGCTGCCGAGCTGTCGGCCACCACCACCGGCATCATCGCGGAGCTGGGCATGGGCGGCGGCCAGTTCCTGATCGAGCTGGAGCCGCAGGACAACGGCAAGCCGGACCCGCAGGGCGCCGAGCGCGTCGAGTTCCTGGTGGCAGCCAATGCGGGCCAGCCACCGCGTGCGCTGCGCAAGGTCGCTTCCGGTGGCGAGCTGTCACGTATTTCGCTGGCCATCGAAGTAGCCGCGCTCGACCTGGATGCAGTGCCGACCATGGTGTTCGACGAAGTCGACTCCGGCATCGGTGGCGCGGTGGCCGATATCGTCGGCCAGAAGCTGCGCGCCCTCGGCGAAAAGCGCCAGGTGCTGTGCGTGACCCACCTGCCGCAGGTCGCCTCCAAGGGCCACGCGCATTACCGGGTCAGCAAGGCACCGGTGGAAGGCATGACCCAGAGCGCGGTGGAGAAGCTCCGGCAACCCAACGCACGTGGACGAAGGTCATGACGCTGCCGGCCAGCGGCCGGCACTACCCCCGCGGCTGCGTCAGGTCGACGTTCTCCACCAGGAAATCAAGGAACGCGCGCACCCGCAGCGGCAGGTAGCCCCCCTGCCCCAGGAACACCGCGTGCACCTCTTCCAGGTCGCCCGGGTTGGCGTCCTCCAGCACCGGCAGCAACCGGCCTGCCGCGATGTCGGCCTGCACCTGGAACGCCGCCAGCCGGGCCAGGCCCAGCCCACCCAACACCAGCTGACGCAGCGCGTCGCCATTGCTGGCGCGCGCATTCCCGCTCGGCAGCACCCGCAACTGCTGGCCATCCTGCAGCAGCGGCCAGCCCTGCACCGACCGTGCATGGCCGATATCCAACCGGTTGTGCGCCAGCAGCGCGTCGGCATTGCCCGGCAGTCCGTGTCGTGCCGCATAGGCCGGTGCCGCCACGATCATCATCCGCGTTGCACCCAGCCGGCGCGCGACCAGGCTGGAACTCTTCAACGGGCCGGCCCGTACCGCCACGTCGGTGCGCTGCTCCAGCAGATCGATCACCTCGTCGGTCAGGGTCAGGTCCACACCGACCTGCGGATGGCGCTGCAGGAATTCCGGCAGCAGCGGCACCAGGAAGTGCTGGCCGAACGGCACGTTGGCATTGACCCGCAGCCGCCCGCGCGGCTCGGCGTGGGCGCTGGCGCAGCGTTCGGCCTCTTCCAGATCGGCCAGCACCCGCAGGCCGCGCTCATAGAACGCGCAGCCCTCCGGGGTCAGCTGCAACTGGCGGGTGGAACGCTGCAGCAAGCGCGTACCCAGCCGCTGCTCCAGCCGCGCAACCAGCTTGCTGACCGCCGACGGCGTCATCTCCAGGCTGCGGGCGGCGGCGGAAAAGCCGCCGGTTTCGATCACCCGCACGAACACTTCCAGTTCGCCGGATCGGTTGATGTCGGTGCGTGCCATGTCAATGAATTCGATTCACAGATGATTGTCCATGCGCAGTCTAGGTCACAGATAACCCTGGACGCACCATGACCGTCCCTCCCACCAGGTCATCCCGATGAATCGCCTGAGCCAACTGACCGCTACCGCCCTGCTTGCCTTGTCCGGCGCCGCCGCTGCGTCACCTGCCCCGCACTGGGTCGCCAGCTGGCAAGCCAGCCCGCAGCCGGTGTGGGGCAGCGATTTCCTGTTCCCTACCTTCATTCCCGGCCAACTGCAGGACCAGACCTTCCGCCAGAGCGCTCGCATCAGCCTGGGCGGGTCGCGCCTGCGGGTCCGGCTGAGCAATGCCTACGGCACCCAACCTTTGCGGATCGGCGCTGCCAGCATCGCCGCCCATACGGGGGACACGCCGCAGCCGCTGCGCTTCGACGGCCAGCCCGGGGTCGTGATTGCGCCTGGGCAGGACCGCCTGAGCGATCCGCTGTCCCTTCCCACCGCTGATCAGCAGGCGGTGCAGGTCAGCGTTTACCTGCCCGACCGCACGCCGCTGCAGACCTTCCATTGGGAAGGGCGGCAGACCAGTTGGATTGCGCCAGGCGACCAGCATCAACGGCCCGCGCTGCACGACGCCAGCAGCACCACGGCCCGCCTGCTCCTGTCGGCTATCGACGTCGAGGCCCCGGCCATCGCGCGCAGCGTGGTGGTGATCGGCGATTCGATCACCGATGGCGCCACCGCCAGCCTCGACCAGGACCAGCGCTGGACCGATCACCTCGCCGCGCGGCTGGCACCAGAAGGTGTAGCGGTGGTCAATGCCGGCATATCCGGCGGTCGCCTGCTGCGCGATGGCATGGGCGAATCGGCCCGCAAGCGTTTCCAGCGTGACGTGCTCGACCAGCCCGGTGTCGCCAGTGTGATCGTGCTGATCGGCATCAACGACATCAGCTGGCCGGGCACGGCCTTTGCCCGCGCGCAGGCCCGGCCCAGCCTGGCCGAGCTGCAGGCCGGCTACCGCGACCTGGCCCAGCGCGCCCACGCACGCGGCCTGCGCATCCTCGGCGCGACCCTGCCCCCGTTTGCCGGCGCCCTGCCCGGCACCCCGTTGGACGACTACTACGCCGCGGACAAGGACACCCTGCGCCAGCAGCTCAACGCCTGGCTGCGCACGGACAGCCCGTTCGACGCGGTGATCGACCTCGACGCGGCCCTGCGCGATCCGGCCGATCCCTCACGGATGGCGGCTGCCTACGACTCCGGTGACCACCTGCACCCGGGCGATGCGGGGAACCGGGCGATGGCCGAGGCGGTGGATCTGGACGTCCTGATGGGGCCACCCACGCATGGCGTGGATCTACCGCGACGCTGAGGCCAGACAAACAAAAACCCCGGGCATGCCCGGGGTTTCGTCGCAATCAGCTGGCTGCGGGGCTTACTTGCGCTTCTTGCGCACGTACAGCACCAGCGAGTGCTCTTCCAGCTCGTAGCCGTGGTCGGCAGCGATCTTGCGCTGCAGGTCTTCGATCTCGGTGCTTTCGAACTCGATGATCTTGCCGCTGTCCACATCGACCATGTGGTCGTGGTGGCCGCCGCGGTCGAGTTCGTAGACGGCCTGGCCGCCTTCGAAATTGTGCTTGAGCACGAGGCCGGCGGCCTCGAACTGGGTCAGCACCCGGTACACCGTGGCCAGGCCGATCTCATCGCCATGCTCCAGCAGCTGGCGGTAGATGTCTTCGGCGGTCATGTGGTGCTGGGCATTGCGCTGCTCGAGCAGCGCCAGGATCCGCATCCGCGGATGGGTCACCTTCAGGCCGACTTTACGCAGGTCGTGGGTTTCCATAGGTCTCCGTTCATTGGCGATTTAGCGCCAGCTGCCTCGGATTGGGTCGCGGTGGCACGCCGGGAGTGTATCATCGGATTGATTTCCCCAACCGCCAGTCCCGATGCGCAATCTCCTGTTGGTCGCCGCCGTCGCCTTGTCCACCACCGGGTGCGGCATCATCTACAAGCAACCCATCTACCAGGGCAACCTGATCCGGGAAGATGCCGTTGCCAAACTGCAGGTCGGGCAGAGCAAGCAGCAGGTCACTGCCCTGCTGGGCACCCCGTCGGTGCCGGATCCGTTCCATGCCCAGCGTTGGGACTACACCTCGACCGAACGCGTGAACCGCCTGGGCCGTACCGACGTGAAGAATTTCGTCGTGTACTTCGAAAATGATGTGGTCACCCGTTGGGATGGCGATTACTTCCCGGCCAACGACAAGGCCCTTGCCCAGCAGACCGTGCGCCAGTTCGGCCGCAATCTGCCGAAGGACAAGAAGAAGAAGGGCGGCCGCTGAGCCACCCTGCCCGTCCTCCGGACGGGCCTTGGAGATCAACCGCCGCGCGCGCGTCGCCGGCGGTTGTCCTTCGGGTCGGCCTGCAGGCCACGCAGCAGCTCCACACGATCACCATCCAGCAGCACCTGATGCGGCTGCGCCAGTACGCCATGCACGGCGGCGGCAGGACAGTCGGCACTGCCTTCGAGCCGGGCCGCTGCCACGGCATCAGCCACGGTCGTCCCCTCCTCCAGCTGCAGCCGGCGCGACAGCACCTGTTGTGGCCAAGCCAGCACGACCTCGACCTCGATCATCGTTCAGCCCTCGTCGGCGACGCGGACGAAATCGTTGACCATGCGATCGGCCAATCCCTGGAAGCCGATGGCCAGCGCCGGACCCAGCAGGCGTGAACTCGGCTCGAAGTCCAGGGTGAGGGTGACCTTGCAGGCATCTTCCGCCAGGGCGTGGAATTCCCAGCGGCCGTGCAGTTGCTTGAACGGCCCCTCGCGCAGCTGCATGTCGATGCTGTGCGGGCGTTGCAGGGTGTTTTCGGTCTGGAACCAGGTGCTGAACGAACCCAGGCCCAGGTCCAGGCGAGCGACCAGCCGGTCTTCGCCCTGCTCGAGGATGCGGGCGTCGGAGCACCAGCGGAAGCGGCGCGGATAGGCCTGGACGTCGTTGACCAGATCGAACATGCGCGCGGCCGAATGTTCGACCAGGGCACTGCGGCGGATAGTAGGCATGAATACAGGACGCTTCGGCAATCGACCGGGCGGGCCCGAATCGGAGACAATACGGAAATGAGCAAGAACACCGGCAAGGATAAAGCAAAGAGCGCGACGGCCAACAAGACCATCGCGTTGAACAAGCGTGCCCGTCACGAGTACCACATCGAAGACCGCTTCGAAGCCGGCCTGGCCCTGCAGGGCTGGGAAGTGAAGTCGATCCGCGCTGGCCGCGGCAACATCGTCGACGCCTACGCCTATGTGAAGGACGGCGAGATCTTCCTGATCGGCGCGCAGATCACCCCGCTGATCCAGGCCTCCACCCACGTGGTGGCCAACGACCGGCGCGAGCGCAAGCTGCTGCTGCACCGGAGCGAGATCGACAAGCTGGTTGGCAAGGTCGAGCGTGATGGCTACACGATCGTGCCCACCGCCATGTACTGGAGCAAGAACAAGATCAAGCTGGAAGTGGCGCTGGCCAAGGGCAAGCAGACCCACGACAAGCGCGATGCCGCCAAGGATCGTGACTGGGCGATCGAGAAGCAGCGGGTAATGCGTCGCGGCAACCGCGACGCCTGATGGAGCGCGCCGACGCTCCTGCGGCGGCCAATGCTGAAGACGCGCGCGAGCTGTGCGCGCGGTTGTCTGCGTTCAACCGCGCCAGCAGCGGTTTCCACTTCGAAGACGTGCCGGTCCGGCTGGCCTGGCGCGATGAACAAGGTGAACTGCGCGGCGGACTGCTTGCAGATGTCTGCGCAGGTTGGCTGCAGGTGCATGTCCTGTGGGTCGACCCGGAACTTCGCGGGCGTGGCATCGGCCAGCGCCTGTTGGCGGATGCCGAGACCCAGGCCCGTGACGTTGGTGCGTGCGGGGTGATGCTCGACACCTTCGACTGGCAGGCCGAACACTTCTACCTGCGGCAGGGCTATGAAGTGTTCGGGCGGCTCCCCGACTGCCCGCCGGGCCACGAGCGGATCTATCTGCGCAAGGTGCTGCCAGTCCTTTAGCCCACGGCACCTCCGTCGGCTTTCGAAGGTTTGCGCCAGACTGCCCCAGCGCGGGCATCGCCCACCGTTACGGGCAACGACTCAACCCGCCAGCATGCCCTGCCCGCGCAGACGCGGTGACAGCGCCGCGTGCATCACCGCCAGGTGCATCACCACCGACAGCTCCGGGGCATGGCGATCATCACCGGCACGCCACTGCTGCGCCAGCCGCGCGGCGTCGACGGGCAGCAGGGCCAGCAACTGGGCGTCGTCCAGCGCGTCGGCGGAGGCCTGCAGCTGCCGCGCCAGTTGCCGCGACTGCCACACGTGCACGCCAATACTGAGACTGGCCAGCGACATCAGGGTCAAGGCCAGGCCATGTTCGAACCACTGTGACAGTACATCCGGACCCCACAGGAGTGCGGCCAATACCGCCAGGGCCGGCAGCCGCCAGCCCAGCCAATGGAAGCGGCCACGCCGAGGCCAATGCACCACCACCGCACTGGCGATCAGCGCGGCTGCAGCCGTGGCCGGCAACTCGGTTGCCCAGGTTGCAGCCAACAACACCGCCAGCACCGCCCAGACCCAGCCGGGCGGCAGTGCCCGCCGCTGGTAATCGGCCCCTACCGGGCCAACCAGCTGACGCAGGCTGCGCTGTTGCATTGCTTCGGTCACCGGCCGTCTCCGTATCTGTTCTGGCTGGAATGGTCGTAGCCAGTGTGTCGCAAATTCGTGCCCACGACGTTAGCAATCCGCTATGACGGAAGCTCTACAACATGTTGCGGATTGGCGTGACGACCGGCCGACGCCTGCCATTCACGCCGCGCGGAGATCCTTGCTGAGGAACACGCGACTAGTCCCCGGTGGATCGCACGGGACCTGGCCGAATACGGTCCAGCCATGCTTCACATAGAAGTCCGGCGCCTGGAAGCTAATGGTGTAGAGCACGGCGGAACGGCAGCCGCGTCGGCGCGCTTCCTCTTCGGCAGCGGCAAGCATCTGCGACCCCAGGCCATTACCCCGCTGTGCGGGCGGCAGGTAGAACAGGTCGATGAACAACAGGCCCAGCGAGGTGCGCCCGCTCAAGCCACCCACCACTTCGCCGCTGGCCGGATCGGTGGCCAGCACGGCCAAGGTGCGTCGATCGGCATGGCCGGCCGCCTGCAGATTGAACTGATCCAGGCCATCGGCAATCAGCTCCAGTGCTTGCGGGCTGGGGGCGTCGGTCACGGCGATTTCGAGCTGCATGCGGTCCATTCCCTGGGCAACTATCGGAACCGCCGATGCTAGCAAGCGACCTGCGGAAGCGGGTGACTGTTCAGGTTTTTTGGCGTAGCATGCGCAGCGTTGGGCAGGTACTGACCGTGGCGACACGGAACAGGCCTCGTACCTTGCAGAACTTGAAGAAACCGGGGGTGCATTGGTTTCGACGGGGGTTGTGAAGTCGCCTGGCGCATGCCGAGGGGGTAGCTTTCCTCGTAAATCCAGCTGCAAAACTCTAGTTGCCAACGACGACAACTACGCTCCGGTCGCTCTCGCAGCCTAAAAACTGCGGTGCGTGACCTTCTGCCGACTTAGGCGGAGCCTCGAAACTGCTTGTGTCCATGCTCGCAGCGTAGAGTCATTATCATGGAATCGCGCTGGGCGGCTGCCTGTCAGTCCGGCACAAGAACACAACAGGCTGGTTCCCGGGTGCGCTTTGCACACCGTGCTGCTCGGGGATGAGATTCAACGGTGAGCTAAGCATGTAGTGCTGGGGATGGAGTGCCTTCGGACGGCGGTTCAATTCCGCCCACCTCCACCATTTGTACCGCCCTTCGGGGCACGAAAAGCCAGATCTCCCGTCGATTGGGGTCTGGCTTTTTTGTTGGCCGCATCAGGTCCAGAACCGCTGCCTCGACAAGGAGAAGCACCGTGGCGTTGATGAACAGCTCCGAATGCAACTGCAAGGCACGCAGCGATCCGGCGCTCTGCCCGACCTGCGATGCAGCTGCCCCACCGGCCACTCAGCAGCCAAGCGACGCTGTCTATGCGGCACCGGTTTCGCAATCCGCGCCTATCGCCAGGAACCGTGCCATCTACATCCTGCTCGCCCTGTTCCTGGGCATTTTCGGCGTGCACAACTTCTATGCCGGTTACCACGGACGGGCGGTCTGCCAACTACTGATCACGCTGTTGTTGGGCTGGCTCTTGATCGGCGTGCTGTTCACCGGCCTATGGGCACTGGTGGAAATGATCACAGTGGAAACCGACGCCTCTGGCGTGCAGATGGTGTAATCCTTGGCTACGGGAGGGGCCGCCATGGATCTCGACAGAATCGACGTTGTCTCCTGGCTCGACCAGATCCTGGATCAGGATCCAGCAACCTTCGAAGACGCCTACTGGGGTCTTCGCCCGGCCGCGGCCATTGCGGTGCCCCACCTGCTTGCCCGGCTGCCGGCCGTGGATGATGGTTACTCGCGCGGAAAGCTGCTGGAACTGCTCGGCGAATCAGGCGACAGCACGGTCAGCCCGACCCTGCGGGCTGAGCTGCAGCATCCGTTGGAAGAGGTCCGCCAGTGGGCGCAACTGGCCTTGGATGCCCTTGATCGGAGAATCGCTTGGCAGCCCAGCGAGGGGGCCTAGCCGACAACGCTGCCCTGCCCCACACTTCAGCCTGTCTTCCCGGACTTGGTGCCGGCGCCTCCGCTGCTCCGCGACATACAGAAGGACCTGCAATGAACAAGCCGCTTATCGCCCTGATGCTGGGCCTGCCCTTGACAACCGCCGCTGTTGCCGCACCTCCGGCAACCAGCACCACCGCGCTGGAAACTCTGCTGGCCTGCAAGGCGGGTTCCGATTTCACTGAAGCGCAGGTGGAGCAGGCATTCCATGCCGCCGGCCTGAGCCGCGACCCCGGCAGCGTGTTCGAGCCCAAGGGCAAGCCGGTGGCGCTGTTCGGTGGAACCGTGGCCAGCGCGGATGTGAGTATTTCCAAGCCTTACAAGAGCCTGCATGTGTATCTGCAGGGCGTCGATCACCAGCGTTTGGCCCGATCCTGGGGAGTGACGACGGTCAACGACGCGGCCGAGACCGAAGCGCCTTCCTACCTCAAGAAGATTGATGCCACGCACACGCTGCATGTGGGTGCCGGTGACGACTACGAAGGTTATTCGGCTGCGGTGACCTGCCTGATCGAGGGATGATCTGCGGGGAGACCGGCTGACAGGCGGGGTTCGCCGGGCACGGTCCGGCGCTTCCGCAGGCCTGCTTCCGCGTTGACACGCCTGCCGCTAGAGTGGCGCCAGCGCAGGGAGTTCACATGGCAAGAACAGGCATCGGCGTCATCCGCACCACCTTCGTCCTCGTTGCCCTGCTCGCCCTGAGCGGGTGCGCGACGCTGCGCCAGTTCGGCCCATCGGTGCAGGTGGGCACGGTCACGCCAGGACAGTACATCGCGCTCAAGCGCGGTGACATTCTCACCAGCGGCAAGCTCAGCGCGGCCACCATGGAGACCCTGCGCGTGGCTGGGCTGGACGAGGGCGCCTGTGCCAAGCCCGGCCTGCCCTGCATCGAGGCGATGGAGGGCAGCATCGTCGTCCGCGAGGAAGACAAGCGCTCGGCGCTGGCCGAACTGTGGGTGCAGTACGCGATGACGATGCCGGCGCCGAAGCGCGAGTCGGCGTCGGTGGCCCGCAGCAAGGCCGCGACCGCCCCGCCTGACCCGACCTTCCAGCCGCGCCTGGATGCGTGGATGCAGATCGCGCGGCAATCCTATGCATATCTGTTCTTCACCGAACGCACCGCGAACCAGCGTGGCTTCGAAGACCGCCAGACCCAGGTGCGCGACTACTACAACCTGGCCGTGCAGGAATCAGCCGTGCTGCTGTTCGACGCGTATTCGAGCAAGCAGGTGCGCAATGACAACGGGAGGTTCCAGCTGGGACGCTGGACCTTCGTACTGGCGCCTGCCGACGATGGCGCGGTAGCGGACACGCGCGAGCCGATCGAACTGGTACCGGCCGCATCGATGTCCTTCACCGGCACCCTGCGCAGCGTGCATCGCCGCGATGGCTTCGGCGCCGAACTGGTGGCGGTGATGGCAGACCCGGCCAGCACCGGCCTGGCGGCCGCCGCCGCTGGTACCGCAACGACGGCCGAGCGCGACTGGAGCGAGATGCCGTCGCCGTCGATGACCGTGCTATTGCGTTTTTCCGGCAACAACCTGTGGGAAGTGCTGCACGACGACGAGCCGGAACTGGAGATCCACGACCCGTATCAGGTAGCGGTGGTGGAACTGCACGGCGAGCAGGTGCCACTGGCGGCGAACTTCACCGCCGGTTACGCGCTGTGGCTGGCCCGCTCCAACTTCAGCCGGCAATCACTGCGTACGCTGTTCGGCGGCAAGGGCGGTATCGACAAGCCGCATCTGTTCATGATGCAGCCGTACGATCCGGACCGCCGCGTGCTGCTGATGATCCATGGCCTGGCCAGCAGCCCGGAGGCGTGGGTCAACGTGGCCAACGAACTGATGCGTGACGATGAGATCCGCGGCGACTTCCAGATCTGGCAGTTCTACTACCCGACCAACATGCCGATCGCTCTCAGCCACGATGAGATCCGGCGGATCCTGCACGAGGCACTGCAGCACTTCGACCCAACCGGCAAGGCGCTCGCATCGCACGACATGGTGGTGGTCGCGCACAGCATGGGCGGGGTGATTTCGCGGCTGATGGTGTCCTCCTCCGGCGACCATCTGGTCGACACCCTGCTGGCGACTGCGCAGATGACCCCGGCGCAGCGCGAACTGCTGCGTACGAAGGGCGCGCCGGTGCTGACATTCCAGCCGGAACCGGAAATCTCACGGGTGGTGTTCATCGCTACCCCCCATCGCGGCACCGATGTTGCCGGCACGCGGCTGGGGCGCTGGCTCGGCCGCTTCGTGCGCCTGCCGCTGACCGTGCTGGAGGATGTCGCGACATTGGCAAACGACGGCAAGGTCGAGCGCAACGATGACAAGCACGGCTACCAGATGAACAGCATCCAGAACCTGGACAAGGACGATGCCTTCGTCAAGGCCGTGGCCGATCTGCCGATATCGCCGAAGGTGCGTTACCACTCGATCATCGCGCGCACCCAGGCTGAAGGTCCTCTGGAAAAGACCGACGATGGACTGGTCCCCTACTGGAGCTCGCACCTGCCGAAGGCCGTCTCGGAAAAGGTGATCGTGTCCGGTCACAGCGTGCAGGAAGCCACGCCGGCCATCGTCGAACTTCGCCGCATCCTGCATGAGGATATGGAGGCTCATCCTCTGCCGGCGAAGTAGCGCACGACATACAGCAACCATGGCCCGCGCTTTCCCGACCGGGCCACCGACAACGAGGCAATGGAATGCATATCTCAACACTGGTCGAGCTGCTCGGCAGCAAGGGCTCGGATGCTCATCTGCAGGCATGGTTCGCGCAGCACGGTATCGGCAAGCCCCCGACCACGATCAGCGCGAACCAGGGGCAGAAATCGGTCAAGGACAAGCTCCACGACATGGAGTTCTACTTTGCCTTCGACATCATCAATGATCGCTTCTATCCGCCCACCGTCGGAGCGCGTGGCAGCCTGCTGAGCCACTTCAAGTCCGCCACCCTGTTCAGTCGCCGGCCCAAGGGCAATCCGCCAAAGCCCGAAGGCTTCTGGGACGGATACGTGCAGCCATCAGCCACACTCCAGGACTGCCTGGCGTACTTCAACGGCCGGTTGGAAGAATTCGGCGACACCGCCTACTTTGAAAAGCCACTTACCGGGGACGTCGACATCAAGCTCTGGTTCTGCAAGCGCAGGCAGCGCGTGGACACCATCCAGCTCAATCTGCATGAGGACCGCGAGTTCATCGGCCATCATGATTTCGACCCTGGCAATGAACACAACACCACCCCGCAGGCGGCAACGCTGGTACTGAAGTGGCTGTTCGATCGCCGGCACCTGCGGGTGCCGCAGGCACTCTACGAGGCCGGGTTGGAGGATGATCACCAAGCGATCCTGCGCTTTGCCGAGCAACATCTTGGCAACCACGTCTGGGCAGGCCAGCTTCACGATTCACCTGCGCTGCGCAGCGTGCTGGCCCACACCAGGACCACCCGCCCCCTGCGACTGGACAACGGCAGCCCGCTGCACTTGTTCGACAAGTGGCTGTACCTGAAGGCAGGCGGAGCATGGGAACGGCATCAGGCCCTCTACAACGACGACACACTGGCGGACTGGAGTGCGAGCGTGGATGCGTTCGAACGCGCGGTGGTGCTTGATGCCGCGCAGCGACAGGCTTTCCTGGCAATGCTGGACGACGCCTACCAGCGGGTTCAGCAAGCGCCCCCTGCCTGATCGCATTGGGGAAATCCCTCATCGTGCGTACGCATCGCTCTGGCTAAGGTGACCACTCTCTTCCGCAGGAGGTCCGCATGAACACGTCAGAGCCCAGCCGTCAGCCCAGCCCCGACCCGGCCGAGCGCGATGCGTTTTTCCCGTCGCCGTACTCGCTGTCCCAGTTCACTTCGGCAACCACCGATCTGTCCGGCGCGGACTATCCCGATGCCCGCCGTGACGGACGCTGGAAAGTGCTGATGATCGCCGCCGACGAACGTTATCTGCCGACCGCCAACGGCCACCTGTTCTCGACCGGCAACCATCCGGTGGAGACGCTGCTGCCGATGTATCACCTGCACAAGGCCGGCTTCGGCATCGACGTGGCGACGCTGTCGGGCAACCCGGTGAAGTTTGAATGGTGGGCGTTCCCACGCGAAGATCGCGAGATCGGCGGCCTGTACGAACGCTACGAATCCCGCTTCCGCCAGCCTCTGCACCTCGACGAGGTGGCGAGGGCACTCGATGCCGGTTCGGACTACGCCGCGGTGTTCATTCCCGGCGGTCACGGTGCGTTGATCGGCCTGCCGGAAAGCCGCGCGGTGAAGGCCACCCTGCAGTGGGCGATGGACAATCAACGTCACATCATCACCCTCTGTCACGGCCCTGCCGCACTGCTGGCGGCCGGCGTGGATGAAGCCGGTGGCGGTTCATTGTTCCGCGGGCATCGGATCTGCGCCTTCCCCGATGCAATGGACCGGCAGACCCCGGATATCGGCTACATGCCTGGTCAACTGCCGTGGTTCTTCSGTGAGCGCCTGGCCCAGCAGGGCGTGCAGATCGTCAACGAGGGCATCGATGGCAGCGTGATGCAGGACCGCCTGCTGTTGACCGGCGACAGCCCGCTGGCGGGCAATGCGCTGGGCAAGCTGGCTGCGCGCACCCTGCTGGATGCGTTGGCCGGTCGCTGAGAGGACAGGCACTTCCTGCCGACGCAGGCTGCGTGCTACACAGGACCGCACCTGTGTTCTGCGCTGCAGGTGTGGCGCCGGCACGCTGTTGCCAGCGGCGGTCGGCAGTCATTGCATCAATGGAGTCTGGTAGCACCCACGACAACAAGGAGCGTGTTCGATGATGCTGCACAAGAAACTGTTCGCGTGTTCATTCGGTGCCGTGCTGGCTCTTGCCGCGCTGGTGCCTTCAGCGCCGGCAAATGCCGCCGAAGAGGTCGGCCTGCAGGAAGAGTGCGTGCCCTTCCGGGCCGGCTTCGGCATCCACCAGCGTTGCACGCTGTACGTGGTCTATGACGACGGCACCCGCGTGGCCAGCGACCACTACAACCGCGACGAGAACGGGATGATGTACGACCCCTGATCGCCCAGTGGCATCTGCCGGGCGGTCGCACGCCGTCCGCCCGGCCCTTGCAGCCGCCCATCCCGGCATACCGCTGCCCTTGCCTTCCATGGCATTCTCCATGAAACCGCTTTCATGGAATGGAGGGATTCCACGATGTTGTCTCGCTTCCGCACGTCCGCGCTCTGCGCACTCTTGGCTTTTGCACTGCCCGCCGTTACCTGGGCAGCCTCGCCCGCGCCGTTGAAAGTGATGTCCTTCAACGTGCGTACGCCCGCCGACACCGACCCTGGCAAGCGCTGGGAAGACCGCCGCGATGCCATGGTCAAGGTGATCCAGCAGGCGCATCCGGCGGTGATCGGCACCCAGGAGCTGGTGCTGGAGCAGGCCAACTACCTGGCCGAGCATCTGCCCGACTATCGCTGGTTCGGCGAGGGCCGCCGCGGGGGCAGCGGCGACGAGCACATGGGCGTTTTCTACGACAGCAAGGTGCTGGCAGTGGAGCAGTCCGGTAACTTCTGGCTGTCCGATACACCCGAGGTTGCAGGCAGCATCAGCTGGGGCAACCTGTTCCCGCGCATGGTCACCTGGGCCGTGTTTCGTCGCCTGGATGATGGCCGTCGCTTCTACTTCATGAACACTCACCTGCCCTACCGCGACGAGGACGAACCGCGGCGGATCAAGGGTGCAGAACTGATCGCCACGCGCGTGGCCGCGCTGCCTTCCGATCTGCCGGTGGTGCTGACCGGTGATTTCAACAGCGAGCCCGGCGGCGGCACCTATCAGGCCTTCACCCGGGTGCTTCAGGACACCCGTCGCCAGGTCAAGTCGCCGCAGGGTCCGCGCCTGACCTTCCACAACTTCACAGGAACGGCGACCGCCGAGCTGGACTGGGTGCTGGTACGTGGCTTCCACGCGCGCAGCTTCCTGACCGATGACCGCCGCATCGGCGGCGTGCTGCCCTCCGACCACTTCCCGCTGGTCGTTGAGCTGGACTGGCCGAAGCACTGAGCACTGCAGCGACCCTCGCTACGGCGGGGGTCGCTTGCCCAGCAGGCGGTACAGCGCCTGGTGCTGGTCGCGCGCCTGGCAGATGCGTGCGCCGACGGCGAGGAACACCGCAATGCCGACAAGGCCAATACCCAGCATTGAATCGGGCAGGCGCAGGAAGCCGATCAGCGCAGCCATTGCCGCCAGTACCAGCAGCATCACCACGGCGACCGACAGGCCGGCCCCAGGCAGGCCGGGATCGCCCAGCAGCGTCCGTTGGGCCGATTGCTTCTGTTCGCTCATGTCCCGTCC
Organism: Stenotrophomonas sp. 2YAF26; assembly: GCF_052114625.1. NCBI lineage: Bacteria > Pseudomonadati > Pseudomonadota > Gammaproteobacteria > Lysobacterales > Lysobacteraceae > Stenotrophomonas > Stenotrophomonas sp. 2YAF26. The sequence goes on along the minus strand of NZ_JBFRFC010000024.1, from coordinate 19,394 downwards.
TCCCTTGGTTTCCCCACTAGTTACACGGTGGGCCGCAGTTCCGGCAGAGTCAGAAACGTCATGACCGCGAGAACGCGCGCGGCGGCGCACGCGCTACCCTGCCGGCATCCTCATTGAGCGGAGACGGCACATGACCCATCGCAGCCGACTGGCGGGCTTCATCATCGATTGCCAGGACACGCCTGCCGCGGACAGCGCACGCTTCTGGGCCGCAGCGCTGGGCCTGCAGGCCGAGCCCGCCCGTGCTGAAGGCGACGCAGAGTATGCCGACCTGACAGGTGCACCGGCAGGCTTGAACGTGGAGGTGCAGCGGGTCGATCACCCGTCGCGGGTGCATCTGGATATCGAAAGCGACGACATCGACGCCGAAGCCGAACGGCTGGAAAAACTCGGTGCCCGCCGGGTCGGTTTCGTCAAAACGCTGGTGGGTGATGGAAGCGCCCACCGGTCATCGATTCTGCATCGTGCGCATGCGTGATCACGATGCTCCGGCCAACCACTGGCCATGATGAAAAAAGGGACGGAAGCAGATGCTTCCGTCCCCTGTCGATCAGCGCGCCTGCGCCACGCTCGGCGCCTGCGGTGACTGGCCCCAGCCACCGAGTGCCTTGTACACACCCACGACACTGACATTGACCTCTGATTCGGCGGCCGCCAGTGCATCATCGGCCACCAGCTGCGTGCGCTGCGCGTCCAGCAGGGTCAGGAAGTCTTCCGAGCCCTCGCGGTAGCGGATCTGCGCCAGCGATTCGGCACGCCGTGCCGCCTGCGCCTGCTCGACCACGATGGCCAGCCGCGCCTGCTGCTTGGAGTAGCGGGTCAACGCATTTTCGGTGTCTTCCAGCGCCAGCAGTACCGCCTGCTCGTACTGCGCGGCTACGCCCTCGGCCTCGGCCTTGCTGGCACGCAGGCGTGCCTTGACCGTACCGAAGTCGAATGCCGCCCAGCTCAACGACGGGGTCAGCGACCAGGCCTTGTTGTTGCCGTTGACCAGGCCACTGGCGTCGCCGCCGAGGAAGCCGACGAAGCCGGACAGCGACAACCGCGGGAACAGATCGGCCGTGGCCACGCCGACACGCGCGGTGGCGGCGGCCAGGCGGCGTTCGGCGACCCGCACGTCGGCACGCTGGCGCAGCAGTTCGCGGGTATCACCCAGCGGCAATGCCTTGGCAAACGCCGGCACTTCGTGCGGCGCCAGCATGGCGGTCAGCACTTCCGGACGCTGGCCTAGCAGGACAGCCAACCGGTTGCGCGACTGCGTCTCGGCCACTTCCAGCAGCGGGATGTCGGCCTCGATGGCCTTCAACCGTGCCCGGCTGCTCTGCACGTCCAGCTCGCTGCCGGCACCCAGTTCCCAGCGCGCCTCGGTCAGCCGCTGCGTATCGCGCAGGTTGACCAGGGTGCGCTGGGCAACCGCGATGCGCTTCTGGGTGCCACGCAGTTCGAAGTAGTTGCGTGCCACTTCGGCAGCGATCAGCACCTGCGCGTCGGCAAGGTTGGCCTGCTCGGCGTCCAGGTCGGCACGCGCGGCCTCTGCAGCACGGCGCTTGCGGCCGAACAGATCCAGCTCCCAGCCCGCATCGAAGCCGAGCTGGTAGCTTTCACTGAACACCCGCTGCCCACCCAGCTGCGGATCGGGTTGCTTGCGGCGGTCGTAGCTGCCGCCAGCGGTAACGTGTGGCGCCTGGTCGAAGCGGCTCTCGACAAACACGGCACGGGCCTGGCTGACACGGGCGACAGCCACGCGCAGGTCCAGGTTGTCCGACAGCGCGCCGTGCACCAGTTCTTCAAGCACCGGGTCATCGAACTGCGCCCACCAGCTGGCCACCGGCGAGGTGGTGCTGAAGACCGGCTGCTGTGCACCCTGCAGGACGACGGGCTCCTGCACCGGTGCCTTGTAGTTGGGGCCGACGCTGACACAGCCCGCCAGCACCAGGCTGGAGACGGCCATCGCCAGGGTGCGGATCACCATGGCAGCACCTCGCCCAGGTAGGTGAAGCTGCCGCTGGCGCCGGACTCGCCGATCAGCGCCATCTGCACGCTGGAACGCGCGCCCTCGACGATTTCGATCTCGCCGTTGCCACCGTTCATATCGGTTTTCACGTAGCCGGGGTGCACGGTGTTGACCTTGATCGGCGTACTGCGCAGTTCATGGGCCAGAGCCAGGGTCCAGCTGTTCACCGCGGCCTTGGACGCGTTGTAGGCCGGGATCTTGAAGTCGTAGATGCCCGAGGTCGGATCGGCATGCAGGGTCTGCGAGCCGAGCATGCTGGAGACGTTGACGATGCGGCCGGACTTGGCCTGCTTGATCAGCGGCAGGAAGGCCTGGGTCACCGCCACCAGCGCATACACGTTGGTCTCGAACGTGCGACGCCAGGTGTCCAGCGACTGCTCCGACGGCAGTTGCGCTGGGTTCTCGATCATGATGCCGGCGTTGTTGACCAGGATGTCCAGACGACCATGGCGCTGACGCACCTGCTCGACCGCCTCGGCGATGCTGGCGCCATCATTGACGTCCAGCTGCAGCGCTTCCACCGGCAGGCCCTCGGCCTGCAGCTTCAACGCCAGTTCCACTGCGGTTTCGCGCTTGCGCCCGGCCAGCAGCGTGTGCACGCCGGCCTGTGCCAGCTGGCGCACGGTTTCCAGGCCGATGCCGCGGGTTGCGCCGGTGACCAGCGCGATCTTGTTCTGATGGGTGTTCATGGATTCATTGCCTTGGTAGGGGGAAGCAGGCGCCGGTGGTTGCCGGCGCCGCTGTTTTCCATGTCAGTGGTGGATGGTCGGCTCGCCGTGCTGCACCAGCTGGCCACCACCGTTGCGGGTGACGAACTTGCGCAGTGCCACGTAGAACACCGGGGTCAGGAACAGGCCGAACAGGGTCACGCCCAGCATGCCGGCGAACACGGTGATACCGGTCACCGAGCGCACTTCGGCGCCAGCACCATGCGACAGCACCAGCGGCACGGTGCCGGCGATGAAGGCGATGGAGGTCATCACGATCGGGCGCAGACGCAGGCGGCAGGCTTCCAGTGCCGCTTCGACGATGCCCTTGCCGCCCATTTCCAGCTCTCTGGCGAACTCGACGATCAGGATCGCGTTCTTGCACGCCAGGCCCATCAGCACCACCAGGCCGACCTGCACGAACACGTTGTTGTCGCCGCCGGTCATCCACACGCCAAACAGCGCGGACAGCAGGGTCATCGGCACGATCAGGATCACCGCCAGCGGCAGCGACCAGCTTTCGTACAGCGCGGCCAGCACCAGGAACGCCAGCATGATCGCCACCGGGAACACGATGAAGGCCGCCTTGCCCTGGGTCGCCTGCTGGTAGCTCAGGTCGGTCCACTCGGTAGCCATGCCCACCGGCAGCACCTTGGCGGCGATGGCGGTGAGGTTGTTCATCGCTTCGGCCGAGGACAGCACACGCGGGTCGGCTTCACCGGCCAGGTCAGCGGCCGGATAGCCGTTGAAGCGCAGTACCGGGTCCGGACCGTAGGTTTCCTTGACGGTGACCATCGAGCCGATCGGCACCATCTCGCCACGATCGTTGCGGGTCCGCAGCTTGCCGATGTCTTCGACGCTGTCACGGAACTGGCCATCGGCCTGCGCGATCACCTGCCAGGTACGTCCGAACTGGTTGAAGTCGTTGACGTAGGCCGAACCCAGGTAGGTCTGCAGCGTATCGAACAACTCGGTCAGCTGTACGCCCTGGGCCTTCGCCTTGACACGGTCCACCTCGGCATCCAGCTGCGGCACGTTGGCCTGGTAGCTGGTGATCGGGAAGGCCATGCCCGGGGTCTGTGCAACCGCACCCTGCATCGACTGCACCGCGTTCTGCAGTGCGCCATAGCCGAGGTTGCCACGGTCCTGGATGAACATCTGGTAGCCGTTGCCGTTACCGAGGCCGAGGATCGGCGGCGGCATCATGGCGAAGGCGAACCCTTCCTGCAGGCCTGCGATCTTCTGGTTGATCTCCGCATTGATCTGCGCCGCGGTGCGGCCATGGCGCTCGCTGAACGGCTTGAGCGGAATGAACGCAACACCGGTGTTGGGCGTGTTGGTGAACTGCAGGGCATTCAGACCGGGGAACGAGATGGTGTGAGCCACACCGTCGGTTTCCTGGGCGATCTTGGCGACCTTGCGCAGCATTTCATCGGTACGCGCGATCGACGAACCCTCCGGCAGCTTCACGCCGGCGATCAGGTACAGCTTGTCCTGGGTCGGAATGAAGCCCGGCGGCACCAGCTTGAAGATGAAGCCGGTACCGACCAGCAGCACCGCATACACCACGAACACCGCACCACGACGACCGAGGATCTTCGACACGCCACGCTCGTACTTTTCCGAGCTGGACTTGAAGAAGCGGTTGAACGGACGGAACACCCAGCCGAACAGGCGGTCGATGATGCGGGTCGGGGCATCCTTCGGCGCGCCATGCGGCTTGAGCAGGCGGGCCGCCAGGGCCGGCGACAGGGTCAGCGAGTTGATCGCCGAGATCACCGTGGAGATGGCGATGGTGACCGCGAACTGCTTGTAGAACTGACCGGTGACGCCCGACAGGAACGCCATCGGCACGAACACCGCGCACAGCACCAGCGCGATGGCGATGATCGGCCCGGACACTTCGCGCATCGCCTGATGCGCAGCGGCCAGCGGGGTCAGGCCTTCTTCGATGTTGCGTTCAACGTTTTCCACCACCACGATCGCGTCATCGACCACGATGCCGATCGCCAGCACCAGGCCGAACAGGCTCAGCGTGTTGATCGAGAAGCCCAGCAGGTACAGCGCGCCGAACGTACCGACGATCGACACCGGCACCGCGATGAGCGGGATGATCGACGCACGCCAGGTCTGCAGGAACAGGATCACCACCAGCACCACCAGCGCGATGGCTTCCAGCAGGGTGGAGACCACGGCCTTGATCGAGTCGCGCACGAATATGGTGGTGTCATACACCGCTTCGTACTTCACGTCGGCCGGCATGGTCTTCTGCATCTCGTCCATGCTGGCCATCACCGCATCGCGGATCTCCAGCGCGTTGGCGCCGGGGGCCTGGAAGATACCGATACCCACCGCGTTCTTGCCGTCCAGCTGCGAGCGCAGCGTGTAGTCACCGGCACCCAGTTCGACCCGGGCCACATCCGCCAGCCGCACCACTTCACCGTCGGTGCCGCTCTTGAGCACGATGTCGCCGAACTCCTGCTCGCTGCGCAGGCGGCCCTGGGCATTGATCAGGGTCAGGAACTGGCTGTTGGGCATCGGCTCGGCGCCGAGCTGGCCGGCCGAGACCTGCACGTTCTGCTCGCGCATGGCGCGCACAACGTCACTGGCGGTCAGGCCGCGCGCAGCCACCTTGTCCGGGTCCAGCCAGGCGCGCATGGCATAGTCACCACCGCCGAAGATCTGTGCGTCGCCGACGCCCTGGATACGTGCCAGCGCGTCCTTGACGTGCAGGCGGGCGTAGTTGCGCAGGTACAGGGTGTCGTACTTGCCGTTGGGCGAGGTCAGGTGCACCACCATCAGGAAGGTGGGTGACTGCTTCTGGGTGGTCACGCCTTGCCGGCGCACGTCCTCGGGCAGTCGCGCCTGGGCCTGGGCAACACGGTTCTGCACCTTCACCGCCGCTTCGTCCGGGTCGGTGCCCGGGCGGAAGGTGATGGTCATCTGCAGCACGCCGTCGGAACCGGCCACCGACTTGAGGTAGATCATGCCCTCAACGCCGTTGATGGCCTCCTCCAGCGGGGTGGCCACGGTTTCGGCGATCACCTTCGGGTTGGCGCCCGGGTAGACCGTGCGTACGACCACCGACGGCGGCACCACTTCGGGGTACTCACCGATGGGCAGCATCGGAATCGAGATCAGGCCTGCGGCGAAGATCACGATCGACAGCACCGCCGCGAAGATCGGCCTGTCGATGAAGAAACGGGAAAAGTCCATGGAAGAATTCCTGGAAAAGGCCGTCGGCGGGCAACAGCCGCCCTGCCCCTCGCCAATCTGGCGAAGGCAGTGACGGCTGCCGCTGGCACCGGCAGCTAAGCGGGGACGCGGATCAGGAGCCGGCGGATCAGTGGTTCAGTGCGGCAGTTGCATCGCGACCCGGCGCCGGCGCAGCGGTGGGCTGCATCGCCACCGCCTTCGCCTGCACCGGCATACCGGGCATGAAGACCTTCTGCACACCATCGATGATCACCTTGTCACCGGCGGCCAGGCCCTGCTCGACGATGCGCAGGCCTTCGGCGGTGCGGCCGAGGCGGATGTCACGGCGCTGGGCCTTGCCATCCTTGTCGACCACATAGACGTACTTGCGGTCCTGGTCGGTCAGCACGGCCTTGTCGTCGATCAGCATGGCCTGGAACTGGCCGCTGCCGAGCAGCTGCACGCGGGCGAACAGGCCCGGGGTGAACTGGCGATCGGCGTTGTCCAGCAGCGCGCGGACGCGGATGGTGCCGGTGCTGCGGGTCACCTGGTTGTCGAGGAAGTCGACCTTGCCCGAGTGCGGGTAGCCTTCTTCACCGGACAGGCCGATCTTCACCGGCAGCTCGCTGTCGCGCTCGCTCGGGCGCTCGCCCTTGCGCGCCATCTGCGCGTAGCGCAGGAAGGTGCTTTCGTCGGCATCGAAGTACACGAACACGGTATCCAGCGAGACCAGCGTGGTCAGCACGCTGGCGCTGTCGCCAGCGGTGACCAGGTTGCCGGCGGTGACCATCGCCCGGCCGGCACGGCCGTCGATCGGCGCACGCACCTTGGTGAACTCCAGGTTGAGGCGGGCGGCATCCACCGCTGCCTGCGCAGCCTGCACCGCCGCACCGGACTGGTCGGCGGCCGCACGACGCTGTTCGGCGGTCTCGGTGGAAATCGCCTGCTGCTCGGCCAGGCGCTTGGCACGCTCGGACTCGCTGCGGGCCAGCACCGCCTGGGTACGCGCACGGGCCAGTTCGGCGTTGGCGCGATCGTACTCGGCCTGGTAGCTGCGGGCATCGATGGTGAACAGGACGGCGCCCTTCTTCACTTCTTCGCCTTCAACGTAGTTGACCTTGTCGATGTAGCCGGACACGCGCGGGCGCAGCTCGACGCTCTGCACGGCCTCGACGCGACCGCTGAATTCGTCCCACTGGCTGACCTGCTTGAGCAACACGGGGGCAGCGCTGACCTGCGGCGGGGGCGGCGCGCCGGCTTCTTCGGCATGGCCTCCGCTGCAGGCCGCCAGGACGGCGGCAGCGAGGATCGACACGCCAGCCATCGCGATGCGATGACCGAAACGATGTGGAGTGGTATTGGGGGAAGTCATGGCATGCATCCGTACGGAGGGGTGGTACAGCTATTTGAGAATTGCTATCAACTTTCGGCGGCGTATCCTGCGACCTCAACCAAAGTCGAGGTCAAGCGACGCCTGCGGTGTCGCGCCACAGCGGCGGTATTTCCAGGTGCAGCAGGCCGCGTGGCAGTTCGGCATCACTGCTGTCGCAACGGACGATTGCGCGGTTGTCGCGGCACCCGTCGAGCAGGGACACCACGCGGCGACCGACCAGCAGTGAACTCGGCCATTCGATACAGGCGTTGGCAGCGTTGGCCGGCGTGCAGACCGGACTGCACACTTCCAGCATCTGCGCGCGTACGCCTACGGCCTGCGCTTCCTGGTGCACTACCTGCGCGTACATGCGCAACGCTGCGGTGGTGATCGAGGTCTCGCCATAGCCTGCCCAGGGCTTGAGCCCGGCCGGGCTGCCGATCATCACGTAGCGGCGGGCGTGCACGTTGTCCTGCAGCAGCGGCAGCAGGTGGTGCACCGCGTGCACATGCGGCATCAGGTCCGCCTGCAATGCCGCCGACAGGGCGTCACCGCCACGCTCGACCACACGGCCACGGTTGTACGGACCGCCCATCGCGGCAACCACCGCTGCCAGCGGGCGCGGCCGCTGCGCCACGCGTTCGGCCAGCGCACGTGCCGAACTGTCGTCGCTGAGCGAGCCCAGCATCGTCTGCAGGCCCGGCTCATCGGCGAACTGCTCGTGCAACGCCGCCAGGCGGCCCGGATCGCGGCCGACCACCAGCACGGGGCTGCCGGCCTCCAGCAATGCACCGACCACACCCTGGCCCACGGCACCGGTGCCGCCGAGAACCAGGACTTCGGGCGTCAGAATCCCATTCACGGGACATTTCCTCCCAAATCCGGGATAGTCCCGATTCGACGCAGTCGGTCACCCTTGTGGGATGCAAGGCGCAAGGCACCGCCACGCTGCTGACGCATGGGTGCTGTAAACTCCCGAAAATCCTTGTTAACCAAGGAGCTAGGACGGGATTCGACGGTCATTGCCAGGTCCAGAGCGTTCTGGCCGGCAATCCGGAAGCGGGCAAGAATGTTGCGCAGGCTCATGGCGGACGGGCTCCAATTAGCGAATGGCGCCACGATAGACCTCAAACCCCTACTTGATTAGTCCTGATTAAGGGGAATAATCATCCCGTCCCCGGTCYAATCGTTCTGTCACGATTGCCCCATCCCCGACGTCCAGGATTCCTGACCATGTCCCACGATCTCAACGAGACGCTGATCTTCGTCAAAGTGGTCGAGCAAGGCAGCTTCATCGCCGCTGCAAAATCGCTCGGCCTGCCCAAGACCACGGTCAGCCGCAAGGTGCAGGAACTGGAAACGCGCCTCGGTGCGCGCCTGCTGCACCGGACCACGCGCCGCCTCGGCCTCACCGAAGCCGGCTCGATCTATCACGAGCATTGCCAGCGCATCGCGCGCGAACTTGAAGAAGCCGAAAGCGCGGTCAGCCAGCTGCAGTCCGGTCCACGCGGCTGGTTGCGCTTCACCGTGCCCTATTCGATCGGCATCACCTGGATCGCACCGCTGCTGGGCCAGTTCCATGCGCAGTACCCGGAGATCCGCCTGGACATGCACATGGGCAACGAGAAGCTGGACCTGATCGCCGGTGAGGCCGATCTTGCCCTGCGCGTGGGTGCCCTGCCCGATTCCAACCTGGTGGCGCGCAAGCTCGGCAGCCTGCGCACGCAGGTGTTCGCCAGCCCGGCCTACATCGAGCGCTACGGCGAGCCGCTGCATCCGGAAGAGCTGCAGTTCCACCGCATCCTGGCCATGCGCAAGCCGTACCACACCGGCAATTCGCCGCGCTTTACCTGGCAGCTGGGCGAGAACGGTGGCGAGCTGCGCGACTTCCCGGTGACGCCGCTGATGACGGCCAACGACATGTCTGCGCTGAATGGCGCGCTGGTGTGCGGCGAAGGTCTGCTGCTGACCGGCGACGTGATGGCCAAGCCGTTCGTCGAGTCGGGCATGGTGCGCCGCGTGCTGGCCGGCTGGACCGGGCCGGAAGTGGATTTCAACGCGGTGTTCGCCGGTGGCCGGCTGGTCTCGCCGAAGGTGCGCGCGTTCGTCGATTTCCTGGTGGAGAAGCTCAACTTCGATGCCAACTACATGCTGGCGCAGTGCCCCGGTGCGAAGCTGGCGCGGCAGCAGCAGGAACAGGAAGAAGCGGCGCTGGCGAGCAGCGGCAAGCGGATCCTGGAGAAGGTGGCTGCTTCGGCGGCGTAAGCTGCAGCGATGCCGCCTGTACCCTGCTCCTGGATCGCCTCCGGTAGATGCCGACCTTGGTCGGCACGGCTCTCCACATGGGCTATCGGCGTGCCGAGCAAGCTCGGCACCTACAGAAAATGCCGCCTGCAAGGGCGGCATTTTCGTTCCGGCTGCGCCGGAACAGCGATAACGCTGCGCGTTATTGTTTGAGAGGAATCACGCGGATCTCGACGCGACGGTTCTTGGCACGGCCGGCATCGGTGCTGTTGTCAGCGATCGGATAGGACTTGCCCGCGCCCAGGGTCTCGATTCGGACGCTCTGCACGCCTTGGCCGATCAGGTACTGCGCCACCGAATCAGCACGCTCCTTGGACAGACGGTTGTTGACCGCGTCGCTGCCGATGCTGTCGGTGTGGCCGACCACTTCGATCATGGTCTGGTTGTAATCGCGCAGGGTGCCGGCAACGCCATTGAGCGAGCCGTAGAACTGCGGCTTCAGTGCCGACTTGCCGAAGTCGAAGGTAATGCCGTCGGGCAGGTTCAGCATGATGTTGTCGCCCTGGCGCTCGACATCGATGCCGGTGTTGGCGGTGCGCTCGCGCAGCGCGCGCTCCTGGCGATCCTGGTACTGACCCACCGCGGCGCCACTGAGTGCACCGATGCCCGCGCCGATCAGCGCATGCTGGCGACGTTCGGTCGCGCTGTCGCCGGTCAGCAGGCCCGCGGCCACGCCGATGGCAGTACCGATCAGGGCATTGCGGCCGGTGCGGTTCTGCTGCTCGGTCGGGTTGCCGTACGGATCACTCTGCACATAGGAGCCGCCGGTGGCGCAGGCCGACAGGACGGCCGCACTCATCAGGGCCAGTGCGACGTTGCGGGTGGTGTTGCGGATCATGGTGTTCTCCTTGGTTTCCGGTCGGGCCGGCGGCTTGCGGGCGGCAACGAGGATAAACAGCCGGACGCGATGTCGGGATGATGATCACACCGGTCGACAGGGACGTGTTCAGCTAGCTGTCTGGACCGCTCAGCCAGCGCTTTACCCCGCCGCCGACTGACGGTAGGCGGCCAGAGCGGCATCCCGGCCAGCCGCCAGGTCCACCAGCGGCGTGCGCGGGTAGCCGGGCGAGAGTTCGGCCAACAGCTGCGGGTGCTGCCATGGAGCGAACCGTGCCTTCACCGGCAGCGCCACCAGCTCAGGCACCCAGCGACTGATGTAGCGCGCCTGTGGATCGAATTTCTCGGCCTGTGTAACCGGATTGAATACCCGGAAATAGGGAGCCGCGTCGGCACCGGTGCCGGCCACCCACTGCCACCCCATCGTGTTGTTGGCCAGGTCCGCATCCACCAGCGTGTCCCAGAACCAGCGCGCGCCGTGCAGCCAATGCGCACGCAGGTGCTTGCACAGGTAGCTGGCAACGATCATCCGCACCCGGTTGTGCATGTAGCCGGTATGCCAGAGCTCGCGCAGGCCAGCATCAACGATGGGCACACCGGTGTTGCCGCGCTGCCAGTCGTGCAGCTGGGCAGCACTGGGGTTGGACCAAGGGAAGCGATCGAAGCGTGGATTGAGGTTGTCGGTGGGCGTCTTCGGGAAATGGTGCAGCAGGTGGTAGGCGAAATCACGCCAACCGAGCTGGCGCAGGTAGCCGTCGATGTCGGCATCGGTGCCGGCATTGCGCAGGCCTTCCAGCGCGTGGGCGATGCGCCACGGCGCGATTTCGCCGAAATGCAGGTGCGGCGACAGCCGCGAGGTACCGACCCGATCCGGCAGGTCGCGCTGCTCGCGATAGCCGCGCAGCGCACCATCCTCGAACACGGACAACGCCTCGAGCGCACCGGTCTCGCCCGGCTGCCAGAGTTCCCAGAACCCGGTATCCCAGTCCAGCGTGAGCGCCAGTTGCAGCGTATCCAGCGCGAGGCTGTCGACCGTGTGCGCCGGCAGCGTCTCCGGTGCAGCCTGCAAGGCGGGCAAACGCCAGTGGCTGAGTACGTTGCGCCAGTACGGAGTGAATACCTTGTAGGGCTGCCCCTGCTGGGTGGCGATGTCCCAGGGCTCGAACAGCAGGCTGCCGTTGCAGCTCTGCGCATCGATGCCCTGCTCGCGCAGCGTGCGTTTGATGGCGGCATCGCGCGGTTGCGTCGCCGGTTCGTACTTGCGGTTCCAGTACACCGCTTCAGCGCCGGTCTGCTCGATCAACGCCTGCAGGGCCGGCAGGCTGTCACCGGCACGCAGCACCAGCGATGAACCCCGTGCACGCAGGTCGGCGTCCAGCGCTGCCAGCGAACGATGGCGCCATGCATTGGAGGCCGCGCCCGGCGCCCACTCGCCCTCTTCATGCGGCGCGTGGATGTACACCGGCACCACATCGTGGCCAGCTTCCAGCGCCGCCTGCAGCGCCGGATTGTCCTGCAACCGCAGATCCCGACGGAACCATACCAACGCTACCGACACGTGCACTGCCTCTCAGTTGCTGGGCGGCCATGATAGCCAGTGACGGTGAAGGCAATGCGTGCGACCGGCTCTGCTAGGCTGCGCGCTCTTCCGCTTCCGCCCGGCCCACGTCATGGATGATCTTCGCGCCACGTTTGCCCGCTTCGGCCCCCTGCAACCGCAATCCGCCGACGCGTGGCAGGGGCCGTTCCCGCTGCCGGACGTGCTGGCCAGATTCTATGCACGCGTCGGCCCGTTCGGTGAGGTATTCAATCCTGCCAAAGGGCCCAGCGGCATCACCATTCCAGGCCTTGAGGTGTGGATACCGCCCTTGCAGCGCCTGTGGGCCTACCAGGCAGGCTATCGCTGGAACGGCATCGATGGCGAACCGATCAGCGACTGGCCAGCGCACTGGCTGGTGATCGCCGACCGTGGCGCCGACCCTCTCATCCTCGACATCGACGATGGCCGCGTTCTGTTCGCCCGTCATGGCGCGGGCCACTGGGACGCCGACGGGTTCGTCGCCGACGTACCGACCCTGATGGCCGCACTGGCGGCGGCCGGCAGCGTTTACCTCGAGGCCGATGAGGATCTGTACAGCGATGACGATGATGGCGGGATCCGTCCGGTTCATCGCGAAGCGGCGCTGCGCGCTGTCGCTGTGGTGCTGGGCAGCACGGATGAAGCAGAACTGTTCCTGGACGCAATGCAGTAGAGCCACGCCATGCGCGGATGGTGCACGGAAAGCTTCAATCCACGCGTGGCATGGATCCACTTTTGGACTGCTGCATCGCTTCGCTGATCACCCGTCCGTCGTTCTTTCCTGCGGCACCTGCTCCGGCTGAGCGGCCAGGAACGGGTGCAGTACGGTATCGGCAGCAGCCACCGCGCCCACTACCAGCAGCAGGGCAACGGCAATGGCGGCCACGKGAACGAGGCGCGGGCGCGTGCTCATCGGTCTGCCCTCACTCCCAGCACCGGTCGGTGCGGCCCTTGGCGGTCTGCGCACGCGCGCAGTCACGCGGCGCGATCCGTCCCTCCTGCTGCTCCACCCGTTGCTTGCTGCCACCGCCATCGCGCTTCAGCTCGAAGGCGTCGTACAGGCGCCCGGTCACCGTGCGGGCCTCGTAGCGAAGGCGCTGCGGATCGATGCGCAACACCTGGAACAGCTGGGTGTCTTCGCCCACAGGGTCCATCGTCGTGCGTGCTTCGTCCGACAGGCGGTACTGCTTCGGCCCGGCTACGGTCACCACGTACTGCGGCGTTGCCGCCTGCCCTTCGCCGCGACGGCCATAGGTGTGGTCATGCCCCTGCAATACCAGATCCACCTTGTGGCGGCGCACCACCGGCAGCAGCACCTTGCGCAGGGCAGCATTCTCGCGGCCCTCGCGCGGCGAATAGAACGGCTGGTGCAGCAGAACGATCGTCCACGGCTGCCGGTTGCCGGACAACACCTTGTCCAACCACTGTGCCTGCGCCTTGGCGGTACCGAGATCCAGCGCCGAAGTGCCATCGACCACGGCCACGCGCACGCCCTGTGCGTCGAACCAGTAGCTGGTACCCGCCGCCGCGCTGGCACCGTTGCCCGGCAGGGCGAAGGTCACCGGCCAATGGCGGCCCAGCACACGGCGCTCCTGTGGCGTGTCCTCGAATTCCTCGAAGTACTCGTGGTTGCCGATCGCCGGCGCCACCAGCGTCTCCTGTGCAAGCCAGTTGGTGGCGGCAAACCATTCGCCCCATTCGCTGTCGTCCATGTTGTCGCCACCGCTGACCAGGTCGCCGGCAAACAGGCTGATCCGTGCATCCGGCGCGGCCTTCTGTGCAGCCCGCACCACGCGGCTTACATGGCTGACGTTCTTGTTCTGGGTATCGCCGAAATACAGCAGGGTCAGCGGCTGGTCGGCAGCGGCCAGCGTACGCAGCTGGTTCCACGCGCTCCAGCTGCCATTGCCCTGTACGCGGTAGACATACAGGGTGTCCGGCTGCAAACCATCGATGTCGGCGCGATGATGATGCGACAGGCCGTTCTCGGTCTGCAGCACCTGGGTCTTCGCGCGCACCTGGACGATGCCCTCGATGGCCGGCGAATCGTCGGCCCGTGCGATTTCCAGCAGCGGCGACTGCACGCTGCCATCGGTGCGCCAGGCCACTGCGAAGCCGTGGCTGGGGTCGACCGATGGAGAGGCAACGATGCGGTCCGGCACCGGTGTGGCCGCGTAGTAGCGGCTGCCCGACGGCACCTGCGTATTGGGCTCGGCCGCAGCCATCGCCATCGATGGCAATGCCAGCAGCAGCCCGATCGCAAGCAGGCGCACCAAACGCGCGCTCACGAGCCACACTCCAGCGGCAGGGCCAACTGCTTGGCGATGCTCTCCCAGTCGAAGGCCACCACACCCTGGTCATCGTGCACCGCATACAGGGCACCGTGCGGGAACCGTGGCGTCGGCTGCTGCATCATCCAGATGCCATCGGTGTTGGCCACGGTATTGCCCTGGAACGCACCCACCGGCTTCAGCGTATGGCGGTCGAACAGATGGAACACGCTGCGCTGCTTGCCCTGCTCGGTGGTGATCCACCAGCCGTCCTTGCCGCAGGTGCGCAGCATCACGCCTTCGGCCTGCGCCTTGAACACGTCGCGACCGAAGGTGGTGCCGGTGAAGCGCCCGGCCAGGGTGTAGACCTTGAATTCGCTGGCGTAGCTTTCGTCCTCTTCGGCGATCAGCAGGCGATCATTGGCCGGATCCCCCCAGATCGATTCGACCACACGCAACGCGCCGGCTTCGCTGGTATCACCGATGCTGGCCGACAGTGTTGCCTGCACCTTCGTGCCATCGCGGGACACGTGGTACTGGCGCACGCGCTTGTCCAGCTCAGCCAGCGGCGGCAGGATGTCCTTGCCCTGTGCGTCCTCGCCGTTGTCCCAGGAGTCGGTGACGTAGACGCTGTAGCCATCGGCACGGCGGTCCACCCACAGGCCGTAGGGCTTGCGCAGATCGTCGGCACCGAAGGTGGCCAACGGAGTGAAGTCCGGCAGCGAAAGCACCTGCACACGGTGGTTGTCGCGCTCGACGATCCACAGCAGGTCATCGATCACCGCGATGCCGTTGGGACGATCGAACTGGCCCAGGCCGGTGCCGGTGCTGCCGACGTCGCGCAGGTGCTGGCCGTTGCTGCCGTCGTAGACCACCAGCTTGTCGGTGGCCTTGGCCGTGGCGATCAGCCAGGTCTTGCCATCCGGCGCCTGCCAGGACGCGGGCGAATCGATGTTGTCGGCCGGGGTCATCGGGGTCAGGAAGGCCTCGGCGATGGTCGCCACGTTGCGCTCGACCGGTGCCACAGCGCCGGTCGCTGCAGCCGCTGCCGGCGCTTTGTCCGCGGCCGGCGTGCAGCCGGCGGCAAGAACGGCTGCCAGCGAGGCCGCCATCAGGGTGATGCAACGCGCCATCACAGCGCCACCTTCAGGCCGACGGCGTAGGTGCGGCCATATTCCTCCATCTGCAGGGTGCGCGAGCGCGTGCCCTGGTACAGCTCCAACGGCTTGTCCAGCAGGTTCTGCGCTTCAAAGTACACGCTCACGTTCGCGTTGAACTTGTAGTCCAGCGAGAAGTCGAGCTGGGTGTTGGGCGCCACGTAGATGTCGAACGCACGGCCCTTGCCGATGCTGTCCAGGTACTCGCTGCGGTACACCGCCGCCAGACGGGTGCTGAGGCCGTACTTTTCATAGCCGATGTGGGCGCTGTACACGTGCTTGGAGGCACGCGGCAGGGTGAAATCCTCACCGGCGCGATCCTCGATGCCAGCGTCGAATCCGGTATCCAGCCAGGTGCCGCTGGCGCCCACCAGCAGGCCGTCCAGGCCGGCGGGCAGGAAGGCCAGCTGCTGCTGCCAGTTCAGCTCCGCACCACGCACGGTGGCTTTGCGGCCATTGATCGGCTGGGTCACGTCGAAACCACCGTAGGCCGGATCATTGGTGCGCACCGTCTCGACGATGTAGCCGTCGATGGACTTGTGGAAAAGACCGAGCGAAACGATGCCGGTGCTGCCGAGGTACTTCTCCACCGACAGGTCGATGTTCTTCGACTCGTACGGGTCCAGCTCAGGATTGCCCAGGCGCACTTCCTCGTCGCCGCGGCTGTAGCCGACGCGCGGCGAGATATCGCCGAAGGACGGGCGCGAAACGGTCTTGTTGGCCGACGCGCGCAGCACCCAGTCATCGGCTACGTCGTAGCGCAGGTGCAGGCCCGGCAGTACGTTGGTGTAGCTGCTGTTGGCCACGCGCGGGGTTACGGTGTAGCTGCGGCCGTTGGCCGCCACATCGACCTGGTTGCCTTCGGCCCTGAAGCGCGTGTTCTCCACACGCACGCCACCGATGATGCGCAGCGCACCGACATCCCAGGTCCCCATGGCGTAGCTGGCGAAGATGTCTTCACTGGCGGTGTAGTCCTCTTCCAGCGAGGTCATCGCGTTGGCGCCGACATCCTGCGGCCGGGCACTGAACTGGCCACGGTTGGCCGCCCAGTACGCGCGCATCGCGTCCGAATCCATGCCGTCACCCAGGGTGCCGTGGCGGTGATCCGGGGAGCCGGTGGTCCAGCTGGACAGGGCAACCTTCGGGCCGACGCGCAGTTCGCTTTCGTCTACGTTGACGTCGCGGTCGCGCCAGCGCCCCAGCAGGCCGAACTTGATGCTGCTGCTGTCGCCGTCGAAGCGCACGTTGACCTGGGCGCTGTGCTCCTTGTCGTCCACCTGCTTGGGTGAAATCACGAAGCGGTCGAACGCGTAGTTCGCGTTGTCCAGCCACTGCGGATTGTCGAAGCTGTAGCTGGGCATTCGACTGCTCTGGTCCAGCGTACCGTTGAAGGCCTTGCCGTTGAGCTTGAAGCGCGCCTCCATTTCATCGTTCACCCGCTCTTCGGTGCGGGTGAAACCAACCTTGTAATCGACCACGGCGTTGGTCAGCGTGTTCTCGCCGCCCAGGCTGGCCGCAAAGGTGTTCTCTTCCTTGGTGCGGTAGCGCATGCGCTTGTCGATGGAATCCTTCGGCATGCCCTCCAACCGGTACTGGTCGGTACCGGTCTTCACCATCTTCGCGTCATCGAAGTTGAAGATCACGCGCTGGCGGGTTTCGGCATCATCGAACTGGCTGTACAGCGCACGCAGGTAGTACTTGCTGTCCTCGTTCGGGCGCCAGTCCAGGTTGAGGTTGGCGCCGATGCGCTTGCGTTCGATTTCGTACTTGCGGTGCTGCAGGTTGATCGCGGTGACATCGCCCGGTGCGGGATCGTCTTCGCCGTCGTACTCCACTTCGGTGTTGTCGGATTCGAACGTGCGCTTCTGGTAGTTCACGCCCAGCGCCACGCCGAAGGTGTCGTTGAACACTTCGCTGTAATTGAAGGCCGCCTTCGGGCTGGTTTCGCCGGACAGCTGCTGGTGGCTGGCTTCGATCTTGCCGCGCAGGCTGCGGCCGTCACGATCGAAGGCCGAGGCCGATTCAACCAGGATCGCGCCACCGATGGCGTCGCCCGGCATGTCCGGGGTCGGCGACTTGACCACGCGCAGGCGCTCGGTCGAATCGGACGGAATCACATCCAGCGGCGCCGCGCGGCTGGAATCTTCCGGGGTGCCGATGGCGATGCCGTCGACGCTGACGCTGTTGAGGTTGGCATCCAGGCCACGCACCACCACGAACCGGCCTTCACCCTGGTCGCGGGTCACGCTGATGCCCGGCAGGCGCTGCAGCGACTCGGCCACGTTCTTGTCCGGGTACTGGCCCAGCGCGTCGGAGGACACGGCGTCTTCGATGGCATCGCTGCTGCGCTTCAGGTCGACGGCGCGTACCTGCGATTCCAGCTGCGCGCGCACTTCGATGCGGTCCAGATCGGTCGCTGCGGCGACACCCCCTGCCACGGCAGCGGCAGCGTTTTCGGCCGCCAGCACTGACGGGCTGGCCGTCACCAGCAGCGAGAGGCTGATTGCCAGGCCCAACGTGTTCTTCTTCTGCACAGCTATCCCCAACGGTGTAAAGATTGGGTCAGCACGGTATGTCCGGCAGGTTGCATGGGCATGACACCGGTGGAGCCTGGCCTGCCGGACCCGGCTCGGCACCACCGCGCATTCCGCTTAAAATGGGGGCCTCCCCTTCTGCCAGACCCTCCCATGAAGATCGTCGAAGTGCGCCACCCGCTGGTGCAGCACAAGATCGGCCTGATGCGCAACGCCGCGCTCAGCACCAAGGATTTCCGCGAACTGGCCAACGAACTGGGCACGCTGCTGGCCTACGAGGCCACCGCCGACCTGGAAACCGAGCCGCACACCCTGCCTGGCTGGTCCGGCCCGGTCACCGTGCAGCGCATCGCCGGCGCCAAGATCACCGTGGTGCCGATCCTGCGCGCCGGCCTGGGCATGCTCAGCGGCGTGCTGTCGCTGATCCCGGCCGCCCGTGTCAGCGTGGTCGGCCTGCAGCGCGATGAGGAAACCCTGCAGCCGGTGCCCTACTTCGAGCGCCTGACCGGCCGCCTGGAAGAGCGCGACGCGCTGATCCTCGACCCGATGCTGGCCACCGGCGGCACCCTGATCGCCACCATCGACATGCTCAAGCGTGCCGGCGCACGCCGGATCAAGGGCATCTTCCTGGTTGCCGCGCCGGAGGGCATCGAAGCGGTCAAGGCCGTGCACCCGGACGTGGAGATCTACACCGCCGCGATCGATGCGCAGCTCAACGACAAGGGTTACATCCTGCCGGGCCTGGGTGATGCCGGCGACCGCATCTTCGGTACCCGCGTGGGCTGAGATCGACCGGGGCGGAGCGCTTTCGAAAGGAAGTGCTCCACCCGCTCCAGGCACCTTCACGCCGGCTTTGCAGCGACGGGCGAATGCTCCGCGCACCCGCCCTGCCCTGGAGCCACCATGAAAGCCTCTTTGCTGCTCGCCGCCGCCCTGCTGGTCGGCCTCCCGCTTGCCGCCAACGCAGCCACCCCACAGCAACAGCGCATGGCCGACTGTTCGGCAAAGAACAAAGGGCTGAAAGACGACGCCTACAAGTCCGCACAGAGCGCATGCCTGAGTTCGCACGCAGCCGCACCGGCAACCCCTGCCACGCCGCAGGAGCGCATGAAGAAGTGCAACGCAGATGCCGCCACCCCAAAGCTCGCCGGCGACGCCCGCAAGACCTTCATGAGCAGCTGCCTCAAGGCATCGTAAAAACAGCGAAGAAAGGCCCCATCCACGCATGGCGTGGATCTACTGACCGTCACTTGGAACCTGTCCGTCGAATGGGGTCAGAGCCCGTTGCGCAGCAACGGGATCCGACCCGACAGATCACGAAAATCTGTCAGCGGCGGGGCGGTGTCGGATTGCGGGGTGTCAGCCGCATGGATGCGGCTGCCAAGCCTACAAGGACGTACTTGCGGCGTCCCCGTAATCCGACAC
>NZ_JBFRFC010000023.1:0-43079 GCF_052114625.1 Stenotrophomonas sp. 2YAF26 | reverse complement strand
GTTGCGGGGGTGTCCGCGGCATGGATGCCGCGGCCAAGCCTACAGGGACGTATTTACGGCGTCCCCCGCAACCGGACCCACCCCGCCATCCCACGGATAGCCCGCTTTTGACGTTGACGTTGACGTTGATGTTGATTCGGCAGGTGCAGGGCGCAGCCCTGCCGAACCCCTACCTCCCCAGCACGCGGGCGATCGCTTCCACCAGCAGCTCACCGGTCACCGGCTTGCGCAGGAACCCCCCGATGCCGGCTGCTTCCACCTGTTGCTGCAGATCAGGGTCGGTGCGCGCGGTCACCGCCAGCAGCGGCAGCGTGTAACCCTGGTTGCGCAGATGCTGGGCCAGTTCGAAACCGCTCAGGCCCGGTAGATCCAGATCGAGCAGACCGACGTCGAAATCACCCGCGCTGATTTCACGCAGTGCGGCCAGCGCATGGGCAGCGTGGATCACCTCATGGCCGCGGGTGGTGAGCAGGCCACACATCACATCGGCCACGGTCGCATCGTCCTCCACCAGCAACACCCGCAGCGGCGGCATGTTGACCACAGCAGCGGCGGCATCACTGTCGGCACCACCTTCGCCGGCGGCAACCTGCTGCAGCGGCAACGGCAGGCTGACACCGAAGCAGGTACCGCTGCCCAGCTGGCTTTCCACCCGGATCCGGCCCTGCATGGCCAGTGCCAGCTCGCGGCAGATCGCCAGGCCCAGGCCACTGCCACCGTACTGCGCGGCAGTGCGCGCGCCGTCAGCCTGCTCGAAGCGCCGGAACAACCGTTGCTGCTGCTCCTGGCTGATGCCCGGACCGGTATCGCGCACCTCGAAATGCAATCCACGCGGCCCTTCCTCGCAACGCGCGTGCAGCGTGATGCTGCCGCGGCTGGTGAACTTGACCGCGTTGGACAGCAGGTTGAGCAGGATCTGCCGCACCCGCATCGCATCGCCGGTCGCCTGCAGCCCTGCAGGCAACTGGTTGTCGAGGACGAACCGCAGGCCCTTCTGTGCAGCCAGCGGCCCCATCAGCGCGGCCAGATCCTGCAGCAGGCGATTGAGCGCGAACGCATTGGACTGCAGCTCCAGGCGCCCCGATTCGATCCGCGCCAGGTCCAGCGCATCGTTGACCAGATGCAGCAGGTGCTCACCCGCATGCCGGATCGACTGGGTGTAACCGCGCTGCTGCGGATCCAGCGGCGAGGCCAGCAACAGTTCACTCATGCCCAGCACCCCGGTCATCGGCGTGCGGATTTCATGGCCGAGATTGGCAAGGAAGCGTGTCTTGGCCGCCGACGCGTGTTCGGCCAGATCCTGCTTGTGCAGGGCGAGCTGGTAGGCGTGCTGGCGCTGCAGCCGGCGCCGATACAACCAGGCGAACCAGCTGGTCAGCAGCAGTGCGATGGAGGCCAGCACCAGCAGGCCGGACAAGCTGCGCCACCATGGCGGCTGCACGTGGAATTCCAGGGTCTGCACCCGCGACCATACGTGGTCGGCCGAGCGCGCCTGTACTTCCAGCCGATAGGCGCCGGGTGGCAGGCGCGAGAACAGGCGCTCGCCTGCCGGGCCCACCTCGACCCAATCCGGGTCGTAGCCGGCCAACCGGTAGCGGTAGGTGTTGGAAGCCGAATCGGCGAAGGACAACAAGCGCGCGACGATACGCAGGTCGCGGTCACCATCGGCGATCTGCAGCGGCGTGTCATGGGTCAGGTCCAGCAGCTGCTCGTTGCGGCGCACTTCCACCCGCTCGATCACCAGCGGCGCGCGCCGGGTGGAAGGCCGCACCTGCTCGGGATCGAACACCACCACACCGGCGGGTGTACCCGCCACCATGCGCCCAGCGGCGGTGGCGATCAGGGTGTGCTCGCGGAACTCCTGGCTGGGCAGCCCATCGTGCACCCCGTACAGACGCACGCTTTCGCCATCGGCACTCACCCGCACCAGGCCACGGGCACTGGTGGCCCACGCCACGCCCTGCGCGTCGACCACCAGGCCGGTAGCGGAAATCGCCGGATAGCCCTGCTCGGCGCCCACCACCGCCTGCCTTTCCAGCCGGCCCTGGCTCCAGAGATACCGCGACAGGCGACCATCCTCGGACAACCAGACCTGCCCGTCCTTGCCGACGTGCAGGGCATACACCGCCGTGGCCGGCGCACCGGGCACCGGCTGGAAGCGCTGCGCATCCGGTTGCCATTGCAGCAGGCCGCGACTGCTTGCCAGCCAGATCCGGTCCTGCGGACCGCACTCCACGTCCAGATTGAGCTGACCGGCCTGCAGACCATCCCGGCCGTTTTCCAGCTGCCGGCGCACATGCCCATCCAGGTCACGCTGCTGCAGGCCCGCTGCCAGCATCAACCACAGGCTGTCGCCATCGCAGGTCATCATCGCCTCGATGTTGCCTTCCATGGTCGCGTCCGCGCCCGAGTCCCGCCCCCAGCGCCTCAGCTCGCCACGACGCGGGGCGTAGCGCATCAGGGCGTCGGTCGAGCCCACCCACACCTGGCCCTGCCGGTCTTCGCGCACCGAGGTCAGCCAGTGCATGCCGTTGACGAAGGTGCGGTGCTGCTCGATCACGCCCGTGCGCGGATTGAAGCGGTCCAGCGCGCCATGGCTGCCGACGGTCCACACCCCGCCATTGCTGGAGGGGCTGGTACCGAGCACATAGGAATTGCGCAGCGAGGACGGATCATCCTCCAGCCGCGAGAACACCGAGAACTGCCACCAGCGCGGAAGCAGGTGCCACAGGCCGGCATTGGTACTGGCCAGCCAGATGCCGCCTTCGCGGTCCTCATAGGCGCCGGTCCAGTTCGGCCGCACCAGGCCGCGGGCGATGGCGCTGTACAGCGGGACTGTCTGGTACCGGCCATCGATGCCTCGGCCCAGGCCGCTGCGCGTATCCAGCCAGTGCCCGCCCTGCTCGTCGCGCAGCATCATGCCCAGCACCTGGTCGCCGGCCGGCAATGTCCAGGGCACGGATTCGAAACGGCCATCCGGGCGCCGCACGGTGGCCCCGGCCAGCGTGCTGATCCAGAGGCTGCCATCCGGTTCGGCGGTCAGTCCATTGATCAGCAGGCTGGGCACCAGATCGCCGCCGATGCGTTCGAAATCGGTGCCGGTCCAGCGCGCCACGCCATGCTTGGTGCCGACCCACAGGCTGCCGTCGGCAAGCGTGGCCAGGTAGGGTACCGATGCGGCCGGTACGCTGCGCGGGTTGTTCGCTTCGGGCAGGAACCGCTGCAGACGATCATTGTTGTCCAGTCGATACAGGCCGCCCTCGTGGGTGCCAAACCAGATCGCGCCATCCGGCGTCGCAGCGAGGCTCCAGATCGTGTTGCTGCCCATCAGCGGCTGGCTGCTGCGGTCATAGAAGCGCAGCTGTCGGCGGTCGGCCGACATCCGCACCAGGCCGGCATTTTCAGTGCCGATCCACAGCTCGTTGCGGGCATCGACCAGCACGCTCCAGATGCGGTTGTCGCGCAGGCCGTCCTCGGAACGCCAGATGCGGTAGTTGCGCCCGTCGTAGCGGGCCAGGCCATCGTTGGTGGCAATCCACAGGTAGCCGTAGCGGTCTTCGGCCATGCGGTTGACGGTGTTGGATGGCAACCCATCGAACACGGTGACCTGCCGCGGCGAAGGCGGCACCGGCTGCGCGGCAGCGGGCGCCAGGCAGCACAGCAGCAGCATCAGCAGCGTCACTGCCCGCAGATACACCACCGATGGCCTCCTCACGCTGCTGTTGATGATGCCCACGCCGTGGGCGTCGGCATGGTAAACCGAAAGTTGCGGGATTCACGCCGCAGGATGCCGTACTCAGCTGATGATCTGGCGTTTACTGCGCGCCTGGGCGATCGCCGCAACCAGCAGATCGCCGGTCACTGGCTTGCGCAGGAAACCATCGAATCCGGCCGCAAGCACCTGCGTCTCGGCATAGGTGTCCGAGCGCGCAGTAACGGCCACCAACGGCAACTCGTAGCCCAGCGCGCGCAGCTGGCGGGCGATGGCGGTGCCGTCGAGTGCAGGCAGGTCGAGGTCGAGCAGCCCGACATCGAAGCCCTCGGTGGAAATCTCCGACAGCGCGCCCAGGCCATGCAGCACGTGCACCACCTCATGGCCCCGGCTGCGCAGCAGGCCGGCAATGACCTCGGCAACGGTTGCATCATCCTCGACCAGCAGGATCCGCAGTGCAGGCAGCGTCGGCAACGCCACCTCGCCATCGCTGGAGGCCTGCTGCCTGCTCCATGGCAGCGGCAGCCGCACGGCGAAACGTGCACCACGTCCCGGCTGGCTGTCGACATCGATGCGGCCGCCCATCGCCACCGCCAGCTCCTGGCAGATCGCCAGGCCCAGCCCACTGCCGCCATAGCGCGAGGCGGTACGCGGACCATCGGCCTGTTCGAAGCGGTGGAACAGGCGCTGCTGCTGCTCGGCATTGATGCCCGGCCCACTGTCGCTGACCTCGAAGGTCACCATGCCGCCGTTCTCGTCCAGGCGCGCCGCCAGACCGACATGGCCGCGCTCGGTGAACTTGATCGCATTGCCCAGCAGGTTCAGGAGGATCTGGCGGACGCGCATCTCATCGCCACTGATGCAGATCGGGCCTGGCAGGTCCCCCTCACGCTGGAAGGCCAGCCTGCGCTGCTGCGCCATCGGCTGCATCAGCGCCTGCACCTGGTCCAGCAGTCCGCCCAGGTCGAACGGCCGGATGTCCAGTTCCAGTCGGCCGGCCTCGATCCGTGCCAGGTCCAACGCGTCGTTGACCAGGCGCAGCAGATGGCTGCCGGCCTGCTGGATCGAGCCGGCATAGCTGCGCTGCACCGGGTCAAGTTCGGTGGCAAGCAGCAGTTCGCTCATGCCCAGTACGCCGGTCATCGGCGTGCGAACCTCATGGCCAAGGGTCGCCAGGAAGCGGCTCTTGGCCTGCGATGCCTGCTCGGCGATCTGCTGCTTGTGCACCGTCAACTGCCACTGCTGCCGCCGCCGCAACCGCCTGCGGATCAACCACAGCAGTGCCAACAGCAACAGCAAGCCAAGCATCACATAGCCGAAGATCGCCATGCTGCTGCGCCACCAGGGGGGCAATACCTTTATGTGCAGCTGCTGCGAGGGCGTCCACGGGCCACTGGCCGATGCGGCCTGCACCTCGATCGAATAGGCCCCGGGTGGCAGCCGCGACAACGTGCGTTGGCCAYCCCCGCCCTGTTCGACCCAGTTCTGGTCGTATCCCTCCACCCGGAACCGATAGCGGTTGCCCTGCGGGCTGGCGTAGGACAGCAGCCGCGCATCGATCTGCAGATCACGGTCATCGGGCCCCAGCAACAGCAGACCGGAGGTCGGCAGGGGCTGCCAGCCGCGCGCATCATCGCGACGGACGCGAACCTGCGCGATCACCAGTTGCGACGGTGGCAGTTCGGCATCGGCGGCATTCGGATCGAAGCCCACCATACCGGTCTGGGTAACGGCCAGTACCCGGCCATCGGCAGCGATCGCCGGCGGGCGTCCGGTGAACTCGGCATCGAGCAGGCCGTCGCGCTCGTTGAAGATCTGCAGGCGACGGTGTTTCGGATCCCAGCGCAGCAGGCCACGGGGCGTTGTCGCCCACAACTGCCCGTTGCCGGCCAGGGCCAGCCCTCCCATGCTGACCGGCGGCACGCCGGCACTGGCATCGACGCGCTGGATAAGGCGCAGGCTGAGGCCATCCCACTGGTAACGCTCAAACGCGCCCTGGCGTGCGATCCACATCTGCCGGGGATCGATCCATACCAGATCGTAGATGGGCCCCTTGGAAACGCCAGGTACTGCTTCGAAGCGCTCCCCCTGTTCGCGCCAGATGCCCATCTCCCCGACCACCCAGGCCCGCCCGGCAGCATCGAAGCGGATCTGCTCGACCGGCGCATCGGTGCTGCCTCGCAGCGTAGCCCCGTCGAAACTGCGCAACAGGCGGCCATCGGCACTTCGCTGTTGCAGGCCCAGGTTCATTACCGAGACCCATACCGTGCCATCGGGCGCCTGCCGCATCAGGTCGATCCGCTGCCGAAGATCGGCGCCGCCGCCAATGCGCCAGTCGCGCAGCACACCGGTGGCCGGATCGTAGACGCTGATGCGCCCCGCGCGGCCGAGCCAGAGCCTGCCATCGGGACGCGGCAGTACCGACCACACCGCGCCGCTACCCAGTTCGCGGTCGCTGGCCAGCAGGCTCAACGTCCCCTGTGCATCGATCTGGTAAACGCCATGGGCAGATCCGACGTAGTAGCTGCGACCGTCGCTGGCAGCACTCAACAGGTACTGGCTGTCCAGCGGCTTGCCGTCGAACTGGTACCAGGTCGAAAAGCGTCGCCAGTCGGGCGGCAGGTAAGCCAGACCCTGGGTCAACAGTGCTACCCAGAGCCCGCCCTCATGGTCCTGCAGCAGGTCGAGCACGCCACTATGGCCGGTCAGGAAGCCACTGCCACGGTCCCCTTCCAGCCTGCGCAACACCTCGCCGTCACCACGCAGCAGGCCATCGGAGGTTCCCGCCCAGTAGCCTCCGTGGCTGTCGGCCAGGACCAGTGCCGAGCGCAGGCGGGCACTGTCGGACCAGGCCGGTCGCGTCACCCGATCCTGCGCGTCGATGCGGTACAGGCCGTCGTTCTGTGTACCGACCCAGATCGCGCCATCGGCATCGCGGCTCAGCCGCAGCACACTGACCGCTTTCAGTTCCCGCGGTGCCACGGCCTCGAAGAGGTGGCCGTTCCAACGCGCCACACCGGCTTCGGTTCCCACCCACAGCCGTCCCTGCGCGTCGACCAGGCTGCTGAAGATCGTGTTGCTTGGCAGTCCGCCGGGCTGTGCCGGATCATGCTGGAAATGGCGCAACGAGCCGTCTTCGCCGAAGCGGCAGACCCCATGGCTGCTGCTGCCGATCCACAGCGCGTTCTCGGCATAGGCCAAGGTCCAGAACTGCCCTTGGCAGCCTTCGGTGACGGACTCGAAGGTCTTGAAGCGCTCGCGGTCGGCATCCAGGCGGGCCAGCCCCTTGCCGTTGATGCCAACCCACACCCGGTCGAGCGGGTCGATCAGCAGGGTTTCGATCTCGTTGCCGGGCAGTGAATCCGGTTGTGCCGGGTCGTGCTGCCAGACCCGCAGCTCCCCACCGTCATAGCGGGCCAGGCCGCCGTCGGTGGCGGCCCACACGCGGCCCTGTCGGTCTTCGGCCAGCGCCACCACCATGCGCGAGGGCAATCCCTCGGCCGCGCCGAAACGGCGCAGGCGCGGTGTTTCACCGGCCATGTCCAAGGTCGCCGCTGCAGCCGAAAGCGCCAACAGCACCAGACCTGCTCCTGCAATGCCTTGGCACCACCGGCGCCAGCCGCTCGTCATCCTGAACCCCCTGTCCTGTGCCGATTGTCACACAGGGCTGCAGCCATCGCTGCAACAGCCTGTTTCCGGCCACATCGGCACCACGAACTGTTGCAGCCGTGCACACAGCGTTGCGCAGGGGCTGTGGGTATGATCGAACGGTCTTTTTCCCGGAGCCCCCGCCGATGCGCCACTGCCTGGCCCTGCTGCCGATGCTACTTGCCATCGCCCCCGCCTGGGCGGGCAACGATGCCTACCGCATCGATCCGGTGCACACCCGGGTGCTGTTCGCGATCGACCATGCCGGCTACTCGCAGGCGCTGGGCACGATCTCCGGAAGCCAGGGCCAACTGCACTTCGATAGCGACAACTGGCGCGAGGCGACGCTGGACGTCGAGATTCCGGTAGCGCGATTGGACCTTGGCGATGCCAAGTGGAACCAGGCCACGCTGGCGCGCAGCCTGCTCGATGGCGACCGCTTCCCCACCGCACGCTTCGTCTCCCGCCATGTCGAACCGATCGACGCCCGCCATGCACGCGTACTGGGCACCCTGACCCTGCGCGGGGTCAGCCAGGAGGTCGCGCTGGAAGTGACGTTGAACCAGATCAAACGCTACCCGCTGCCACCGTTCCGGCGTACTGCGGGGTTTTCCGCTACGACGACGCTGAGCCGGCGCGCCTTCGGCATCACCGCCTGGCCTGGCGTGATCGGCGATGCGGTGCAGGTGCGGATCGAGGCTGAAGCCACCCTCGACCGCAGCGACGCTCCGGGAACTCCCATGCCTCAACCCTACTCCGACAGCCAGACGGCCACCAAGGACCCTTCATGACCGCCAAGAACACCCCCGCCGCCTGGGGGAGTGTCAGCCAGACCCTGCACTGGCTGATCGCACTGCTGATCCTCGCCCTGGGCATCGTCGGCCTGACCATGGGCGAGCTGCCCAAGACGCCCAAGTATTTCTGGGTCTATACCGCGCACAAGTCGATCGGCATCACCGTGCTGGCACTGGTGGTGCTGCGCCTGGGCTGGCGCCTGTATGCCGGTGCCCCCAAGCCGGTACCCGGCGTGCCCAGCTGGCAGGAGCGCATCGCCAGCGCCACCCACGTGCTGCTGTACGTGCTGATGTTCGCCATCCCGTTGTCGGGCTGGCTGTACGACTCGGCCAGCGGCCTGCGCCCGTTCCGCTGGTTCGGGCTGGTCGACGTGCCCAAGCTGAGCGGACCGGACCCGCAGGTCGTGGCGGTTTCCCATACCCTGCACGAATACGGCTTCTGGCTGTTGATCGCGGTGGTGCTGGCCCATGCCGGCGCTGCCTTCTACCACCACATGTTCCAGCGCGATGCCACCCTGTCCCGGATGCTGCCGCGTGGCTGGCTTGCCCCTCCCCAGAAGGACTGACCAATGAACCTGAAACTGACCACCCCGGCCGCCGTGGCTGCCGCCCTTGCCGGCATGCTCGCCACCGCACCGGTGCTCGCCGCCGATTACACCCAGGCACCTGGTGCCGGTTCGTTCCTCGCCTTTGCCACCAAATACGATGGTGAAGTGTTCACCGGCAGCTTCCCGGGCTTTGCCACCAAGCTCAGCTTCGACCCGGCCAATCCCTCCGCAGGTTCGCTGGACGTGGTTATTCCCCTGGCCGGCGCCAAGAGCGGCAACAGCGACCGCGACTCGACCCTGAAGGAAGCGGACTTCTTCAACGTCGGCAAGTTCGCTACCGCGCGCTACACCGCAAAGGGCTTCCGCGCGCTCGGCAACGACCAGTTCGCCGCCGATGGCACGCTGGAACTGCGCGGCGTGAGCAAGCCGGTCACCTTCACCTTCACCTGGAAGCCCGGCGCGCAGCCTGTGTTGACCGGCAAAGCCACGGTCAAGCGCCTGGACTTCGGTGTCGGCGGCGGCGACTGGGCCGATACCAAGACCATCCCGGACGAAACCGCGATCAGCACGATCGTGAAGTTCGACGCGAAATGAGCAACGGGCCGGGGCACGGCCCCGGCCACCTCCTGTAGTGTGCCGGCCGCTGGCCGGCAACTACATGGACCCAGGCAGCCGCTGGCCAGCGGCCGGCACTACCGCTCGGTGGCCAGCCAGGCCTGCACCGTGGCCGCATCGAATGGCCAGTCCAGCTCCCACCCACCGCGCTCATCGCGCAGCACCGGCACCCGCGCCCCATAGCGCGCCTCCAGCGCCGGCTGGTCATCGAGGAACACCGATTCGAACTCTGGCGCCCGTGCCTTGGCCAGTTCGGCCAGGGCCATGTCACACAGATGGCAGTCGTCACGCTGGAACAGGGTCAACACCGGGGTTTGCTCCCTTGGCGGAAATGCTGCGCCGCAGTCATGGAAGTGCGGCGTGAACCGCTAGAATAGCGGTCTCTCCCGGTACCCGCAGTACGGCAACCATGGCTGTCAGCACGTTCGACGTTTTCAAGATCGGCATTGGCCCGAGCTCCTCGCACACCGTCGGGCCGATGAGGGCCGCCGAGCGCTTCATCCATCGCTGGCTGCTCGACCCGGGCAAGCTTGGAGAGGTCGCGCGCATCCGTGCCGATGTGTACGGCTCGCTGGCGCTGACCGGTCGCGGCCACGGCACCGACAAGGCGATCCTGCTTGGACTGGAAGGGCAGCGCCCGAACCTGATCGACCCGGACATCATCCCGTCCACGCTGGAACGCATCCGCAGCAGCAAGCGGATCATGCTGATGGGCCAGCACGAGATCGCCTTCGACGAAAAGCGCGACCTCGGCCTGAACAAGCGGCAGAAGCTGCCCTACCACACCAACGGCATGCGCTTCACCGCGTACAACGCCGATGACGAAGTGCTGGCCACCCGCGACTACTATTCGGTCGGCGGTGGCTTCGTGGTCAACCAGGACGACGCGGCCGATGACCGTATCGTGCCTGATGAAACGCCGTTGCCCTACCCGTTCAAGAGCGGCGACGAGCTGCTGGCGCAGACCGCCCGCAGCGGCCTGAGCATCGCCCAGTTGATGTTCGAGAACGAGAAATGCTGGCGCAGCGAAGACGAGATCCGCGACAACCTGCGCGAGATCTGGAGCGCGATGCAGGCCTGCGTGGCGCGCGGCATCCGTGAGGAAGGCGTGCTGCCGGGTGGCCTGAAAGTGGGCCGCCGCGCACCGGCGCTGTACCGCGAGTTGTCGTCGAAGCCGGAAGCGGCGATGCGCGACCCGCTGACCACGCTGGACTGGGTCAACCTGTACGCGCTGGCCGTGAACGAAGAAAACGCCGCCGGTGGCCGCGTGGTCACCGCACCCACCAACGGCGCGGCGGGCGTACTGCCGGCGGTGCTGCACTACTTCGACCGCTTCTGCCCGGGCGCGAACGAACAGCGGGTGTTCGACTTCCTGCTGACCTCGGCGGCGATCGGCATCCTGTACAAGGAAAACGCCTCGATCTCCGGCGCCGAAGTGGGCTGCCAGGGCGAGGTCGGCGTGGCCTGTTCGATGGCCGCCGGTGGCCTGGTCGCGGCGCTGGGCGGCAACCCTAGCCAGATCGAGAACGCGGCGGAAATCGGCATGGAGCACAACCTGGGCCTGACCTGCGATCCGATCGGCGGCCTGGTGCAGATTCCGTGCATCGAGCGCAACGCGATGGGTGCGGTGAAGGCGATCAATGCCTCGCGCATGGCCATGCGCGGCGACGGCAAGCACAAGGTGTCGCTGGACAAGGTCATCAAGACCATGCGCGATACCGGCCGCGACATGCAGGACAAGTACAAGGAAACCAGCCGCGGCGGGCTGGCGGTGAACGTCATCGAGTGCTGATGATTGGCGCAGCCATGCATGGCCTGGCTCCACTGCAGGGCCGGGCATCGACCTGGCTCTGCAGAGTGCTTCCTTGTCGGACAACACCGTCCCCGCTTTCCGGTTAGGCTCAGACATCCCCTGCCCCGGAATGTCCCATGCGCGTGATTGCTGCTGCCTTGCTTGCCTGCGTTCCGTTGTCCGCTCTCGCTGCGCCAGCCTACGGGCCGCGGCTGGAGGGGTTCGATTACGGCTATCCGGTGAAGACCTTTGCGCTGGAGTCGCAGCGCCAGGCGTTGGAAATGGCCTATCTGGATGTCGCGCCGAAGAAGAAGCCGATCGGCGTGGTGGTGCTGCTGCATGGCAAGAACTTCTGCGCAGCGACCTGGAAGGAGGCGATCAAACCGCTGGTGGCGGCAGGCTACCGGGTGATCGCGCCGGACCAGGTGGGCTTCTGCAAATCCAGCAAGCCCGAGCGCTACCAGTATTCCTTCGGGCAGCTGGCCGATAATACCCATGCGCTGCTGCAGCAGCTGCAACTGGGTGACGTGCCGGTGCACGTAGTCGGGCATTCGATGGGTGGCATGCTGGCCATCCGCTATGCGCTGATGTATCCGCAGGACATGCGCAGTCTTTCGCTGGTCAATCCGATCGGGCTGGAAGACTGGAAGGCGCTGGGCGTGCCCTGGCGCAGCGTGGACGCGTGGTATGCCGGCGAAATGAACATCAGCTATGACAGCATCCGCCGCTACCAGCTGGAGGTGTACTACGACGGCAAGTGGAAGCCGGCGTATGAACCGTGGGCGCGCATGCAGTCGGGCATGTACGAAGGCGCGGGCAAGCAGCAGGTGGCCTGGAGCCAGGCGCTGACGTCGGACATGGTGTTCAACCAACCCGTCGTCTACGAACTGAAGAACCTGCAGGTGCCGACCACCTTGTTCATCGGCCAGAAGGACCGCACGGCGATCGGCCGTGACCAGGCATCGCCCGAACTGAAGGCGACGCTGGGCAACTACCCGGCACTGGGCAAATCGGCAGCGGCGGCGATACCCGGCTCAACCCTGGTCGAGTTCGCAGCACTGGGCCATTCGCCGCAGGTGCAGGACCCGAAGCAGTTCAATGCGGCGTTGTTGAAGGTGCTCAAAGCGCGTTGAGGTTCCATAACCGCCGGGCGTGGTCCGGCGCTACACACGCCCTCGGTAGAGCCAGGCCATGCCTGGCTGCAGTGCGTCGATCAGCCGCTTACCCCACGATCCGCAGCACGTCATCCAGCAGCGCGGCTGCGGTCACTTCCGCGCCAGCGCCCGGTCCCTGGATCAACAGCGGCTGTGAGCGATAGCGATCGCTGTGGATGGCCACGCGGTTGTCGGTGCCCGCGCCCTGCGCCAGCGGATGGTCGGCAGCCAGCTCACGCAGGCCCACCTGCGCACCCTCGCCATCGACGCGCCCGACAAAACGCAGCACCCGGCCGTTGTGGCGCGCCCGCTGCCAACGTGCCTGCAGCGGTGCATCCAGCTGCTCCAGCGCATTCACTGCATCTTCCAGCGGCAGCGCAGCCAGCGCATCCGGCACCAGTGA
Source organism: Stenotrophomonas sp. 2YAF26 (assembly GCF_052114625.1). Taxonomy (NCBI): domain Bacteria; kingdom Pseudomonadati; phylum Pseudomonadota; class Gammaproteobacteria; order Lysobacterales; family Lysobacteraceae; genus Stenotrophomonas; species Stenotrophomonas sp. 2YAF26. The sequence goes on along the minus strand of NZ_JBFRFC010000023.1, from coordinate 30,413 downwards.
GTCGACCTGCACCTGCGACGCGTCCAGCGCCAATCCGCTGCTGCGGGCCAGGATCAACAGCTTGCGGCGCACATCCTCGCCGGAAAGATCCAGCCGCGGGTCCGGCTCGGTGTAGCCGGCCGCCAGCGCTTCACGCACCGCCGCCGAGAACGGCGACTGGCCGTCATAACGATTGAACAGCCACGCCAGCGAACCGGAAAGCACGCCCTCGATGGCATGGATGTGGTCGCCACCGGCAACCAGCGCGCGCAGGCTGCTGAGCAACGGCAGGCCGGCGCCGACGGTGGCGCTGTCGCCGTAACGCGCACCACTGTCGGCGCAACGATCGGCGATGGCCTGCGCGCGCGACAGCTGCGCACCGCAGCCAAGCTTGTTGGCGGTCACCACGTGCACACCGCGCGCCAACCACTGCACGTGGCGCGCCGCTACATCTTCGCTGGCGGTGGCATCGACCACCACGTCGCCACGCTCCAGCCCTTCTGCGCTGGCCCACGGCGGCGAACTCTGCCCATCACGCGGCGCACGCCGTGCCAGTTCCAGCGGCAACGCCAGATCGCGGTCGATCGCCAGCGCGGTGCGTGAATTGGCCAGCCACTGCACGCTGGGCAGTTCCAGCCCACGCGCCTGCAACGCCTGGTAGCGCTGCACGAAGGCCGAACCGACGGTGCCGGTTCCGAGCAGCGCCAGGCGGCCAGTACCCAGCAGCGGAATCTCGACAGGCAAAGCGCTCATGCGTCTGCCACCTGTTTGCCGCGTGCCACCGTATCGATCACCGCCTCGGCGCGCGCCAGAGCGCTGCCCAGATCAGCCAGCAGGTCGCGCTCGCCCTCGATACCGACCGACAGACGCAGCAGGCCTTCACTGATGCCCGCAGCCGCGCGTGCTTCGGCAGTCATTGCGGCGTGGGTCATGGTCGCCGGGTGTGCGATCAGGCTTTCCACGCCTCCCAGCGACTCGGCCAGCGTGAAGTAACGCAGGCCATCGACGAACGCACGTACAGCAGCATGCGGATCATCGCCGGCACAGCTGGCCAGTTCGAAGGACAGCATCGCGCCGAAACCACTCTGCTGACGCGCGGCAACGGCGTGGCCCGGATGATCGGCCAGGCCCGGGTAGTAGACCTTGGCCACCGCAGGATGCGCATCAAGCAGCGCCACGATCGCGGCGGTGTTTTCCTGGTGCGCGCGCAGGCGTGCATCCAGCGTACGCAGGCCGCGCAGGGTCAGGAACGCATCGAACGGTGAGCCGGTAAGGCCCAGGGCATTACCCCACCACACCAGCTGTTCATGCACGGCGGGATCGCGGGCAATCACCGCACCACCGACCACGTCGCTGTGGCCGTTGATGTACTTGGTGGTGGAGTGCAGCACCAGGTCCGCGCCGAACGACAGCGGTTGCTGCAATGCCGGCGACAGGAACGTGTTGTCGACCACCACCAGCGCACCGGCTTTGTGCGCCGCGTCGATCACGAAGCGCAGGTCGGTGATGCGCAGCAGCGGGTTGGACGGGGTTTCCACCAGCACCAGCTTCGGCTGCGTGGCCAGGGCCTGGGCCAGCGCGCGCGGGTCGGTCAGGTCGGCAGTGACCAGTTCGAAATGGCCTTTCTTCGCCAGCGCGTTGAACAGGCGCCAGCTGCCGCCGTACGCATCGTGTGGCACCACCAGGGTGTCGCCGGGCTGCAGCAGTGCGTTCAGCACCAGGTTGATCGCGCCCATGCCGGTGGCGGTCACCACACCGCCGGCGCCGCCTTCCAGTTCGGCCAGCGCTTCACCCAGCAGGTCGCGTGTGGGATTGCCACTGCGGGTGTAGTCGTACTGGCGCTTGTTGCCGAAGCCTTCAAAGCTGAAGTTCGACGACAGCACGATCGGCGGAGTGACCGCGCCATGGGCGGTATCCCGATCGATGCCGGCGCGGACGGCGGCGGTGGTGCGACAACAGGACGGTTCAGCGGCGTGCAGGCTCATGCGGACTCTCCAGAAGTGCGGAAGGCGGTGGCGAGGATCGCGTCGATGCGATCGGTTTCTTTCAGGAAGGCGTCGTGACCGTAGGGCGAGCGCAGCACGCGCAGGCTGCCGCGTGGGCCCAGTCCCTCGACCAGGCCGACCAGGTCGGCAAGCGGAACCAGGCGGTCGCCTTCAACGGCAACCACCACGGTCGGCGGCAGGATCGCGCTCGGGTCCACGCGGTGCAGGTCGATCGACTCGGACAGGCGCAGGTAGGCATTGACCGGCGTGCGCGCCACGTACTGCGCGCCAGCGGCGTCGAGGTAATCTTCGGCGGCGACACGGACGCGGCCATTGACCACTTCCGGTGCTGCGTCGAAGCGCTCGCCGAATTCTTCCGGCGTGCGGTAGCTGAGCATCGCGAACTGGCGGGCCAGCGCCAGGCCGTGGTCTTCGCCACACTGCAACTGGCCCAGCGCCACGGCACGGCGCTGCAGCGCACGCCAGGCGGCGGCATACGGGTGCGGGCGGTGCGCACCGCTGGCCAGCACCAGCTGGCGTACCCGGGCACGATGCCGGATCGCGAACTGCTGGCCGACCAGCGCACCATASGAATAGCCGACGAATGCCTTCAGCGCGCGAATGCCGAGGTGGTCCAGCAGCAGTGCCAACGCATCGGCCTGGTCTGCGGTATCGATCGGCACATCCAGCGCGCCGTCGGCACCGATGAAATCGAACGCGAGCACACGCAGCTGCTGCGGATCCAGTGCGCGGCCACTGCCGACCAGGCCTTCGGCCCAGCCCTTCTCGGTGAACTGCGCATTGGAGGCCACATGGCGGTGCGCGGAAATGCCGCCGGCCAGCACCACCACCGGTGCGTTGACGGGACCGACCCACTCGTAGCGCAGGCGTACCGGGCAAGGGCCGGCATGACGCATCGACAGCACGGCGGCGAACTCGCCGCGCTCGGCGTGCACGCGGTCATCGACCGGCACGCTGACGGGGACAAAGGGTTCGGGGCGAAGCACGGTGCTGGTGGCGAAGCTCATGGCTGGTTCCGGTAGGGAAATCGGCCATCGAGCCTTCGCGGGGCTCGCGTTCGAAGTGCACGTTGGGTGCAGGTTCGAACCATCTTTCGGTGGACGCCACGGTCCCCGCAGGATTTGGCACCTACGCAGGCGCTTTCGCGTCTGCGGGCTGCCCCGGCTTCAAAGGGCCTGTCCCTCTGCCGGTCTCGATGGTGGAGCCACGATGCCAGTCCTTTTCGGGCATGTCAATCCCTTCATACGGATAAAGAGATGGATGAATGCGAAGCCCCCACGCTTCCCCCGTCCCGACAGCTTGCGTAGAGTCCCGTCGGTCCATGTCGCTGGAGCCTCCGATGCGCCGCCTGCCCCTGTCCTGCCTCCTGCTGCCCCTGTTGGCGAGCGCCCCCGCGAACGCCGCCGACTGGCGCCAGGGCTGGGGACTGGTGCCAACGACTGCAGCTGCGCCCAGTGCCGAGGCGGCGCCGCAAGCGGCGCCGATGGCCCATCTCCGCCTGCAGTCGCTGGGCGACCAGTGGCAGGCGCGGATCGATAATCCGCTGTCCGGCCCGGTGCAGATCGAGCTGCGCGCGGCCCCCGGCACACAGGTCGAGGGCCTGCCGCTGCAGTCACTGGTGCAGGCCACCGGCAGCCTGGTAGTGGGCCATCTTCCCTCTCCTGCCAACGGCAAGGCACTGGATCTTCGTCTGCAGTCGGTGCCGGGCAATCCGGCCGCGCGCGCCGAAGACGTCGCCTATCGCCTGCCGTTCGAGGCTGCCCAGCTGCGCGTGGACCAGGCGCCGCAGGGCCGGTTCAGCCACGATGACGAGGAGAACCGCGACGCCATCGACTTTGCCCTGTCCGAAGCAACGCAGGTCCTGGCCGCCCGCGAGGGTACGGTGATGCAGGTACAGGACGGTTTCCGCGGCAATGGCCTGGACCGTGAACGCGATGCCGGACGCGCCAACTTCGTTCGTATCCTGCATAGCGACGGCAGCATGGCGATGTACGCCCACCTGCAGGCCGGCGGCATGCGCGTGCGTCCCGGCCAGGCCGTGCAGGCTGGGCAGCCGATCGGCCTGTCCGGCAACAGCGGCTACAGCACCGCCCCGCACCTGCACTTCGTGGTGCAGCTCAACCGGGGCATGGGCCTGCGTTCGGTGCCGGTGCGCATCCTCGCCCCGCAGGGCGAATTGCACTTCGCCCGTGAGGGCAGCGGCGACGCCAGCGCCGGGCGCTGACCCGCCGACGCCGGCAGGCCGGTATAATCGGGCGCTTATCTCTTTGAAAAGCGCCCCGTGCGGGCGCCACTGCCATGTCCGAAGTCGCCACCGAAGCGTCGCGTCGCCGCACGTTCGCCATCATTTCCCACCCTGACGCCGGCAAGACCACGCTGACCGAAAAGCTGCTGCTGTTCGGCGGCGCGATCCAGATGGCCGGCTCGGTGAAGGGCCGCAAGGCTGCCCGCCACGCCACCTCGGACTGGATGGCGCTGGAAAAGGAGCGCGGCATCTCCGTCACCTCCTCGGTGATGCAGTTCCCGTACGAAGGCAAGATCATCAACCTGCTCGACACCCCGGGCCACGCCGACTTCGGCGAGGACACCTACCGCGTGCTAACCGCGGTGGACTCGGCGCTGATGGTGATCGACGTGGCCAAGGGCGTGGAAGAGCGCACCATCAAGCTGATGGAAGTGTGCCGCCTGCGCGACACCCCGATCATGACCTTCATCAACAAGCTCGATCGCGAGGGCAAGGAGCCGATCGACCTGCTGGATGAGGTTGAAAGCGTACTCGGCATCCAGTGCGCACCGGTCACCTGGCCGATCGGCATGGGCCAGCGCCTGAAGGGCGTGGTCCACCTGATCACCGGCGAAGTGCATCTGTACGAGCAGGGCCGCAACTTCACCCGTCAGGATTCGACCATCTTCCCGTCGATCGATTCGCCCGGGTTGGCCGAGAAGATCGGCGAGCGCATGCTGGCCGACCTGCGCGACGAACTGGAACTGGTGCAGGGTGCCAGCCACCCGTTCGACCTGCAGGCCTACCGGGCCGGCAAGCAGACCCCGGTATTCTTCGGTTCGGGCGTGAACAACTTCGGCGTGCAGCCGCTGCTGGACTTCTTCGTCGAGCACGCACCGTCGCCGCAGGCGCGCTCCACCACCGGCCGCGAAGTCGCCCCGCAGGAGCCGAAGCTGACCGGCTTCGTGTTCAAGATCCAGGCCAACATGGATCCGCAGCACCGTGACCGCGTGGCCTTCATGCGCGTCTGCTCGGGCCGGTTCACTGCCGGCATGAAGACCCTGCACGTTCGCACCGGCAAGGACATGAAGCTGGCCAATGCGCTGACCTTCATGGCCAGCGACCGTGAAATCGCCGCCGAGGCGTGGCCGGGCGATGTCATCGGCATCCACAACCACGGCACCATTTCCATCGGCGACACCTTCACCGAAGGCGAGGCGATCACCTTCACCGGCATCCCCAACTTCGCCCCGGAACTGTTCCGTCGCGCCCGCCTGCGCGATCCGCTCAAGCTCAAGCAGCTGCAGAAGGGCCTGGCACAGCTGTCCGAGGAAGGCGCCACCCAGTTCTTCCGTCCGCTGACCAGCAATGACCTGATCCTGGGTGCGGTGGGCGTGCTGCAGTTCGATGTGGCCGCTTACCGCCTGAAGGACGAATACGGCGTGGAAGCCACCTTCGAGCAGGTCAGCGTGACCACGGCGCGCTGGGTCCACTGCAGCAACGAGAAGAAGCTGGAGGAGTTCCGCGAGAAGAACGCGCTGAACCTGGCCCTCGACGCGGCCGGCCACCTGGTCTACCTGGCGCCGACCCGGGTCAACCTGCAGCTGGCGCAGGAACGTGCGCCGGACGTGCGTTTCTCGGCAACCCGCGAAGCCGCGCATACGGTCACCGGCAACTGATTGCAGCGACCATACGGTGGCGGGGGTGCACGCGCCCGCCATCGCGGCGATGATAGGGGGGTGCAGGTCCCCCTCCCTGCAGACGATGCCCATGCCATGTCCACGACTTCCGCTGTTTCGATCCGTGAAGAAATTGCCAGCGCCCTGACCCACGGGCTGGGCGCGGTGCTTGCCCTGGCCGCCAGCGCGGTACTGATCACCCTGGCTGCGATCTACGGCGATGGCTGGCAGCTGGCCAGCGCGATCGTGTTCGGCATCGCCCTGCTGCTGCTGTACACCGCCTCCACGCTATACCACGCCATCCAGCACCCGCAGGCCAAAGGCCGCCTGAAGGTGTTCGACCATTGCGCGATCTATGTGCTGATCGCCGGTACCTATACCCCGTTCACCCTGATCGGCCTGCGCGGCCCCTGGGGTTGGGGCATGTTCACCGCGATCTGGGCGCTGGCGCTCGGCGGCGTGGTGTTCAAGCTGTTCTACACCGGCCGCTTCAAGCTGTTGTCCACGGTGATCTACATCGCCATGGGCTGGCTGGTGGTGGTGGCCATCAAGCCGATGTGGGCCTCGATCGATGGTGGCACCCTGGCTTGGCTGTTCGGCGGCGGCCTGTCCTATACGCTGGGCACGTACTTCTACCACCGCGAATCCATCCCCTATTCGCACGCGATCTGGCATCTGTTCGTGATCGGTGGCAGCGTCTGCCACTTCGTCGCCGTGACCCGACAGGTGCTGTGATCCCGTATTGAGGGTAACGCCAGGCCCCTGGCCGGCGAGCAGGCACCGGCTCTGCACACGATGCATATGATCGCTTCGCGCCCCGTCCACCCCGACGGGGCAACCATGGCGGTGTGAATGCTGCCTCTGCTCCTGCTGATTCCAAGGCGCCGCGCTGGCGCCTGCGTCGCCCCGGTCCCCGCGGGCAGCGCTGGCTCGCCGTGCTGGTGTTCCTGTTCGCAGCACTGCTGGTCCTCATCGCCCTGTGGGACTGGAACTGGTTCAAAGGCCCGGTCGAACGTGCGGTGCAGGCGCGTACCGGGCGCGCCCTGCACATCGGCAACCTGGATGTCGAACTCGGCCGTACCACCACCGTGCGCGCCGATACCCTCACCTTCGCCAATGCGCCTTGGGCGAAACAGCCGAACATGGCCAGCGCAGACCGGGTTGAGATCGACGTGCGGGTGTGGCCCCTGCTGCGCGGCAACGTGCAACTGCCCGAGATCCGCCTGACCCGCCCTGACGTGCTGCTCGAGACGGCTCCACGCAAGGGCGACCCGGGCAACTGGAGCTTCCTCGGCGAGAGCAGGGGCGGCACCACACCGCAGCTCAAGCGCCTGCACATCGACGATGGTCGCCTGCAGTTCCTCGACGCACTCGGCCGCACCGACATCCTGGTGAACGTGCGTAGCGGGCAACCGAAACAGGCCGACGCTGCACCACCGTTGCTGGTGGCCGGCAAGGGCCGCTGGCGGGGCAATCCCTTCATCCTGAGCGGCGGCACCGAATCGCCGCTGGAGCTGACCGACAGCGCCCATCCTTTCCGCATCCATCTGGATGGCCGCGCTGGCGCGACCCATGCCGTCGCCACTGGCACCCTGACCAACCCGTTCCAGCTGCAGGTGTTCGACCTGCAGTTCGCGCTGAGCGGGCAAGACCTGGCCGATCTGTATCCATTACTGGGCATCGCCATTCCGCCCTCCCCGCCCTACGCACTGGATGGCCGGCTGAAGCGTGATCACCAGGTGTGGCGTTACGAGCGCTTCACCGGAAAAGTCGGCGACAGCGACCTGGGCGGCGATGTGCAGTTCGATGTCTCCAGGGAACGCCCCCGGATGACCGCGAACCTGGTGTCGCGCCGCCTCGATTTCGATGACCTTGCAGGCTTCGTCGGTGCCCCCCCGAAGACCGGTGGCGGCGAGACCGCCAATGCAGAACAGCGGGCCGAGGCCGCACGTGTGGCCGCCAGCGCAAAGGTGTTGCCGGCCACGCCGTATAACCTCGGCAAGCTTCGCGCGATGGATGCCGACGTACGCTGGAAGGCCCAGCGCATCAATGCGCCGAAGCTGCCGCTGGACGACATGGATGCACACCTGCTGTTGGATGATGGTGTACTGCGGCTGGACCCGCTGAACTTCGGCGTTGCTGGCGGCGACATCCGCAGCACGATCCGCATGGACGCACGTCGCCCGCAGATCGCAACCTCGTTGAAAGCCAGCGTGCGCGGCGTGCAGCTGGGCCAGTTGTTCCCCGATGCCAAGCTGGCCGAGCAGGCCAAGGGGGGGATCAGCGGCGCCATTGATCTGACCGGCAACGGCAACTCGATCGCGGCGATGCTCGGCAGCAGCAGCGGCAACGTGGCGTTGGGCATGGGCCGCGGCCATGTCGGCAACCTGCTGATGGAAGTGGCGGGGCTGGACATCACCGAGTCGCTGAAATTCCTGTTCACCGGCGACAAACAGATTCCCCTGCGCTGCGCCTTCGCCGATTTCGGCGTGCGCGAGGGCTTGATGCATACCCGGTCGATGGCAGTGGACACCACCGATACGATCATCCTCGGCGAGGGCGATGTCAGCCTGCGCGATGAAACACTGGACCTGCTGCTGAAGCCACGGCCGAAGGACAGGAGCATCCTGGTGCTGCGCTCGCCGCTGCGCATCGGCGGCACCTTCAAGGACCCGTCGTTCCGCCCGGACTTCAAGGCGCTGGGTATCCGGGGTGCGGTGGCGTTGACGCTGGGCAGCATCGCGCCGCCGGCGGCACTGCTGGCCACCATCGAACTGGGGCCGGGCAAGGATGCCGACTGCGGTGGGCACTACGCGAAGTAGAGCGGGCGTTCGCGGCGCCTTTGTTTTCCGTGCGGAGAGCCGAAGCAAGGCGACAGGCAGGACACGCCGTAAACCCCGCTCCGCGGTCCGGCCCAGCCGCTGGCGGCTGTGCGTTCGGCCGCTTGCGAAGCAGTGCTTCGCAAGCAAAGCGCCCTCACCCATGGGGGCTCGGTCGGCGCATCCATGCGCCTCACGGTCCTGCCTGCCGCCTTGCTCCGGCTTCGGACAGTTTCCCGCGCGCGCGAAACGAGAGCAGGAATTCAAAGTCAAAAGAAAAGAAAAAAGCAGAATCCAAAGCTGTGCCAACCGAGGTTGGCATCTACCAACGGCGGATTGTCGGGATGAAAGCCACCGCGCTCGCAGGAACGTGTCCTGAGGCGGAGGGTATGGCCGTGCAGGACCGTTGGCGCCATGGGCCCGGCGCATGCGCCGGGCGGGTTGGGCAGGACGCCAAACCCCGGTCTTGCCGTGTGCGCAGGACAGCGCACACGAGCAAGGCGCCATCGAGCCCCCAGGGATGGGTTTACGGCGTGTCCTGCACGGCGATACCCTCCGCCTCCCCGCACATCAGGCAGGCGCCGCTTTGCTTTTGCACTTGCCGTTGCTCCGGCTTCGAAAAGCGGGCCGGCGGGCCGCAGGCCCGCCAGCGACAGAACTCACCCCGCCACGATGTACTGCTGCAGCTGATCCAGCTCGCGCCGCTGCGCATCGATCACCGACTTCACCAGGTCACCGATGGAAATCACCCCCAGTACCTGCCCGCCCTCGACCACCGGCAGATGGCGGATGCGGTAATCGGTCACCAGTTGCAGGCAGTGTTCCACCTGCTCAGCGGGACTCACTGTCACTACTTTCGCGGTCATGATCTCCGACACAGCGGTATCGCGCGACGAACGATCGTGTAGCACGATCTTGCGTGCGTAATCACGCTCGGACAGGATCCCGACCAGCCGGGGTCCGTCCATCACCAGCACCGCACCGATGCCCTTCTGCGCCATCAGCCGGATCGCATCGATCACCGCCGCGCCAGGTGCGACCGCATGCACTTCAGGGGACTTGCCGTCCAACAGTTGCCGTACCGACGTCATCTGCCTGCCCTCCCAGGGTGGGTTGCAGGTCCGAGTCTGCCACGGAAGGGGCCAACCATGCGTCAACCAGGTACAACGGCCGTTGCTTGGATTCCTCGTAGAGACGCCCCAGGTACTCACCGATCAGCCCCAGCGCGATCAACTGCACGCCCCCCAGGAACAGGATCACCGCCATCATGGTCGGCCACCCGGCCACACGGTCGCCGTACATCGCCGCCTTGGCGATCACCCAGATGGCAAATACGAAGGCAACGCCCGCTGTGGCCAGCCCCATGTAGGTGGCCGCCCGCAGCGGGACCGTCGAAAAACCGGTAATGCCTTCCAGTGCGAAGTTCCACAGCCGCCACAGGCTGAACTTGCTGGTGCCGGCCAAGCGGGCGTGCCGGTGATACGGCACCGCCACGCGGCGGAAACCAACCCAGCTGAAGAGCCCCTTCATGAACCGGTGGCGTTCGCGCATCTCGCGCAGTGCGCTCAGCGCGCGCGGCGACAACAAACGGAAATCGCCGGTATCGGCCGGAATGGGCGTGCGCGAAAGGCGGCCTATCACCCGGTAGAACATCGACGCGGTCGCACGCTTGCTCCAGCTTTCACCGTCGCGCACCAGGCGGGTGCCGTAGACGTTGTCGTAGCCCTCCCGCCAACGCTCGACGAACTGCGGCACCAGTTCCGGCGGGTCCTGGCCATCGGCGTCGAGGATCATCGCCGCGCCTTCGCGAACCTGGTCCAGGCCGGCGGTCAGCGCGGCCTCCTTGCCGAAGTTGCGCGACAGCTTCAGGGCCGATACCCGCGGGTCAGTCTGGGCCAGCGACGTGATCAACGACCAGGTCGTGTCACTGCTGCCATCATCCACGTACAGGATGTGCCCATCGATTCCGACCAGGCCATCCAGTACCGCGCACAGCCGCGGATGCAGCTGGGGCAGTGCCAGTTCCTCGTTGTGCGCGGCGATGACGAAAGTAAGGCGTTCGCGAGTCATCGCGCGATTGTACGTGGTTGACGGGCGCGCAGCCCGTCAGTCAACGGTTCCAGGCACCTGCTTGCCGTACGAATACCGAGGTACCACCAGCACCGCTCGTGCCCCTCAGTCTTCCGCCAGATACCCCGCTCCACCCAGCTGCCTTGCCTGGCGCTGGATCCACGACGCACGCCGCTGCACGTAGGGGCCTGGCTTGGCCGCGTTGTAGCGGCGCGGCGCCGGCAGCACGGCCGCCAGACGTGCACTCTCCGCAGGGCTCAGCCGCGCGGCGTCCTTGCCCCAGAATGTCTGCGCCGCCGCCTGTGCGCCATACACGCCGTCGCCGAACTCGGCGATGTTGGCGTACATCTCCAGGATCCGCTGCTTCGGCCAGAAGGCTTCGATCAGCACCGTGTACCAGACCTCCAGGCCCTTGCGGATCCAGCTGCGGCCCTGCCACAGGAACAGGTTCTTGGCCACCTGCTGGCTGATCGTGCTGGCCCCGCGCAGGCGTCCGCCCCGCGCGTTGTGGTCGCGCGCCTTTTCAATGGCCTGCAGGTCGAATCCGCTATGGTCAGGGAAGCGCTGGTCCTCGGCGGCCACCAGCGAGATGGGCAGGCTCGGCGCCATCTGGTCAAGGTCCCGCCACTGGTAGTGCAGCCGGTAGGACCAGTCACCTTCACCCAGTGCCTCGCCGAAACGCCAGACCATCACCGTGGACAGCGGCGGATCGATGAAACGCAGCACCAGCACCTGCAGGCAGCTGAAAGCCACGAACAGCACCGGCAGCCACAGCAGCCGCTTCCAGCGCCAGCGCCTGCGCGGCGCCGTGTCGGCGGCGGCCACTACCTTGTCCTGCTCTCCCCCTGCCCCCATTACTGGTGCATCCTTCTTATGCCTGGTTGTCGGCGCATTATCCGGCAACCATCCCTGTTTCCGCGCGATGTGAGCCGATGACCGCCCAATCCGATTCCCTTATCCGTTTCCTGCTCCCCGACGCCGGTGTCCGTGGCGTCCACGTGCGCCTGCAGACCACCTGGCAGGACATCCAGTCCCACGGCGAGTATCCGGACAGTGCAACCGAGCTGCTCGGCGAGGCCTGCGTGGCGTCGGCGTTGTTCACCGGCCACACCAAGGTGGACGGCCGCCTGTCGATCCAGCTGCGCAGCAATACCGCCCTGCGCACCCTGTTCGCCGAATGCACCGCCGCCGGCACCCTGCGCGGCATCGTCCAGCTGGCTGAAGGCGGCGACGCCCCCCGCGACCTGACCGACCTGGGCCAGGATGCCCTGCTGGCCATCACCATCGAGAATCCCGGCCTGGATCCGCGTGAACCGCAGCGCTACCAGAGCCTGGTCGCACTGACCGCACCGGAACTGGATGAAGCGTTCGAGGACTACTTCCGCCAGTCCGAGCAGTTGCCGACGCGGCTGCTGCTGGCCGCCGGCCGCGACGGCGCTGCCGGCCTGCTGCTGCAGAAGCTGCCTGGCGACGAGGGCGACGACGACGGTTGGGCCCGCGCCAGCGCACTGTTCGACACCCTGGGCAAGGCCGAGCTGCTGGCCACCCCTGCCGAGGAACTGCTGCACCGCCTGTTCCACGAGGAGAAGGCAGAGCTGGTGGGTGACAAGGCCCTGTCCTTCGCCTGCTCCTGCTCGCGTGAACGGGTCGCCTCGATGCTGTTCTCGCTGGGCGAGGAAGAGGCCCGTGCCGCTGCCGAAGACACCGGCGCGGTGGACGTACGTTGCGAATTCTGCGGACAGGAGTATCACTTTCCGTTGACGGAGTTCGGCATACTGTTCCACGGTGCCCAGGGGGCTGTACCGGCACCTGAACGTCTTCAGTAAAAACGAATGAGTCTTGTATCTGGGGAGGAACAAGGCTTGTTAAGAATTCATAAACACCCTAGGATCGAGTTCCCGCCCCAGCGGGAACTTTCACTGTCCGTCCCTGTCTGAACTGGTCCGATGCGTACCTTCCTGCGTCTACCGCTGGCCCTGCTGATCGCCCTTGGCGCGATCACGGGCGTGCATGCGCAGAGCAAGGACACCCGCACCGTGATTCCGGTCTGGAACAAGGGCAGTGGCAAGGTCGAGGCCCTGCTGTATCTGGAACCGACCGGTGAACAGGCCGTCGGCGCACGCTGGCATTTCGGCCGCAATTCGCTCGATGCTGCGTTCGGCCTTTCCTCGGGCGACTCGCTGGGCCTGCTGTGCAACAGCAGCAGCGGCTCCAGCATCAGCGGCTTGGCCAGCCATTGCATGCTGGCCAGCCTGGGCGACGAGGACGACGCCATCGGCTCCAACCGGCGCCTGACCGGCACCGCCGCGCTCAACCGTGGCACCGGCCGCCTGGGAATCACTGCCGGCACTGGCCGCGAGACCCTGCCCGCCTGGCTGGCGACGCCCAGCAAGACTCCCTCGCTGCGCGCCGAACAGAATGACCTGACGGTGTTCGCACAGAAGAACATCGGTCGCGAAGGCTTTGTCTCCATCGCCGGCACGTATGCCAAGGCACGCCTGGTACCCCTGGCTGACGCCTCGCCGGCCATCGTCGACCGCTGGGACAGCAAGAGCCTGAGCCTGGGCGCCGGCTACGGCAATTTCAGTGGCAGCATCATCGGTCGCGTGGTTGACGTTCCCGGCAAGCCCGGCAAATGGGAAGGCCTGGGCATCGGCCTGACCTGGCGCACCCCGTGGTCCGGCCAGCTCACCGTCGGCGCGGAGAACGTCATCAGCCGCGGCAAGAACCCGTTCTCCCCGCGCAACGAAAGCAACGATGACGGCACCGTGCCGTACGTGCGCTACGAGCAGGATCTGTAGCCGCTCATCGACTGGTAACAAGCAGTGTTCAACATCGGGCGCCCTGGGGCGCCCGAATTGTTTCTGGACGCATCTGTCAAGTGCGAAAAGCACTCATCCGTTACAAACGGATACATCACGACATGCATCAACTGAAACTTTTTTGTGCTTCAAGGGCAGGCAGGCGCGGTTGCGCCTCTTCGCACATCCCGATAACTCGTTGAAATAAAAGAAATCAAGGCGCATTCATGTGTAACCACAGTGTGAATTAACACAGCTTTAATTTTTGGCGAAGGGCCGTTACTATCGATTCAGCCTCGCGATTTTGGAGCCTTCTTTTTTGGCCCCGCCGCGCAGGCACTACCCCAGCCAAGATTTCTTGGAGAGAGAGAGCCAATGAATTTCCAGTCCAACAAGCTGCGTGACGCTGTCGTCGTCGCGCTGATCGCCGGTGCGGCGACGTCCGTAACAGCCCAGGCGCAGGAAGCGACCAACCTGGATCGCATTTCGGTAACCGGTTCGCGCATCAAGAGCACCGATATCGAAACCTCGCAGCCGGTCCTGAGCCTGACCCGCGCCGACATCGAGAAGCAGGGCGTGACCTCGGTCGCCGACATCCTGCAGCGCGTTGCCGCCAACGGTGCCGCACTGAACCGTACCTTCAACAATGGCGGCGACGGTACGTCCGGCATCAGCCTGCGCAACCTCGGTGCCGAACGCACCCTGGTGCTGGTCAACGGCCGTCGCTGGACCACCGGCCTGGATGGCAGCGTCGACCTCAACACCATCCCGGTTGCGATGATCGAGCGGATCGACGTCCTGAAGGACGGCGCTTCGACCATCTACGGTTCGGATGCCATCGCCGGCGTGGTGAACATCATCACCAAGCAGAACTTCGACGGCGCCGAAGCGAACTTCTACAAGGGCCAGTACAGCCAGGGCGACGGCGAGCGCGAAGCGGCCGACTTCACCATCGGCACCACCACCGACCGCGCGTCGCTGGTGCTCGGCGTGTCCTACGTGAAGGAAGGCACCGTGATGGCTGGTGATCGCAAGATCTCAGCCGGTGGCCCGCCGTTCTTCGGCGGCCAGAGCAGCACCGGTATCCCGGGCTCCTACATCCGCGATGACGAGCGCTATGTACTCATCAACGGCGTGCAGACCCCGTTCGACAGCGACGTGCATGGTTACAACACCTCGCCGGACAACTACCTGCTGACCCCGCAGGAACGCACCTCGCTGTTCGCCACCGGTTCCTACAACGTCACCGACAACATCACCTTCCGTACCGAGGCGATGTACAACGAGCGCAAGTCCGAGCAGCTGCTCGCGGCGATGCCGGTGACCGGCCGTCGCCTGAGCGCCAGCAGCATGTACAACCCGTTCGGCGAGGACCTGACCGGCGTGAATCGCCGCTTCAATGAAACCGGCGGCCGTTCGTTCAACCAGAACGTCAAGAACTGGCACTTCTACGGTGGTTTCGAGGGCTTCTTCGAATTCGCCGACCGCAACTTCGACTGGGACGTCGGCTACCGTTACGACAAGACCGACCAGAACGACCTGACCTACGGCCTGTTCAACGTCCAGCGCTTGAACGAAGCCTATGGCCCGTCGGCAATGCAGGGTGGCCAGGCCGTCTGTCTGACCGCAGCCGGCGCTGTCATTCCGGGCTGTGTGCCGATGAATCCGCTGGGCGGGCTGGGCTCGATCTCGCAGGAAGCACTGGACTACGCCTCCTTCACCGCGCATGACTCGGCCAGCCTGGTTTCCAAGAGCTACTACGCCAACATCTCCGGTGAAATCGTGCAGTTGCCGGCAGGTGCGCTGGGCTTCGCAGCAGGTTATGAAGGCCGTAAGGAAAGTGGCCAGTTCGATCCGGACGCGTTCATTGCCGCTGGCCTGAGCACCGGCAACGGCGCGGCACCGACCAAGGGCGCCTACGACCTGGACGAGTTCTTCCTGGAATTGTCGATCCCGGTGCTGGCTGACCTGCCGGGTGCCAAGCTGCTCGACTTCAGCGTGGCTTCGCGCTACTCGAAGTACAGCAACTTCGGCAACACCACCAACAACAAGTTCGGTTTCCGCTGGAAGCCGATCGATGACCTGATGGTGCGTGGTAACTACTCCGAAGGCTTCCGTGCGCCGAGCATCAACAACCTGTATCGCGGCGACGCCGATTCGTTCGAAACCTATGCCGATCCGTGCTCGGCCTCCAGCGGTCGTCGCACCGGTGCGGTGGCTGCGCAGTGCGCTGCTGAAGGCGTACCGGCGAACTTCCAGCAGCCGGGTGCCGGCAGCGGCGCCAACAAGCAGACGCCGGAAGCGTTCACCTGGAAGTCCAACCCTGATCTGAAGCCGGAAACCTCGACCAGCAAGACGCTGGGCCTGGTGTGGAGCCCGAGCTTCGTTACCGGCCTGAACGTAACCGTGGACTGGTGGCAGATCGAGGTCGAAGACGCCATCACCCGTCCGGCGATCGGCGACATCATGGATCGCTGCTACGGTGGTTCACCGCAGGAACAGGCAGCCTACTGCGGCCTGATCACCCGCGACCCGACCTACGGCACCGCGACCCAGCGCTATACCATCACCAACGTCGACATGCCGCTGCAGAACCTGTCCTCGTACAAGGTGGAAGGCTGGGATGTGGGCGTCCTGTACAAGCTGCCGGAAACCTCGTTCGGCCAGTTCACCGTCAGCTGGGACAGCACCTATCTGTCCAAGTGGGACACCAAGTCCACCGAAGATGCTCCGGTCGACGGCCGTGCCGGTCGCTACCTCGACCAGGATCCGTACTGGCGCATCCGTTCCAACCTGTACGTCGACTGGTCCTACGGTGATTTCGGCGTGAACTACGGTCTGCGCTACAAGTCGGGCATGACCGAAGAATGTCCGTTCGATCCGGTGCGCGACTCCGACCTGGTGGGCTACTGCTCCGACGGCCAGAACGGCAAGAACCACATGGCATCGACCACCTACCACGACATCCAGGTGCGCTACAACACCCCGTGGAAGGGCACGATCATGCTGGGTCTGAACAACGCATGGGACAAGCAGCCGCCGGTCTCGTACTCGACCTCGTACAACATGTTCGACCCGCAGTACGACCTGCCGGGCCGCTACATGTACATGCAGTACAAGCAGAAGTTCTGATCGATCCAGTGATCAGCTGATGCAGCAACGGCCCCGAAAGGGGCCGTTGTTTTTTGTACGTACGTTGCTGGCGTCAACACCAAAGAAGAAGGCCGCGGCATTGCCGCGGCCTTTCTGCATCCAGCGATGAAGAACGCCTCAGCCGTTCGGAATCAGCGTGTCGATCAGGTGTTCGACATACGCTTCGAAGTCCTCGCGCGCCTGCTTGGGCTGCTGCAGCTGCAACGACAACTGCAGGAAGCCCACATACGCCGCATAGGCCAGGCGTGCGCGATGGCGTGCATCGGTCGAGCTCAGGCCCGCCTGGCGGAACGAGGCGATCAGGTAATCGAGCCGCCGCTGCGACACGCGGTCGATCACCGGCCGCACCATCGGATGGTCCAGCGCCTTCAGCAACTCGCTGTAGATGATGTGCGGCTGTACTTCGTGCGCCACCATCTGGAACAGCTGGCGCAGGCGCACGCGCGGGTCCGGCACGTCTTCCAGGCTGCCGAACACCTGTTCCTGCTCGAACAGTTCCCAGCGTTCCAGCGCGGCCTGCAGCAGCGCATCACGCGAGGGGAAGTGCCAGTAGAAACTGCCTTTGGTCACGCCAAGGCGGCGCGCCAGCGGCTCCACCGCGACGGCGCTGACACCTTGCTCGGCAATCAAATCGAGGGCCGCCTGGGCCCAGTCTTCGGCACTCAGGCGGCTGTTGCGGCCGGCACGCGGTTCGCCGGCGGAAGCGTCAGGTTGATTCATTTGCTGATTTAACCATACGCCGGGGTTCGTTGCAGTACGCGGTTGCGGCCGAAACCGTCGACAACCGGGCCAGAAGGGATTCCTGCAGCGCACCATACCGTGCAGTATTGACTTCCTGCAGAAGCAATCCATACTAACGAGTATGGTTATGTCCCCTACTCCCGCTGCATTCCATGACCTGCGCCTGGAGGCTGCCCACGGCGCCTCGCTGGCTGCAACTGCCAGCACCTCCGGCCGTCGCGGGCGCGTGCTGTTCGCACACGGCTTTGGCCAGACCCGCCATGCTTGGACAACCACGGCCAAAGCACTGTCGGCCGCTGGCCTGCAGACGCTGGCCTACGACGCCCGCGGTCATGGCGATTCCGATTGGAATGCAGCCGATCTGGCCTATCACGGCGAGCAGTTCGCCGATGACCTGATCGTGCTTGCCGGCGAGCAGCCGCGACCGCCGGTGCTGGTGGCGGCCTCGATGGGGGGCCTGTTCGGCCTGTTGGCCGAATCGCGCTGGCCCGGGCTGTTCTCGGCCATGGTGCTGGTGGACATCACCCCGCGCTGGGATACCGCTGGCGTCGAACGCATCCTCGCCTTCATGACCGCGCACCCGGAAGGATTCGCCTCGCTGTCGCAGGCTGCCGATGTGATTTCGGCCTATGTGCCGCACCGCCCGCGCAAATCCGAGGATTCACTGCGCGCCCTGCTGCGCGAAGATGGCCATGGCCGCTGGCGCTGGCATTGGGACCCCCGCCTGGTGGCCGAGCTGGCCCGCGACAGCGAGCAGCACCAGGATGCACTGGCCGAGGCCGCGCGCCAGGTGAAGTGCCCCCTGCTGCTGGTCAGCGGTGGCCGCAGCGACCTGGTCACCCCGCAGACGGTGGCCGAATTCCTGGCATTGGCGCCACACGCACGCCACGTACAGTTGCCGCAGGCCACGCACATGGTCGCCGGTGATGACAACGACGCCTTTACCGCTACTGTGTTGGACTATCTGGACGTGTTGCCCGCAGCGGATGCTGCAGCTTCGTCCGCCATAAACGAGCACGTCACCGGAGCACGCTCATGAGCCTCGTCATTCCCTTCCTCGCCCTGCTGCTGGCAGGCGCGTTCGTTGCCTACCACCGCATGCGCCTGCTGACCTGGACGCTGATCAGCGTGGCCCTGTTGGTCGCCTGCTGGTTCATTCCTTACGTCAACCAGACCGCCACGATCGTCGCTGCCGCCGTACTGGCCGTGATCGTCGTGCCGCTGCTGCTGCCGTTCATCCGCAAGCCGCTGCTGACCGGCCCGATGATGAAGGTGTTCCGCAAAGTGCTGCCGCCGCTGTCGCAGACCGAGCGGATCGCCCTGGAAACCGGCTCGGTCGGCTTCGAAGGCGAACTGTTCACCGGTGACCCGGACTGGAACATCCTGCTGAACTACCCCAAGCCGCAGCTGACTGCTGAAGAGCAGGCCTTCCTCGATGGCCCGGTCGAAGAGCTGTGCAAAATGGTCAACGACTGGGAGATCACCCACGTCCATGCCGACCTGCCGCCGGAGCTGTGGAGCTTCATCAAGAAGAACAAGTTCTTCGGCATGATCATTCCGAAGGAATACGGCGGCCTGGGCTTCAGCGCGCTGGCCCACCACAAGGTGATCCAGAAGCTGGCATCAGTGTCGAGCGTGGTCAGCTCCACCGTTGGCGTACCGAACTCGTTGGGCCCGGGTGAGCTGCTCAACCATTACGGCACCCAGGAACAGAAAGACCAGTACCTGCCGCGCCTGGCCGATGGCCGCGAAGTGCCCTGCTTCGGCCTGACCGGCCCGTTCGCCGGCTCGGACGCCACCTCGATCCCCGATTACGGCATCGTCTGCAAGGGCGAGTGGAACGGCGAGCAGGTCCTCGGCGTCAAGCTCACCTTCGACAAGCGCTACATCACGCTGGCCCCGGTGGCCACGCTGATCGGCCTGGCCTTCCGCATGTACGACCCGGATGGCTTGATCGGCACCACCCGCGATATCGGCATCACCTTGGCCCTGTTGCCGCGTGACACCGCCGGTGTGGAAATCGGCCGTCGCCATTTCCCGCTCAACTCGACCTTCCAGAACGGCCCGATCCGTGGCAAGGATGTCTTCATCCCGCTGACCCAGCTGATCGGCGGCGCCGAGAAGGCCGGCAAGGGCTGGAACATGCTCAACGAGTGCCTGGCCGTCGGCCGCTCGATCACCCTGCCCTCCACCGCCAGTGGCGGTGCCAAGGCCGGCGCGGTGGTGACCGGTGCCTACGCGCGTATCCGCAAGCAGTTCGGCCTCTCGGTCGGCCGCTTCGAAGGCGTGGAAGAAGCGCTGGCCCGCATTGGTGGCAAGGCGTACAAGATCAGCGCGCTGTCGCAGGCCACCGCTGCCGCTGTGGACCGCGGTGACGTGCCGTCGGTGCCGTCGGCGATCGCCAAGTACCACTGCACCAACATGAGCCGTGAAGTGATCTCGGACGTGATGGACGTGATCGGCGGCAAGGGCATCATCCTGGGGCCGCGCAACTTCGCCGGCCGCAGCTGGCAGGCCGCGCCGATCGCCATCACGGTGGAAGGCGCCAACATCATGACCCGCAGCCTGCTGATCTTCGGCCAGGGTGCGATCCTCTGCCACCCGTGGGTGCTGAAGGAAATGAAGGCTGCGCAGGATCCGGACACCCGTGCCGGCCTGCAGGACTTCGACCGCAGCCTGTTCGGCCACATCCGCTACGGCATCTCAAACGCCGTGCGTTCGTTCTGGTTCGGCCTGACCGGCGCGCGCTTCGGCGCTGCCCCGGGCGATGCCTACACCCGCCGCTACTTCCGCAAGCTGGACCGCTACTCGGCCAACCTGGCGCTGATGGCCGACATCTCGATGATGACGCTGGGCGGCAAGCTGAAGTTCAAGGAATCGCTGTCTGGTCGCCTGGGCGACGTGCTGAGCCACGTCTACATGACCAGCGCCATGCTCAAGCGCTACCACGACGAAGGTGCGCCGCAGGCCGACCAGCCGCTGCTGGCCTGGGCCTTCCATGACAGCGTGCACAAGATCGAGGAATCGCTGTCGGCGGCCCTGCGCAACTTCCCGATCCGTCCGATCGGCTGGCTGATGTGGGCGCTGATCTTCCCGCTGGGCCGTCGTGCCGAGGCCCCGGGCGACCGCCTGAGCCGTCGCGTGGCTGCGCTGCTGATGGCACCGAACGAAGCCCGCGACCGCCTCGCCAGCGGCGTGTTCCTCACCCCGTGCGAGAACAACCCGGGTGGCCGCATCAACAGCTACCTGAGCAAGGCGATCATGGCCGAGCCGGTGGAGCGCAAGTTCATCAAGGCGCTCAAGACCAAGGGCATCGAAGCGCTGGATTTCGTCACCCAGTTGGACGAGGCCGTGGCCGAAGGCGTGATCACCCAGGACGAACGCACCCTGCTCGAGGAGCTGCGCACGCTCACCCTGGAAACCATCACCGTGGACGACTTCGATCCGGAAGAGCTGCGCTCGGCGGGCTACTACAAGCGCGAACAGAAGGGCGCGCAGTCGCAGGCCGCGTGATCACAGCCACCATGTGAACGACAACGGCGGACTTCGGTCCGCCGTTTCTTTAGGGAGACACCCGATGTCTGCTCCACTGCTTACGCTTTACCACCGCCTGCAGCGCTGGCCTGCCGGCAACTGGTTGTTCTCGCGCGCGGTGTGCTTCAAGGCACCCTACTTCGCCAGCATCGCCCCGCGCATCACGCGCCTGGAGAACGGCCGTTGCGAGGGCACGCTGGCCGACCGCCGCAGGGTGCGCAACCACATCGGCACGGTGCACGCGATCGCGATGTGCAACCTGGCCGAGCTGACCGCCGGGCTGATGGTCGACGCGTCGCTGCCGAAGGGCATGCGCTGGATCCCTAAGGGCATGCAGGTGCAGTACCTGGCCAAGGCGCGCGGCACGCTGCAGGCGACGGCATTGCCGGCGCAGCCGATCGTGGTGGCGACCGAAGGCTATGCGTTGCCGGTGACGGTGAGTGTCCGCGACCGCGCGGGAACGGAGGTGTTCAGCGCGGTCATCGACATGTGGGTGTCGCCGGCGAAGTAGTGTTCCCGCGAACGGCGCAGCCCCTCGTGGGTTGGTCGCTGGATGCGGGTCATGGGTTGGGCCGGAGGGCTGGGGCCAGGCGGGGACGCCGCAAGTACGTGGTGGGGTTCGCGGGGGTGTCCGCGGCATGGATGCCGCGGCCAAGCCTACAGGGACGTACTTGCGGCGTCCCCCGCGAACCCAACCCGCCCGACCAACCCCATGACAAGCTCTACGCGACCAACCCACGAGGGGCTGCGCCGTTGGCCGGAAATCACGCCAGTGCGCGAAACACCAACGCCAGGATCGCCGGCACCGCCTGGATCATGAAAATGCGCCGGCTCACGCTGTAGGCGCCATAGCACCCCGCCACCACCACGCACACCAGCGAGAACGTCACCAGCACCGGCTGCGCCAGCATCAGCCCCACCACGATGCCCGCCGCCAGGAAGCCGTTATACAGGCCCTGGTTGGCCGCCAGCACGCGCGTGGTCTCCGCCTTCTCCGGTGAATTGCGGAACGTCTTCAGGCCCAGCGGCCGGGTCCACAGGAACATCTCCAGCACCAGGAAATAAACGTGCAGCAGGGCGACCAGCAGGGTCAGGACGAGCGCGATCCAGTACATGGGCAGTTCCTTGGACAAGGATGGAGAATGGGGTCGGATCCCTTCCCCTGCGGGACAGGGATCCGCCCCTGGAAAATCAACGGTCGCGCGGCAGCTTCTTCTCTTCGCGCAGCACGCCGAACGCCGCCAGGGTCATCAACCCGGCGACGGCTACACCACCGATGAACACCACGTGCGAACCGAACAAGGACAGCCCCTTGTGCAGCCAGGCGAAGGTCAGGTCGGCGCCGCGGTACACCACCGTGTCGATCGCTGCGCCGGCCTTGTAGCGCCACTGCCGGTCCACGCGGGTGTAGATGGTTTCGCGGGCCGGCTTGGCCAGGGCGAACTCGCTGGCGCGGGTCATCACCTGCACCACCGCCACCATCAGCGGCATCGGCGATGCGGCCAGCACCGAGAAGCCGATCAGGATCGCAAAA
The DNA here is from genome assembly GCF_052114625.1 of Stenotrophomonas sp. 2YAF26. Classification (NCBI taxonomy): domain Bacteria; kingdom Pseudomonadati; phylum Pseudomonadota; class Gammaproteobacteria; order Lysobacterales; family Lysobacteraceae; genus Stenotrophomonas; species Stenotrophomonas sp. 2YAF26. The sequence continues at coordinate 7,873 of NZ_JBFRFC010000023.1, read as the reverse complement.
CCGGGAATCAGCAACGCCGGGGCGATGCCGTGGCGCGACAGCAACCAGCGGGTCAGCCCGAGCTGCATCAACAGCGCCAGCGCGTTCACCACCAGGTCGATGCGCGAGAAGAAGGCTGTGGCAGCGCCTGCATCGTTGAACGAGGCACGTACGATGCTGGCCTGCTGGTTGTACAGCAAGGTGCCGACACCCACGCCGAACACCACCATGATCGCCAGCCAGCCCAGCAGGGGCTCGCGCACGATCAGCTTCACGCCATCGAGCACGCTGCCACCCATCGGCTGCTCGCCCGACACCAGCTGCTGCTCACGCTCGCGCAGCACCGCCCAGTGCCGCAGGCGCCAGATGCACAACAGGCACACGACCAGGAAGCCGGCCGAAACCAGCATCAGGTTGGCGATGCCCACCCGCTGCACCAGCGCACTGGTGATGATCGGGCCGAGGAAGGCGCCAACAGTGCCGGCCGCACCGATGTAGCCGTAGTAGGCCCGCGCCTGCGCATTGGAGAACACATCCGCCATGAAGCTCCAGAACACCGCGACCGCAAACAGATTGAACACGGTGATCCAGAAGAAGAACGCCATGCCCCGCCCGGGTACGCCGCTGTCGAACAACGCGTAGAAGCCCAGCAGGGTGGCGATGAAGAAGCCGTACACCGCCGGCAGGAACACCCGCCGCGGGAAGCGGCTGACCAGCCATCCATAGACCGGTTGCAGCACCAGCATGATCACGAACACGCAGGAGAACAGGAACTGCAGGACGAAGTCCTTCAGGGCGATGCCATGGCTGGCGAACCAGGCGATCAACGCCGCCGGGAACACCGTCTCCAGGTCGGCCGAAGCGGCCATCGCCTCGCGCACCGGGCGCAGCACGTAGTAGCCGCTGAGCAGGCAGAAGAAGTACAGGAACGACCACCACAGCGCCGGCGACTCCCGCAGCGCGGCCACCAGGCCCTTCAATGCCCCGCTTTCACGCGCCGCGCTCACGCGGCTCCCCTCGCCCGCAAACGGCGGTTGGACAGCGGCATGGCAAGCTCCGGGGGCAGTGAAGCGCGTACGTTATCCAATGCACTGCAACATCGCCAGCGCAGGCGGCGCCGATGGCTGCAACGCAGTGTCACGGACCGGCCCGGCAGACACCTTGTGATACACGCTTTTCTGGCGTCAAAAATCCAACTTTTTCAACGAGATGCGCATTCATCTTCGCTTTGTTTGTGCACAGGCGAAAAGCGGCGCTAGAATCATCCCCAGCAGTCGCGCACGGGTTCCAACCGATGAAAAAGAACAGCCTGCGTCGTCCGATCCGTTCGGCGGCCACCGGTTTGCTGGGCATGTTGATGCCCCTTGCCTTGTCCACCACCGCGCAGACCCCGCCGGCGTTGCCGCCGATGCCGACCAACATCGAAACCGCCGCCGGTGGCGCCGTCGCCCACACCCAGCCTGCGGCCTACCGAACCGGGCTGGTGCCGCAGGTGCAGTTGCCCGCTGCCGGTTTCAACGTCGCCAACATCGAGTCGATGGCGCAGCAGCTCACCTATGGCGAGCGCGTGCCGGGCATGGCAGTGGCCATCGTGCAGGGCGGCCGCGTGCTCAGCGCGCGCGGCTACGGTGTCACCGACGTCAACAACCCGTTGCCGGTCGATGCCCACACCGTGTTTCGCCTGGCGTCGCTGTCCAAGGCCTTCGCCGGCACCATGGCCGGCCTGCTGGTCAACGATGGCACCCTGCGCTGGGACAGCAAGGTCACCGACTATGTGCCGGGCTTCCGCCTGAACTCGCCGGAGGCCACCGACCGCCTGACCGTGGCCGATGTACTCAGCCACCGCGTCGGTCTGCCGTACAACGCCTACGACCGCGACATCGAAGGCAACGCCGAGTACTACGCGCTGACCCAGAAATTGGCCAACACCGGCCTGAAGTGCCTGCCGGGCGACTGCTACGCCTACCAGAACGTGGCCTTCAGCCTGATCGGCGACGTCGTGTATGCCGCCTCCGGCAGCTTCTACGAGCAGTCGGTCGAACGCCGCATCTTCAAGCCGCTGGGCATGAACGATGCCAGCCTCGGTCTGGCCGGTATCCAGGCCAGCTCGCGCTGGGCGCGCCCTCACGTGCGCAGCCGCAACGGCTGGGTGTCGCTGACGCCGAAGCCGACCTATTACCGCGTGGCCCCGGCTGCAGGCGTCAACGCCAGTGCCAGTGACATGGCGCAGTGGTTGCTGGCCCATACCGGCCACCGTCCGGACGTGCTGCCGGCGCCGCTGCTGGCCACGCTGCACTCCAGCCTGATCAACACACCGGGCGAGATGCGTTCGGGCTGGCGCCGCGAACGCCTGCACTCGGCCGGCTACGCGCTGGGCTGGCGCACCTTCGACTACGCCGGTCACGATGTCGTGTTCCATGCCGGCGCGGTGCAGGGCTACCGTGGCCTTGTTGCACTGGTGCCTGAGCGCGACCTCGGCATCGCCATCATGTGGAACGGCGAAAGCGGCCTGCCCAGCGGCCTGCTGCCGACCGTGCTCGACGCAGCCCTCGGCCTGCCGTCGCAGCGTTGGCTGGACGTGGACACCGACTTCGGCAGCGACAACCTGATGGCCGAGGGCGCCGCCCCGGCGCAGCAGGACAAGCGCAAGGGCAAGGGTGCCTCGGGCAACCGCGCGGTGGCCTCGCCGCGCTGAGCTGGCGAGCTCGACGTGAGCGGAAGGGCGGCCCTGGGGTCGCCCTTTTCGTATGCGCCTGCGCGTCCTCCACGTGGCGCCACGCCCTGACCGATCGTGCCGGAGGCTAGTGGGCGAAGTAGTGCATTCCCCCATCCACCGGAATCACCGCCCCGGTGATGTACCCCGCCAACGGCGACGCCAGGAAGGCAACCAGGTGCGCCACCTCCTCCGGTTCGCCGAAACGCCCCATCGGGATGTTGCGGGCGATGAACTCACGTCGGCTCTCTTCGGTGGGATGCAGCCGATCCCGGATCTGCGCGCTGTTGATCCGCCCCGGCGCGATCGAATTGACGGTGATGCCCTCGCCCGCTACGTCGCAGGATAATCCCTTGCTCCACAGATGCAGCGCCGCCTTCGCCGGGCTCGCGGCATTCACCGCACGCGGCTCCATCGACCCGCTGAGGTTGATCACACGCCCCCAGCCATTGGCCCGCATCGACGGCAGCAACGCCTGCGTCAGCCGTCGTGCCGCCGAGAAGTTCAGTGCCATCGCCTCGTCCCACACCTCGTCTGCTGCGGCCACCCCGGCCAACCGTGCGCCACCAGCCGCGTTGACCAGGATGTCCACGTGCTGCAGCGCCTGCAGCGAAGCGCTGGCGATGCGCTGCACATCGTCGGCGTCGGTCAGATCGCCCATCAACACGACGGGTACCGGTCCACCCGCCGCCTCGATTGCGGCCGCCACCGATTTCAACGGCGCCTGCCGCCGCGCGGTGATCGCCACGCGCACACCCTGCGTCGCCAGTAACCGCGCAACACCTGCGCCGATGCCACTGCCTGCGCCGGTGACCAGCGCGGTACGTCCTTCAAGATCCAGTTTCATGTGTTGCCCTGCCAGGTTCTGCCGGCCCATCTGGCCGTGCGGACATGCTCTTTGAACACCCTCGATTGATAAACTCCGGCGAGGTTTCAACATTCAGAACCCGGGGTGTCAGATGAACCTGTTGGAGAGCATGCAGGTCTATGTGCTGGCCGTGGAAAAGGGCAGCCTCAGTGCCGCGGCATCGGCGCTGGACATCTCCGCAACGATGGCCGGCAAGCACTTGCGCGCCCTGGAGGGACGGCTGGGCATGCAGCTGTTGAGCCGCACGACCCGTCGGCAGCACATGACCGCTTTCGGTGAGGCCTACTACGGTCGCTGCAAAGAGATCCTGCGTCTGGTGGAGGAAACCGATGCGCAGGCACAGCATCACCATCTGGCACCGGCGGGCAAGCTGCGGATCAGTGCACCGGTGATCTTCGGCACGCATGCGCTGGTGCCGGCACTGTCGACCTACATGGACCGCTACCCCGAGGTCAGTGTCGAACTGGTCCTGACCGATCGCGTGGTCGAACTGGCCGATGAAGGATTCGAGGCCGCCATCCGCATCGGCACGCTGGCCGACGCCACGCATCTCGTAGCGCGTCCGCTCAGCGCCTACCGGCTGACCCTGTGTGCATCACCGGCCTATCTCACACGGCATGGCACGCCGCACAACGCGCAGGAGCTGCAGCAGCATCAATGCCTGTCGCTGGATCCGGCTGCGCTGTCGCACTGGCTGGGCAACGAAGCGGCATTGCCAGCGCCGCCTTCGGGACGGTTGCAGATCAACAACGGCGAAGCGTTGCGACTGGCCGCGCTGCAAGGCCAGGGCATCATCCTGCAGTCGAGCCTGCTGCTGGCAGCAGACATCGATGCGGGTAGCCTGGTCCCGTTGCTGCCGGAACATGGCCGGCACGGTCGGCCCATGCACGTGGTCTATGCGCACGACCGCTATCACTCGACCCGGCTGCGCAGCTTCGTGGATTTCCTGGTCGAGCGGTTTCCCTGTGAAGCAGCTGACCATCGCAGCTGGCCAGGCGCAGACGGCCCATAAAAAAACCCCCTCCCCGCTGGGCAGTCGGGGAAGGGGTCTCAGGGTGCGGCTATCGGGAAGTACTTAGATCAGCGGTGCCGGAGTTGCCGGAAGGGCCACCGGAGCGGCCTTCTTCTTGCGGGCGGCCGGCTTGCGCTTGGCAACCTTCTTGGCAGCCTTCTTCGGGGCAGCCTTCTTGGTCGCCTTCTTCGCAGTCTTCTTCACTGCCTTCTTGGCGGTCTTCTTTGTCGCCTTCTTCACTGCCTTCTTGGCGACCTTCTTGGCCGGCTTGCGGGCAGTGGTCTTCTTGGCGGCTTTCTTGGCAGTCTTCTTGGTGGCCTTCTTGGCTACCTTCTTGACGGCCTTCTTCGCGGTCTTCTTGACGGCCTTCTTGGCAGCGGACTTCTTGGCTACCTTCTTGGCCGCCTTCTTCACTGTCTTCTTCGCCGTGGCCTTCTTGGCGACCTTCTTGGCAGCCTTCTTCACTGCCTTCTTGGCGGTCGCCTTCTTCGCGACCTTCTTCACTGCCTTCTTGGCAGCGGCCTTCTTGGCGACTTTCTTCACCGCTTTCTTGGCGGCGGGCTTTTTCTTCGCAGCTTTCTTGGTTGCCATGGTGATGGCTCCTCGTCAGTGATAGGGAGTTGAAACGCCCAGGTGGATCAAACCCGCCCATGCTGCGTGCGGGGACCGCCGGCGCGTCGGGCGCGCCGTTACGGATGCGGTGATGCCCGCCACGATCGGCGGAGCAGGCATCGGAACAGGGGTCGCCTTGCATTTCTCCGGGGGAAGCGGGGCCATGTCCACCGTCTTGAGGATCGCGGTGGTCTTCGAGGGGCTGCTTCGCATCGGACGATTGATTCTGCGCACTCGGTTTGGCAGGCAAGGTCTGCTGAGGCGAAACCTAATCACGGTTTTTTTTACTGTCAACAACCCCCGCGAAAAATTTTCACATCCGCCGCGTCCCGGAAGCCCTTCCCGCGCCTGCCGATGTTCCTCCGCGAGCGCCGGCAAACACTGCATCGCGCATCGTCGCTGCCATCAACTGCGCGCGAACAGCGAAGAAAAAACACTTGAAATAAGCACTCTGCGTCATGTAGGGGTCTGAAGCGGAACGCCACCCGGCGACGCAGCCATGCATGGCAACGCACGCGCCAACGCCAGCACAACGGACCTGCAACAAGGCCAAAAACTTTTCACATCCGGGCGCGCCGCCGCGGGGGTGGAAACGCGGATTTGCGCAAAACTGCGCACGCCTTTTGGCCGCGCTCAACACCGACTGATGCCATGGCGATGGCATGCGGCGAACCGGCCGGCATAAGTTCGAAGCCTCCCCCAAAACGAAAACGGCCACCCGAGGGTGGCCGTTTTCGTTTTGGGGAAACGACGACTCAGTGCTCTTCGTCTTCCAGGCCTTCGGCGTACGCGTCCGGGTCCAGCAGCTCGTTGAGCTCGTCGCTGTTGGACACTTCGACGACGAACATCCAGCCATCGCCGTAGGCGTCTTCGTTGATGGTTTCCGGCTTGTCGGCCAGTGCCGAGTTGACCTCGACGATGGTGCCGCTGATCGGGCTGTAGACGTCGGAGGCGGCCTTCACCGACTCGACGACCGCGATCTGCTCGTTGGCCTTGGCGGTCGCGCCGACTTCGGGCAGCTCGACGTAGACCAGGTCACCCAGCAGGCCCTGGGCGTGGTCGGAAATACCGACGGTCACGCGGCCATTGCCTTCGACACGGGCCCACTCATGGGACTTGAGGAACTTGAGGTCGCCGGGGATCTCGCTCATGGGACTGCTCCAGAGATATGCAGGGGGTGGAAAAAACGGGGCTAGTGTAACCAACCGGCCGCCACTGCTGGCAGTGACGACCGGCATGATTGGATCAGGCGTCGCCAAGCACGCCGGGCTGGGCCTGGCCTTCGCGCACGAACGGGAACTTGACCACCCGCACCGGCACCTGACGTCCGCGGATGTCGACGGTGACCTGACCGAGTTCACCGGCCGGCACGCGCGCGAATGCGATGCCCTTGGCCAGGGTCGGCGAGAAGGTGCCGGACAGGATCTCGCCCTGGCCGCCGGCAGTGGTGACCGCCTGGCCATGGCGCAGCACGCCCTTCTCATCCATCACCAGGCCGATCATCTGACGCGCGTTGCCAGCCGCCTTCTGCGCCTCCAGCACGTCGCGGCCGATGAAGTCGCGACCTTCGTCCAGCGACACCGTCCAGGCCAGCGCCGCTTCGTAGGGGCTGATCGCTTCGTCCATGTCCTGGCCGTACAGATTCATGCCGGCTTCCAGGCGCAGGGTATCGCGCGCGCCAAGACCGGCCGGCTTCACGCCGGCAGCAAGCAGGCGGTTCCAGAACGCGACCACGGCATCCTGCGGCAGCAGGATCTCGAAACCGTCTTCGCCGGTGTAGCCGGTGCGGGCGACGAACAGTTCAACGCCGTCGTCGGACTGCACCTGCAGCGCGGCGAAACGGCCGAGCTTGCCAAGCGACTCACGGTCGGCTTCGCGGGCCAGGCCGATGACGATGTCGCGCGCCTGCGGCCCCTGCACGGCGAGGATCGCCAGGTCCGGACGCTGCTCGACCGAGACGTTGAACGGCGCAGCCTGCTCGCGCAGCCACGCCAGATCCTTCTCGCGGGTGGAGGCGTTGACCACCATGCGGAAGAAGTCCTCGCCCAGGTAATAGACGATCAGGTCGTCGATGACGCCGCCCTGCGGATTCAGCATGCACGAGTACAACGCCTTGCCGGTGGCCTTGAGCTTGTCGACCGAGTTGGCCAGCAGGCGGCGCAGGAACGGCTTGACCTGGTCGCCGCGCAGGTCGACCACGGTCATGTGGCTGACGTCGAACACGCCCGACTCACGACGCACCAGGTGGTGCTCGTCCAGCTGCGAGCCGTAGTGGATGGGCATGTCCCAACCCCCGAAATCGACCATCTTGGCGCCAAGGGCGCGGTGGGTATCGTTGAGCAGCGTCTTCTGGGTCATGACCGGGTCCGGCAGCAGAGGAAACAAGAACGCGCATTATCCCAGATCGGTCGGCCGCAGGTCGCGCCGCAGCGCAGCGGGGGGATGTTGGCCGGCCTGCGGCCGGCGGGCGCTTTCTACAAGCCAGGGCGCAAAGCGCAAAGCCGAAGCGTGTCGGCTCTGGGTTCTCTCGGCTTGGTCGGAGCAGCGTGGGCACGCGGGGGACGCCGTAAACCCATCCCTGGGGGCTTGGCCGCCGCATCCATGCGGCGGACACCCCCGCGCGCCCACGCTGCCCCTCCCTTCCGGAGTTCCCGGTGACGGGACGGAAGGCAAGAGCGGTTGTGGATGT
>NZ_JBFRFC010000022.1:0-38278 GCF_052114625.1 Stenotrophomonas sp. 2YAF26 | reverse complement strand
GTGTCGGATTGCGGGGTGTCCGCGGCATGGATGCCGCGGCCAAGCCCCCAAGGATGGGTTTACGGCGTCCCCGCAATCCGACACCGCCCCGCCCAACCCACAGAAAACCCAGAGCCGGCTGTTGCAGTTGCTTTCGCGGTTGCCTTGGCCTTGGCCGTTGCCTCTGCAGGTGCAGGGTGCAACCCTGCCGCCCCCCTCCTGCGGTAGGGTGAGGCGATGCCGCGCTGCAGCTTGGCTGCGCTGCATATTTGATTACACTTGAAACTTGTTTGCCCACGACTCCGGACACCCACCATGAAGCTTGGTTCCTTGAAGGAAGGCGGCCGCGACGGCACGCTGATCGTCGTCTCGCGTGACCTGCGCCACGGCGTGCGCGCCACCGGCATCGCCGCCACCCTGCAGTTGGCCCTGGAGGACTGGAGCCATCTGGCCCCGCGTCTGAATGCGCTGTATGAGTCGCTCAATGCCGGTGACGCCGATGGCGTGTTCGATCTGGACCCGCAGGCCCTGGCCGCGCCGATGCCGCGCGCCTATGAATTCGTTGATGGCAGCGCCTACCTGCCGCACGTCGAGCGCGTACGTCGCGCCCGCGGCGCCGAGGTGCCGGAGAGCTTCTACAGTGATCCGCTGATGTACCAGGCCACCAGCGCCGGTTTCCATGGCCCGCGCGATTCGGTCAAGGTGGTCAGCGAGGAGTACGGCATCGACCTGGAAGCAGAGATCGTGGTGATCACCGACGACGTACCGATGGCCGCCACCCCGGAGCAGGCCGCCGGCCACATCCAGCTGATCGGCCTGGTCAACGACGTCTCGCTGCGCAACCTGATCCCGGGCGAACTGGCCAAGGGCTTCGGCTTCCTGCAGTCCAAGCCGCGCTCGGCGTTGTCGCCGGTGTTCGTCACTCCCGACGAGCTGGGCGCTGCCTGGCAGGACAGCAAGGTGCACCTGCCGCTGCTGACCCACATCAACGGGACGTGGTTCGGTGCGCCGGAAGCGGGTGTCGACATGCAGTTCAACTTCGCCCAGCTGGTCGCGCACGCGGCGAAGACGCGGCCGCTCAGTGCCGGCACCATCGTCGGCTCGGGCACCATCGCCAACGAAGACACCAGCAAGGGTGCTTCCTGCTTCGCCGAACAGCGGGTGGTGGAAACCCTGCGCGACGGCAAGCCGAGCACGCCGTTCATGTCCTTCGGCGACGTGGTGCGCATCGAGATGCTCGATGCCGCCGGCAACAGCATCTTCGGTGCGATCGAGCAGCGCATCGAACAGGCGGCCAAGCCCTGAGCATGGAGGCGGCGATGGAGATTCCGGTCGACGACGGCATCGTGCTGTACACCTACTGGCGATCCAGCGCCGCCTACCGCGTGCGCATCGGCCTGGCCTTGAAAGGCCTGGCCTTCGAAGCACGACCGGTGCATCTGGTGCGCGACGGCGGCGAGCAGCACCATGACGCCTATCGCGGGCTCAACCCGCAGCAGCTGGTGCCCACGCTGCTGCATGACGGCCACGTGCTGACCCAGTCGCTGGCGATCCTGGAGTATCTGGAAGAGCGGTTCCCGCAGGTGCCGCTGCTGCCGGCCGACGCCGCTGGTCGCGCACGGGTGCGGGCGCTGGCGCAGCTGGTGGCCTGCGACATCCACCCGATCAACAACCTGCGGGTGATGCAGTACCTCGAGCGCGATCTGCAGCTGCCCGCCGATGCACGCACGCAGTGGACCCTGCACTGGATGGCCGAGGGCTTCGCGGCGATGGAAACGATGCTGGCCGACAGTGCTGACACCGGCACGTTCTGCCACGGTGAGCGCCCGGGTCTGGCCGACATCTGCCTGTTGCCGCAGCTGTACAACGCCCACCGCTTCGGCCTGGATCTGGCGCCATACCCCACACTGCGTCGCATTGAAGCGGCCTGCCAGCAGCTGGATGCATTCATCGCTGCACGCCCCGAAAACCAGATCGACGCCTCCTGACGTCCCGCTGTGCTCGCCGGGCATGGTCCGGCGCTACCGGTCTCCGGCGCGCGGTGGCGCCGGGCCATGCCCGGTGGGCGCGGAATCAGTCGCCAGCAGTAGCCGCAGGTCATCGCGGAACAACCGGTAGGCGTCCTCGCGCCGCGTATCATCCTTCTGCCGCAGTACCCAGGCAGGATGCACGGTGGCGTACCCCCGGGTGCCATCCTCGAGTGTGAGCCAGCGGCCACGGTCGCGTGTCAGGTTGAAATCGCGACCGAATACGGACGAGGCCGCCGTGGCGCCGAGACAGACGATCACCTGCGGCTTCACCCGTGCGATCTCGCCCTGCAGCCACGGCCGGCAGGCATGCACATGGCGGCTCTCAGGGCGCTTGTGCAGGCGCACCTTGCCTCGCCGCTCGTGATGGAAGTGCTTCACCGCGTTGGTCAGGTACAGGGCGCTGCGTTCGATGCCCAGTTCCTGCAGCGCACGGTCCAGCAGCTTGCCCGCCGGCCCGGCGAAGGGGCGACCACTCAGGTCCTCGACATCACCGGGCTGTTCGCCCACCAGCATGATGCATGCATCGGCACGACCTTCGCCGAACACGGTCTGGGTCGACGCTTCCCACAGCGGGCACTGCCGGCAGACGGCGGCCTGCTGGCGCAGCGCCTGCAGGCTGCCATTGTCCGCGGCGGCATCGGTTGCATCATTCGGCCGTGCGGGAATACGTCGCTGCGGTGCCTGTGCCGGTCGATCATGCATCTCCTGCACGCGGCCGGCTGCGTCGCGAACAAGGCCCGGCAACAGGTGCGCTTCGGGAAGATGCTTCCAGTAACGGGCGGGCATTTCCTGCTGCATCATCCGCGTGTTGAGCCGGGCCGGATTGAAGATGCTGGCGTAATAGGTCTGCCACAGCGTCTCACGGGCGTCTTCGGCGGGGGCATCGCGACGGCTGCCGCCATCACCGAATGAGAGTGCGCTGCCATCCCAGCGGACACTGCGCGCGGGGGTCAGGATCGCCCAGCGCATGCCGGCAAAACGGCGGGCGAAAAACGGCGCGACCCGGTCGACGATGTTGTGGTCGGGTTCGAACCAGGCGATGAACGCGTCGGTCTCGCCGGGCACCTCCCGGAAGCGCACGAAGGCCTTCATCTTGTGCGTGTCGCGGCGCACCGCCTGCGCCAGCGCCATCAACCGCAGCACATCGGCGTCGGCCGGATTGGACAGCACCGTGCGTTCGCCATGCGCGATGCGCCACAGCAGGCGGTACAGCAGCGGCAGGCGCTGCGGATCGCGATGGCACAGGCAGGTAGCGGCCAGTTCGACGAAGTCGCGCGGCACGTTCGGGACGGTGGCGCCGTCGGGTAGTGGCGCCTGCAGCACCGCCGGCGCGTCCAGCAGCGACGCTTCGGTACCTGTGATCCAGTCCAGCTGTTCCGGCAGCACGCCGCGCAGCAAGGCCTCACGCGCCGCATCGCGCCAGGCATCCAGCGACCATGGCGGGTCTACCCGCAGCGACCAGCGCTGCAGCTCAGGCAACGGGCGCGGCATCGAACAGCGAGCCCTGGCGGAGTGGTGGCGCCAGCTTCGCGCGCAGCGCCGCCGGATCATCCAGCGCACTGCGCGGATGGTGGTCGGCCAGCTGCACGAACGGCAGCAGTTTGCTCATCGGCGCCTTCAGTCGGGCGACGTCGGCCACCCGCAGGCGACCGTGGCGGCGTGCCATCAGCACGCGCTTGACGTTGCGCACTCCCAGGCCCGGCACCCGCAGCAGCAGCTCCTTCGGCGCAAGGTTCAGGTCCACCGGGAAGCGCTCCGGATGCCGTATCGCCCAGGCCATCTTCGGATCGATGTCCAGATCAAGCATGCCACCCTGGGTGGTGTCGGTGATCTCCTCCACGCCGTAGCCGTAGAAGCGCAGCAGCCAGTCGGCCTGGTACAGCCGGTGCTCGCGCTGCAGCGGAGGTGGCTGTAGCGGCAGCTGGCGGCTCGCATCGGGAATCGGGCTGAAGGCGGAGTAGTACACCCGGCGCATGCGGTAGTTGCCGTAGAGGCTGTCGGCACTGGTCAGGATCTGCTGGTCGCTGGCACCGTCGGCGCCGACGATCATCTGCGTGCTCTGCCCGGCGGGTGCAAAGCGGGGAGGGCGAGGGCGCGTGCTGCGGCTGGAAACCGGTGCGATCACTGCCGGCGCCTTGCGGGCCTCCTTGGCTTCTTCGATGCGCCAGCGGAGTTCACCCATCGCGCCGCGGATCGATGTGCTGGTCTTTTCCGGTGCCAAGGTGGCCAGGCCCGCCTCGGTGGGCAGTTCGACATTGATCGACAGGCGATCGGCGTAACGACCCGCAGCGGCCAGAAGTTCTGGCGATGCCTCGGGGATCGTCTTCAGGTGGATGTAGCCGGCGTATCGGTGCTCCTCGCGCAGCCGACGTGCCACCTCCACCATGCGCTCCATCGTGTAGTCCGCGTTGCGGATGATGCCGCTGGAAAGGAACAGGCCCTCGATGTAATTGCGCTTGTAGAAGTCCAGGGTGAGCGTGACCACTTCGTCCACGCTGAAACGCGCGCGCGGCACGTTGCTGGACACCCGGTTCACGCAATAGGCGCAGTCGTAGACGCAGAAGTTGGTCAGCAGGATCTTCAGCAACGACACGCAGCGGCCATCGGGTGTGTAGCTGTGGCAGATACCCATGCCTTCGGTACTGCCGATGCCGCCGGAGGCGCGCGAATCGCGCTTGCCCGCACCGCTGGAGGCGCAGGAGGCGTCGTATTTTGCGGCATCGGCAAGGATGGCCAGCTTGCGGATGGTTTCCATTGAGGAAACCTACGCGCGAGGGGTCTCATTGGATGAGACCGCCCCTTAACCCTTCAGGATTCCGCCGGGCCATGCCCGGCGGGCGCGCCGTCAGAACCCGTGGGTAATGCTCGGCGCGCCGGCCGAGAAGTCCGCATACGGATCATGCTCGCCGCTGCCGCCTTCTGACAGGCGGAACTTCAGCGCCAGGCCATCGCGCGAGTCGGCCGCGCGCAGGGCTTCTTCCTGATCGATGGTGCCGTTCTTGGCCAACCGGAACAGGCACTGGTCGAAGCTCTCCATGCCTTCTTCCAGCGAAGCCTCCATCGCCGCCTTGATCTCGTGTACCTGGCCGCGACGCAGCAGGTCGCGGATCATCGGCGTGTTGATCAGTACTTCGGTGGCCGGCAGGCGGCGCCCCTCCTTGTTCTTCACCAGGCGCTGGCTGATCACCGCGCGCAGGTTCAGCGCCAGGTTCATCAGCACATTCTTGTGCGCGCTTTCCGGGAAGAAGTTGAGGATGCGCTCGATGGTCTGGTCGGCGTTGTTGGAGTGCAGGGTGGCCAGGCACAGGTGCCCGGTTTCGGCGAAGGCGATCGCCGCCTCCATCGTTTCGGCATCCAGGATCTCGCCGATCAGGATCACGTCCGGCGCTTCGCGCATCGCGTTCTTCAGCGCGGCGTGGAAGGTGTGGGTATCGAGCCCGACCTCGCGCTGGTTCACGATCGACATCTTGTGCTTGTGCAGGTACTCGATCGGGTCCTCGATGGTGAGGATGTGACCGGTGGTGGTGCTGTTGCGGTGATCGATCATCGACGCCAGCGAGGTGGACTTGCCGGAGCCGGTGGACCCCACCACCAGCACCAGCCCGCGCGGAGTCATGATGACGTCCTTCAGCACCTGCGGCAGGTTGAGCTCTTCGATGCTCGGAATCCGGCTGCGGATGGCGCGGATGACCATGCCCACTTCACCGCGCTGCTTGAACACGTTGACGCGGAAACGCCCGGCATCGGCCAGGGCGATGGCCATGTTGAGCTCCAGCTCGCGCTCGAACTGGGGCACCTGGCCCTCGTCCATCAGCGAGTAGGCGATTTTCTTCACCATTCCCGGCGGCAGGCCGGTATTGCCGAGCGGATACAGCTTGCCCTCGATCTTGATGTAGACCGGCGCGCCGGTGGTCAAGAACATGTCCGAAGCGTTCTTTTCGGTCATCAGCTTCAGGAAGTAGCCGATATCCATTGCGAATTTTCCCCAACGAAACTGCCGGTGCCCGTTGCAAGCACGGTACCGGCTTGACGACAATGGCCGCGAACCGACAACCGGTACGGCCTCCCCAATGAAACGACTTAGCTTCGCACGAATGCGCCACAGCCTGTATGTGATGGCGTTTGCATTCGCACTCTCTGCCCCCGCCTGGGCGCAGGACGGCGCGTTGGAACTGGCGCAGGCCCGGCAGGCGGTGGATAAAGCCACCCAGGCCGATGCCGACCAGTACGCCCCGGACCTGATCGGGCTGGCCCGTCAGGGACTGGAGCAGGCCCAGCGTGCCGCGGGCGACCGCCGCGAGCGCAAGAACGCACCGGCCATGGCCCTGCGCGCTGCCGTTGACGCCGATCTGGCCCGTGCCCGCAGCGAGGAAGCCACGGCTACCGCACAGCTGCAGCTGCGCCGCAACGAGGTCAACCAGCTGCAACGCCAGTTGTCGACCGGGGAGGACCGCCGATGAAGACCATCTCCGCCATGACCCTGGCCACGCTGCTGGCCCTGCCGACGCTGGCCCTGGCGGCCGACAACCCGATGGTCGGCCAGCTGAGCCAGCGCTTGCTGTCGATCCAGGCCAATCCGGACACCGCAGAGCTGGGCGCCTTCGAGCGCATGCAGGCGCAGCAGGCCATCGCCACCCTGGAGAAGGCCAAGCGCCGCGACCAGGAGCTGGCCACCTACCTGGCCGAGCGCCGGGTCGAGATCGCCGAGACCGCCGTGCGGGCTGCGCTGGCCGCGCGTGAGGTCGACCGCCTGGAACGCACCCGCAGCGATCTGCTGATCGAGGCCAGCCGCCGCGATGCCGCCCGCGCCCGCCAGGAAGCCGAACAGCTGCGCATGCAGGCGCAGATGCAGGCAGAAGAGGCCGAACGCCTGCGGCAGGCGGCCGAGGCCGAGACCCTGGCCCGCCAGGATGCCGAGAACGCCCTGACCAGCGTGGCGGGCAAGCAGCAGCAGCGCCTCAGCTCGGCCCAGCAGAACGCGGCCAAGCTGGCCCGTGAGGAAGCCGAGCTGGTCTCGGGGCAGAAGCTGCCGGGGTCGAAGTTCGATGGCCGTGGCGAGGTCTTCACCTTCGCCGGTGACGCATTCGCTGCCGGGGCCTCCAGCCTGTCCGGTGGCGCCCGCAACCAGGCCAAGGCGCTGGCCGAGTACGTGAACATCGGCAAGAAGGGCAGGATCCGCATCGAGGCCTACGACAGTGCCAATGGCGTAGGCCAGAAGCGGGCCGAGGCACTGCGCGATGCGCTGGTCTCGGCCGGCGTTGCCAGCAGCCGGATCCAGGTCGCGGGCAAGAAGGCGGCGTCCACCCGGGCCCGATCGGCCGAGGTCGTCATCGCCCCGTAATTGCTTGATATTGTTTGTTTTTCGTTGTGTTGAGTATTCAGCCTGAACCCCGCCTCGGCGGGGTTCGGTCTTTTTGCCGCAGGGGCTTGAACCCCGTCCAGAGCAAGCGTAGGGTCAATTATCCGGGACGCAATAACGCGGACCGGACGATGGGAGGGCCGGGCCGATGCAAGCAGGGCGCGAACCGCAGCAGATCGACGTGCGCAGGCCAGTGCCGCACGTTGTTGTGGGCACCCATGTGGGCATCGATCGGCACTCCTCCATGAACAACGCCCCGGGCCTTGCGGCCGGGGCGTTCGTGTATCTGTCGAAGGAGGTCCATCATGTTTGAAGATCAGCCCCAGAGCGAGATCGACGCCCGTCGCGCGCGCGATCCGGAGTTCCGGGCACTCCATGACCAGCACCGCAAGTTGAACAAGAAGTGCATGGATGCGGAGTTGGGTGTACTCCCGATCGATGATGTCACCCTGGGTCGAATGAAGCGCGAGAAGCTGCTGGCCAAGCAACGCCTTCTGCGAATGTACGAAACACCGCTCGCAACGTCGTCCCCCACGCATTGACGCACCCCTGTCGTGCCCGGAATGGCATGACCCGGCCATCGATGGCCCCGCCAGGCACTCCTGACCTGGCAACGCGGCGCCGCTGAACGCAGGTGCCGCGCCAAGGCACCACACGCGGTGGTGCCTTGGCCCTGCAGGCACGTCCCCCGATGCGGGCGGTACCGGTCTCCTCGTCGATCCGGGGCCGTCCGCATCCCTTTTGGCCGCCAGCCGAGCCGGTGGGTGCCGACCGTGGGTCGGCACGCGTCCCGCCGGGCATGGCCCGGCGCTACAGAAGCGGCTCCTGACTTTCGTCGCCATCCGTCGGATAATCACCGGTCCGGCCCTGCGTGGCGCGAACCGAAGTCCCCCGAATGCCTATCCATTCTTCCGTCCTCGAACTCATCGGCCAGACTCCGATCGTCAAGGCCCAGCGCCTGGACACCGGTGTCTGCGAGCTCTACCTGAAGCTCGAAAACGCCAACCCGGGCGGATCGATCAAGGATCGCATCGGCCTGTCGATGATCGAGGCGGCAGAGAAGCGCGGCGACCTGAAGCCCGGCGCCACCCTGGTGGAAGGCACCGCCGGCAATACCGGCCTGGGCCTGGCACTGGTGGCCCAGCAGAAGGGCTACAAGCTGATCCTGGTGGTCCCGGACAAGATGAGCCGGGAAAAGATCTTCAACCTGAAGGCGATGGGTGCCGAAGTGCGCCTGACCCGCTCGGACGTGGCCAAGGGCCACCCGGAGTACTACCAGGACCTGGCCAAGACCATCGCCGAGCAGACCCCGGGCGCGTACTTCATCAATCAGTTCGGCAACCCGGACAACCCGGCCGCCCATGAATTCGGCACCGGTCCGGAGATCCTCGAGCAGATGGATGGCGATCTGGATGCCATCGTGTTCGGCTGCGGAAGCTCCGGCACCATGACCGGCCTGTCGCGCGCGTTCGCCACGCTGTCGCCGAAGACCGAGCTGGTGCTGGCCGATCCGGTCGGCTCGATTCTGGCCGAATACATCAATGACGGCGTGCTCAACGACAAGTCGGGCAGCTGGCTGGTGGAAGGCATCGGCGAGGACTTCCTGCCCTCGATCTCCGATTTCAGCCGGGTGAAGCAGGCCTATGCCATCACCGACGCGGAGAGCTTCCACACTGCGCGCGAGCTGCTGGCCAAGGAGGGCATCCTCGGCGGTTCGTCCACCGGCACCCTGCTGGCGGCGGCGCTGAAGTACTGCAAGGAGCAGACCACGCCGAAGAAGGTACTGGTGCTGGTCTGCGATACCGGCAACAAGTACCTGTCGAAGATGTACAACGACTACTGGATGCTGGACAACGGCTTCCTGCAGCGCCCGCAGCACGGCGACCTGCGCGACCTGATCCTGCGCCCGTACGGTCAGCGCGACACCGTGGTGATCGGCCCGAACGACCTGCTGACCACCGCCTACCAGCGCATGAAGCTGTACGACGTGTCGCAGCTGCCGGTGATGGATGGCGACCAGCTGGTCGGCATCGTCGACGAAAGCGACGTGCTGCTGCATGTCTATGGCGATGAAGCACGCTTCCGCGACCCGGTGGCCACCGCCATGGTCAGCAAGCTGGACCGCCTGGATGTGAAGTCGCCCATCGAGGCGCTGCTGCCGGTGTTCGACCGTGGCCAGGTGGCCATCGTGATGGATGGTGATGCCTTCCTCGGCCTGATCACCCGCATCGATCTGCTGAATTACCTGCGTCGGCGCGTTCAGTAAGGCGTTTATCGCCGCAGATCGCTGCTGAATTCCGGTTTATCCGCGTCAAAGCTCGTTAAGGCCGCGCTGATAGACTCCCGCTCCTTCGACGGCGCCGGTCATCGGCGCCAATCAGGAAACGACATGTCCAACGCTTCTTCCCCGGACCGCGCGCTGGCGCTGGCCACCCTGGCCATCCATGGCGGCCAGTCGCCCGACCCGAGCACCGGCGCGGTGATGCCGCCGATCTACGCCACCTCGACCTATGCGCAGTCCAGCCCGGGCGAGCACCAGGGCTTCGAGTACTCGCGCACGCACAATCCGACCCGCTTCGCCTACGAGCGTTGTGTGGCCTCGCTGGAAGGCGGCACCCGCGGCTTCGCCTTTGCGTCGGGCATGGCCGCCAGCTCGACGGTGATCGAACTGCTGGATGCCGGCAGCCACGTGGTGGCGATGGACGACATCTATGGCGGCAGCTTCCGCCTGTTCGAGCGCGTGCGCCGTCGCACCGCCGGGCTGGACTTCAGCTTTGTCGACCTGACTGATCTGGCGGCGTTCGAAGCGTCGATCACGTCGAAGACGAAGATGGTGTGGATCGAGACCCCCACCAACCCGATGCTGAAGATCGTCGATATCGCCGCGGTCGCCGCCATCGCCAAGCGCCATGGCCTGATCGTGGTGGTCGACAACACCTTCGCCTCGCCGATGCTGCAGCGTCCGCTGCTTCTGGGGGCCGATCTTGTGCTGCATTCGGCTACCAAGTACCTGAACGGCCATTCGGACATGGTGGGTGGCATGGTCGTCGTAGGCGATGACGCCCCGCTGGCCGAGCAGATGGCCTTCCTGCAGAACTCGGTGGGTGGCGTGCAGGGCCCGTTCGACAGCTTCCTGGCGCTGCGCGGCCTGAAGACCCTGCCGCTGCGCATGAAGGCGCACTGCGCCAACGCGATGGCCCTGGCCAAGTGGCTGGAAACGCACCCGGCCGTGGAAAAGGTGATTTACCCGGGCCTGCCTTCGCACCCGCAGCACGCGCTGGCGGGCAAGCAGATGGCCGGTTACGGCGGCATTGTCTCGATCGTGCTGAAGGGCGGTTTCGAAGCGGCCAAGGGCTTCTGCGAGAAGACCGAACTGTTCACCCTGGCCGAGTCGCTGGGCGGGGTGGAAAGCCTGGTGAACCACCCGGCGGTGATGACACATGCGTCGATTCCGGTGGCACGACGTGAACAGCTGGGTATCAGTGATGCACTGGTGCGGCTGAGTGTGGGTGTTGAGGATCTGGGGGATCTGCAGATGGATCTGGAAAGGGCGCTGGGAGCGGCGTCCGTATGATGGGCAGACGCATCGAATTGATGCTGAGCCTTACCGGCCGCGACATCAAGAAGAAGTACAAGGACTCGCTGCTGGGCGCGCTGTGGGGCGTACTTGTGCCGTTGATCATGTTGGCCATCTACACGGTCATTTTTTCCACGATCTTCAGTGCGAAGTGGAAGGGCATCGAAACCAATACCAAGGTTGATTACGCAGTCCTGCTGTTCATCGGCCTGATCGTCTACAACTTCTTTGCCGAGTCGCTCACACGTGCGCCCACGGCGGTGCTCAGCAATCCGAATCTGGTGAAGAAGGTGGTCTTCCCGCTGGAGGTGCTGCCGCCGGTGGTGGTGCTGTCTTCGCTGTACAACGCGGGTGTGGCCACGGTGGCACTGGTGGCGTTCCTGCTGTTCAGCAGCTTCGGACTGCATTGGCAGGTCGTGCTGCTGCCCCTCCTGATCGTGCCGTTGCTGGCCTTGACCATGGGCGTGACCTACCTGTTCGCCTCCCTGGGCGTGTTCTTCCGCGATGTGGATCAGATCGCCGGGCTGCTGGCGCGGGTGCTGCAGTACCTTACTCCCGTGCTGTACCCGTCGATCATCTTCCCGGAAGCCATCGGCAACTGGATGCGCCTCAGCCCGCTGGCCATCTATGTCGAGCAGACCCGCGCGCTGATCGTGACGGGTACCTTGCCTGACTGGGGGCACTACGCCTGGGCGGTGGGCTGGTCGATAGGCATCTACTTCTTTGGTTACTGGTGGTTCCAGCGGACCCGGAGGGCCTTCGCCGATGTCGTCTGACAACCTGGTTATCGATATCGAGAATGTCAGCAAGGTTTTCAACATTTTCGACAAGCCCTCCGACCGCTTGCTGCAGATGCTGCTGCCGCGGCTGGGCCGCGTGTTGCCCGGCAAGGGGGAGTGGTCCTCACGGCATCGCGGCCGTGAGTTCTGGGCGCTGCGCGACGTCAGCCTGAAAGTGAAACGCGGTGATGCCGTAGGCATCATCGGACGCAATGGCTCGGGCAAGTCGACCCTATTGCAGATCATCGCCGGCACGCTGGCCCCCACCACTGGCTCGGCGCGGGTCAATGGCCGTATCGCCGCGTTGCTGGAACTGGGCAGCGGCTTCAATCCGGACTTCACCGGGCGTGAGAACGTCGTTCTCAACGGCATGATCCTGGGTCTCACCGAGCGCGAGGTGATGCAGCGCTTCGATGCCATCGCCGCCTTCGCCGACATCGGCAACTTCATTGACCAGCCGGTGCGGACTTACTCCAGCGGCATGATGCTGCGACTGGCGTTCGCAGTGCAGACTCAAGTGGAGCCTGACATCCTCATCGTCGACGAAGCGCTGGCGGTGGGCGATGCACTTTTCCAGAAGCGCTGTTTCCAGCAGATGGAGGCGCTGCGTGCCAACGGCTGCACGTTGCTGCTGGTGTCGCACGATCAGGAGTCGATCCGTACGCTCACGGACCATGCCATCCTGCTTCGTGACGGCACCGTGCGCGTGGCCGGACCGTCTTCCGAGGTCGTGCTGGAGTACCGCAAGCAGCTGCACGACGATGAGCGCGATTACTACGCCTCCATCAGTGCGCAGCACCTGCAGCATGCCAGGAAGACCATCGAGGCACAGTCGGACCCCGACCCCGACCTCGACCTCGACGCCGTGGCCGAACCTGCCGAGCACGGCGGTTCGCCCGTACTGGGTGTGCGCAGTGACAAGCTCTCCTTCGGCGACTTCGACTGCGTTGTCGAACACGTGCGGGTGCTGGACGCGGACGGCAACGAATGCGCGTACTTCCTTCCGCGCGAACGCGCGATCATCGAGGTCACCGCGCGACCAACACGGGACATGGACAAACTGAACGTCAATGTCCGCCTGCGCAACAAGGAAGGCGTGAAGCTCTATTCATGGGGAACCCTGAATCAGGATGTCAGCCAATGGACCGAGCAGGGCAGCCAGGAATCGGGTGTATGGGGAACAACGTTCACCGCCGATGAGCCGTTCGTGGTGAGATTCGAGTTCGACTGCGCCTTGGGTGTCAACTTCTACGAAGTGCAGGTTTCGGTTTCCGAGGAGCTCGAGCGTTTTGGCGGTGCCCAGCGCATGCTGCACTGGCGGGATGAGGCTGCGTTCTTCCAGGTGGGCATGCGGCAGAAGGAATACACGTTTGGTGGCGTCTGCGATCTGCGCATGCGCGCGATTGTCGCCCCCCCCCCTTGAACGAGGAAGGCATTGCAATGGATACGACTCCCCCCTTTTCACATTCCGCACTGACACCTGCTGCGGCCCGAGTCGCCGTCGAGCGGCTGCGATCTTGGCTGCCAACCGGTGCGGTAGCACTACGCGGTGACGTCCCTCCGGTGCTGCTGAAGGGGCTTCGCCAGGCAGGCATGACACTGCAGGACGCTGGCCAGGGCGCCGTGGCGGGTGTGCTGGTGCTTGAACAGGGCGATGCGGGGCACGCAGACGAGAGAATTCCGGCGCTGCTGGCCGATCTCGCAGGGCCGGTGTGCCTGGTGATCGTGGGTGATGCTGCCTCCACCTCCAGCCGTGCCGCTTGGGAAGCCGCAGTCATCAAGGCCGAATGGCGCAAGCATCCGCTCAATGAGCGAGTGGCACCTTACGGTGAACTGGATCGGGTCACCGGCCTGCTGATGATCGCCTTCGAGCGCGTGCCTGCTGCTGCCCTGGCAGTCTATCCGCTGAAGGCGCTCGAAGAAGAGCGCGATCTGCACACCGACATGACGCGTGAACCCGGGCGCCGGTCCGACGCGCACATGACACGCTACGCTCAGGCGGCACAGTTCATCCGCCCCGGTGATCGTGTGATCGATGTGGCCTGTGGCCTGGGCTATGGCTCCTACCAGTTGGCGCACAATAGCCGCGCAGCCTCGTTCACCGGTCTCGATGCCAGCACTTACGCGGTCGACTACGCCAAGGCCAACTTCGCACCGGTGTCGCCGACGCCAACCACCTTCGTGGTCGGTGATGCGCAGGATCTGGCCGGCATGGCCGATGGGTCCGCCGATTTTGCGGTGTCAGTGGAAACGCTGGAGCATCTGCCGGAGCCGGACCGCTTGCTGTCCGAGCTGCACCGTGTGCTTTCCGCGCAGGGTCGCGTCTACGCCAGCGTACCCAACGACTGGTCGGACGAAACCGGCGAAGATCCCAATCCGTTCCACTTCCACGTCTATGACTGGCCCCGTTTGGTGGCCCAGTTCCAGCGCAACGGGTTTGTGATCGAGAAGGCGTGGCTGCAGGATGCGGGTGGCGGTCAGAAGCGGCATTTGGCCGCGCGTTCGATGCTGGAGATCGATCCCCGGCACGGGCCTGCTTGCGATGGCGAATGGCTGTTGGTGTTGGCGCGCAAGGTGGACGCAGCCTCGGACATCGTGACAACCGGTCTCACTCAGGTGCAGGCGTTGATTGCTGAAGGCCGCCGCGGCGACGCGCTGAAGCAGTTGCAGGCCCTGCAGGGCACAGCAGATGCGCTGCAGCGGGCGCAGGCGCATGCGCTGTCGGCGGTGCTGGCGGTAGCCGATGGGCATGCGGATGCGGCTCGCGTGCACTGGCAGCACACGCAGGCGGCGGCGCGCGAAGCACTGTCTTCTGCTGGCGACGAAGCAGAAACCGCCGGCCTGTTGAGCCTGGCCAACCACTGCCTGGCCGACGAGTCTCCGGCGCGTCCGGGTGCATTGCAGCGGCTGCGCGACACGCACGGGGTGATCGTGGCGGACCTGCTTGGCGCACCGCCGGTCCTGCCGTCGGACCAGGAGGACCGGGCGGTGGTCTCTGGCCCCGGCGAGGGCGCGGAAAAGATCAATCTGGGATCACGCGACGTGCGTCAGTTGATGGATGCGAAGCAGTGGCTGGATGGCAAGTATCATGAGCATATGCAGCGTATCGAGGAACTCGAGCGCTACACGGCAGAGCTTGAGGCGGCACGCCAATGGTTGGATACGCAGTATCACGCGCTGACCGCTGAAGTCCGGCGACTGACCACCGGTTCCGGATCGAACGGCAACTTCAACGGGTAACGACGGCGATGAGCAATACCTCTCCTGCCACGGCGGCAGCCACGCGGATTGCCCATCTGGCAGAGGATCTTGCCGGGTACTGCCTGCGCGTGGCCGGTCCCGGACGTACCTACCTTTATGGGCAGGAGCTCACCGCGATAGTCGCTCCGCTGCGGGCCGCGGGCTGCGAGGTCGTAGTGGAGGGGGCCGATGAGAGCCACCGCATGGCCGGTGCCACCCTGGGCATCGCCTGGGCAGGTACCGGCGCGGAACGCTCGGCCGCGCTGGGCTGTCAGGTCGACTCGCTGGTGCTGATCGGCGATGAGGGCCGCGCGGCGGAACTGGCCGCTTGGACACTACAGGCCGCCACACTGGGCTGGCAGGTGCACCCCGCAGCCTTCGCCATGATGGGAGCGCCGAGCGGGGTAGTGATTCTGGCGCTTAGCCGGGCCGGCGTAACGGTCACGGGCGGCGGCGTCGAGCCGCAGGCCAGTTACCATGGCCTAGCGGCGGCGCTGGTACGTCCCGGTGATGACGTGATCGCCACGGATGCGGCCGGACATGGCCTCTGGCGCATCGTGCAGCAGCAATCACGCTGCCGTTGGCTGGGCGTAGTAGCGAAATCCCTGTCTGCGCTGCCGCAGGAACCAGGAATGGAGTGGCTTGAGCCATCAGAGTGGCCGCGACACGCGCAGCCGGTCGACACGCTGATCACGCAGTTGCCCGGCGACCCCCTCGGGCTGGAGCCATGGCTGCAGCACGTGCAGGCAGCTCTGGTGCGCAGTGGCCGCATGGTGGTGGCGATCCCGCTTCACGACGGGCGCACGGTGCCCACGGGGGCATTGGTGGCTGCGATGGAGCGGCAGGGTCTGGTGATCGACCGCGCATGGTGGCAGACCTTCAGCCGTCCTGCGGGGCTGCCGCAATTCGCAGAAACTGCGCGCGATGCAGCCGGTCACCTGACGCTGGATCCAGAGGCAAGTCGCACGGCGGATGCTCTCATCCTGATGGCGGTCAAGGTCGGCGGGCCTGGCGTCGTCGGTGACCCCTCGCTGCTGGCGCCGAACATCATCGCGTTCCAGCGTGATTACCTGGATGCCAGTCTGGTCCGCCTGATCGTTTCGATGGGCCTTCGCCTGGAATCCGCCGGGCTGCGCAGGCAGTTGGCCCGCAAGGCGTTGCTGGACTGCCCTGAATCCTCTGCCGACTATGGCGCGGCGCTGTGTGTGCTGCTTTACGACGCCGATGAAATGCGCAATCACCGCCGCAGCGAACTGCTTGCGGCCGCCATGTGCTACATGGACGCACCGGCGGCCAACCCGACCGTGTTGCGTTGGCAGATATCGCTCGGCTTCGCAGCGGCGACGCTTCATCAGGCGGACGGCGAACTGTCGCTGGCTGCCGACTGCTATTCCCGTGTGCTTGGCTTCGATGTGCTGCAGTTCAGCCCGCTGCTGGGAACAAAGACCACCGCTGCGGCGGTGCGCCTGGGCTGGATACGGTTCGGCCAGGGCGACCTGGCGGCTGCCCGCAGCGCGTGGGCACGCGGTCTGGATGAAGCGCGGCGGTTGTCCGCGCAGTCGGCATGGGAGGAAGTTGTTGGCGATGCCGATGCGCCCGAGACCTTTGCATTGCCCGAATTCGCGGCCGTCATGGACGAGGCGGGGTGCCTGGCGTCGGCGCTGCGGCTGACTGCCGAGGTCCCGCTGCGACCAGGCGTAGCCTGGCAGTGGAGCAACCGCTCCTGGCGGGCGCAGTTGCAGGAACTCCGCGGCCAGCTGCAGCACACCCAGCTCTGGCAGGGGCAGTTGCAGGAAGCAAAGGACTGGCTGGACAGCCAGTATCACCTGCTGACGGCAGAACTGGAGCGATGCCAGCAGGGGAGGGACGCACTGGCGTCCCAGAAGCACGCTTTGGACAGCGAACTTGTCGGCGTTCGTGCGGCATTTCACCTGTCCCATCAGCATGCGATGGCCGAGAGCTTGGCATTGCACCAGCAGTTGCGGGATGTCCAGGCCGAGAATGCTGATCTGTTGGACATCCA
Source organism: Stenotrophomonas sp. 2YAF26 (assembly GCF_052114625.1). Taxonomy (NCBI): domain Bacteria; kingdom Pseudomonadati; phylum Pseudomonadota; class Gammaproteobacteria; order Lysobacterales; family Lysobacteraceae; genus Stenotrophomonas; species Stenotrophomonas sp. 2YAF26. The sequence continues at coordinate 21,291 of NZ_JBFRFC010000022.1, read as the reverse complement.
GGCGCGCCAGCAGATGGCGCATGCGCAACTGGAGGCCTCGGCACGCATGCTGGCCGCGGCGACCGGAGTGGTCATGGGGACTACACCGCAGCCGCGCCTGCCGGCTGAATCACTGGCTGAGGAAATGTTCCGGCTTGCAGATGCGCTGGAGCGCCTCCCGTTGAAGCGCATGGTGCGTACGATGCTGCGGGCGCTGACCTCCTTGCTGGGGCGTAGATGAGCACGATGGTGCCGGCATTGAGCGCTGTAGTCACGTTCCACCGGGAAGGCCTGTTTGCGCATGCGGCGCTGCGCAGCTACCTGCAGTCGCGCGCGCATGCCCGTCAGGCAGGAATGGAAGTGGAGGTGTTGCTTGTGCTGGACAACGCAGATGCGGAAACGGCTGCGATCGTACGCAACCATCCGGATCTGCTTGGCGACGAGGTCATCATCCAGGCATCCGTGGGTGATTCAGCGCTTGCGCGGAACCTTGGTCTCGCGCAAGCGCGCGGCATCCATGCCTGCACGCTGGATGGGGACGATCTGATCAGCCGCGAATACTTCCAGCGGCATCTGGCGCTTGCGGCCCAATTGCCAGAGCACACGATCCTGCATGCCGAGATGGTGGTCAATTTCGGCAGGGACAACTTTGTCAGCTGGCAGCTGGATCAGCGCACCATGCCGTTCTCCGCCGACATGCTGATCTCGGAGAACCCATGGGTCAGTGCGGTCTTCGCCCGCCGCGAGGTGTTCACCGCGGTTCCGTACGTGGCGTGTCATCCGCAGCAGACCGGGTTCGGCTATGAGGACTGGCACTGGAGCTGCCAGACCATCGCAGCGGGGTACGAGCACAGGGTAGTGCCCGGCACGGCCTACTTCTACCGATTGAAGCAGGCTGGCTCGGTCAACGCGACCAGCAGCGCCCTGCAGGCGGTGATGCCACCAAGCGATCTGTTCGGTCGCTGGGAGGAGGCATGATCAGCCGGTTGCTGTCGTTGCTGCGTCGGGTCAGTTTCCGCCAGCTGTCGCGAAATCCGCGTGCGGAGCTCGGACGCATTATGGCGGGTTTTGGCAGCAGGCTGGAGAATACCGGCAACCGCATCAGCCATGTCCGGCGCCAGCTGCCTGCGTGGTTGCACGATGAGATCAATGCGCTTGCCCACATCGAACCGGAGTTACTGGGGAGCACTGGCGATGGTGTCCACTACAGGCACTACGCACTCCCGGTGGTCACCCGTGCAGGTGAGCTCTATCGGCAACTGGTCGATTCAGTCGGCACTGGTCGTGTCAGTCACGTCCTGATGCTGCCGTGGCTGGTGCGCGGAGGGGCTGATCGCGGCGCGTTGTATCACCTGCAGGCGTGGGCCGAGGCGATGCCAGCGGCCAATATCCTGGTTATCGTGACAGAGGACGTCGATTCGCCTTGGCTGGACCGTATCCCGGCTGGTATCAGAATGCTCCCGTTCGGCAGGATCGTCGGCAGTACGGCAATGCCGGGCAGGGTGCAGTTGCTGACACGGTTGCTGGTGCAGATGCAGCCGGGGGTCATCCATGCCATCAACTCGCGCGTTGCCTGGGAGTCGTTCAGGCTGCACGGTCTGGCAATGCGGCAGGTTTCCCGGCTGTTTGCCTCGTTGTTCTGCGATGACCAGAACGACGACGGGGCACCCGTCGGCTACGCGCGTAGCTATCTGCGCAGTTGCTATCATCACCTCAGTGGGGTGTTCTGCGACAACGGTGTTTTCCCGGATCTGTGGGCCCGGGAACTGGGTGTGCCGCGTCGATTGTTCACCGTGCTTCGCTTCCCCTATGACCGCACGATTGTCCACAAGGAGGATGATTTTGCGATCGCCGGGACCGCGCGGATCCTGTGGGCAGGCCGCTTTGATCGGCAGAAACGGCCTGATGTGCTGCTCGCCATAGCCCAGGCTTTGCCGACGATACCTTTCGACGTGCATGGTGTATCCGAGCTTGGCGACGTCCATCCGGCCATCCGGGAACTGCAGACGCTCCAGAACGTGAAGCTGCACGGTGCGTTTACACGCTTCGAAGATATTGTGGAGCCCTCCCACGCGGCCTATCTATTCACCACCTCCTGGGAAGGGTTGCCGACTATTCTGCTGGACGCGGCTGCGCTCGGGCTCCCCATTGTCGCTCCTGCGGTTGGCGGTATCGTGGATCTGATCGATTGCCCAAGCCTGGTGCAAGGATCGGACAATGTGGCGGCTTACGTTGAGCAACTGAAACAGCTTATTGACAGCCCATTGCTCCGTCGCCGCCGGCGCGAGCAGCAATACGCAGCGCTGGCGGTTGGACGCCACTGGAGCGACTTTACCCGGACCCTGTACGAGGTCCCCTGCTATTTTTCCGGGCCATCGATTGCGGTGGCTCACCGTGAACAAGGAAGCACATCGTGATAATTGGACGTGGACTGGTGGCCACGGCCTTCGTGGATGGCTGGCAGAAGGATGAAACGACGGTGATCGTCGCCGCCGGTGTGTCCAATTCGGCCGAAACAGAGCGCGCCGCTTTCGAGCGCGAAGATCGCATGCTCGACGAGGTTCTCGCGCGCAAGGAGCTGGAGCGCGTTGTCTATTTTGGCAGCTGCGCTGTTGGCAATCCGGCGGAGCGACAGACGCCATACCTGCAGCACAAGGCGCGGATGGAGGCGCGTATCCTCTCCGATTCACGTGGGCAGGTATTCCGCCTGCCGCAGGTGGTGGGGGAGGGCGGAAACCCGCACACCCTGACCAATTTCCTGCGTGCCCGCATCGAGTCGGGTGAGTCATTCGACGTATGGGCCCGTGCGGAACGCAATCTGATCGACATCCAGGATGTGGCCGCCCTGGGCACCCATGTGCTGCGCCATCGGGACCAGTTTCCGTCGATGATGTCGTTGGCCGACATCAATTCGACGAACATGCTGACCATCGTGCAGAGCATGGAAAGCGTGCTTGGTCGACAGGGCAATTATCGGATTCTGGACCAGGGTGTGGCATTTCCGATCGAAACCCGCGATTGCCAGCGTGCCGCACTTGCCTGCGGCGTTCCCCTCGGCCCTGGCTATCTACGCGCTCTGCTCGGGAAGTACTATGCGAATGTCGGCAATAGCTGACGTATTCATCCAATATTTCGGCGCGTAAGTATGATCAACGACAAGCTGACCGCCGGAGATGGCCTCGGCGGCAATCCATGAGAATTTGGTGGCGCAGAATGAACTGCAAGAGCAATCGATCCATTGCGGCGTGTCCGTGCCACAGGAGCTGCGGATGAACGGCCCGGCGCTGAGTGCCATCGTTACATTCCACGGAGAGGGAATCCTGGCGCACACCGCGCTGCGCTCCTATGCGCTGTCGCGCAGCATCGCCAGGCAGCAGGGCGTGGAGGTGCAGCTGGTCCTGGTGCTGGACCGCGCAGACGCGCAGACGCGTGCATTCGTGGTCGATCACCCGGATCTGGATGGCAGCGAAACCATCGTTGAGACCCAGGTCGGTGATCTGGCGCTGGCACGAAATGCGGGCGTGTCTGCCAGCCGTGCCGACTATATCTGTACGCTCGATGGCGATGATCTGATCTCGACCCGCTACTTTCTCATGCACCTGAAGGAAGCTGCGCAGCTGGAGGGACGGTTCGTACTGCATCCCGAGATGGTGCTGAGTTTCGGTATGTACAGCGCCTTCAACTGGCAGGTCGACCAGGCCGGGCCCTATTACGATGAGCGTGCCTTGCTCACCGTCAATCCGTGGATCAGCGCAGCGTTCTCGACGCGTGCACTGTACGAGGAAGTACCTTACGTGGCCTGTTATCCACGACAGACCGGATTCGGCTACGAGGACTGGTATTGGAATTCAGAGACCATCGCGCGCGGTGTCGTCCATCGGCTTGCCTGGGGCGCGGCGTATTTCTATCGGCGCAAGTGGCATGGTTCGCTCAATGAAGCCAGCCACGCAATGAAGACCGTCATCCCAAGGACGTCGTTGTTCGCCTTGGGTCGCGAGGGGCAGGACCGTGTTTGAGCGCATGAGCCAAAACCGCTGGGTTCGCAATCGCTATACCCGCCGCGTCGCCCATTGGGTGAGGCGCCTTTACGCGCTGCTGTTCGGTCCCGATGAGACTCCGGAATCCAGTGGCCGTGGCGGGTCTACCCCGACCATGCCCCACTGGCTGCAGGAGGAAATGCTGCTGCTGGCTGCACTCGAGCCGGAGCTGTTGCCTCCCGGGACCGACCTGAACCGGTACGGTTTCTATTCGGTACCGATGGACACCCGCGCCGGCGAGGCCTACGAGGCCGTGTCGGCCTACGTGGGTCCGCAGCCATACACTCACGTGCTGCTGATTCCGTGGTTGAAGCAGGGTGGCGCCGACCGGGGCATCCTCTACCACGTGCGGGCCATTGCCGAGAGCGACCCGGGGGCGCGCATCCTGGTGTTGTCCACCGAGAATGCGGCCTCGCCGTGGGCGTCGCGTCTGCCAGCCCAGGCCACCCACGTTGAGTTCGGCCGCTATACGGCCATGCTGGATTTCAACCAGCAGGTCGCCGTGCTGGTCCGCGTACTGATCCAGCTCCGCACATCGCTGGTGCATCTGGTCAATTCCCGCGTGGGCTGGGAGGTCATCCTGCGCCACGGCCTGGCGCTCTCGCAGCATTCGCGTGTGTACGCCTCGATCTTCTGCGATGACTACGACCACCGCATGAACCCGGTGGGGTACGCGCGCGACTACCTGCGCTACTGTTACCCCTATCTGGCTGGAGTGATCTGCGACAACTCGCGTTATCCAGAGGTATGGTCGCGCGAGCTGGGTGTGCCGGCATCGCTGTTCACTGTCATTCCATTCCCGTATGACGGGCCGCTGCCGGACCCGGCCGCTTCCGCGCTTTCCGCCCCCGACGCCAGCCGCGTCCTGTGGGCGGGAAGGCTGGATCGCCAGAAGCGCCCGGACCTGCTGGCCGCGATCGCCGCGCGAATGCCGGATGTGCATTTCGATGTCTATGGATCCCCGGTGATGAGTGGTGCAGCCGCGCAGGACCTGCAGGGGCTTAAGGCGCTGCGCAATGTCACGCTTCACGGAGAGTTCCAGCGATTGGAAGCGGTGGCTTCCCCAGCGCATTTCGCTTACCTGCACACCACCGCGTGGGAGGGTACGCCTACCATCCTGTTCGACGTGGCGGCAGCGCGTCTGTCCATCTGCGCGCCCGCGGTTGGCGGCATCGTCGATTTCCTTTCGCCCCAGGATCTTGTCGCCGACGCAGGGGATGTTGATGCCTTTGTCCAGCGCCTGCAGCAGTTGCGGCATTCGGCGGAGGCACGCGAGGCTCTGGTGAAGCGCCAGCTCGAGTCGCTCGTCCGCAATCGCCGGTGGTCGAACTTCAGTGGGGATCTTCAGAACCTCGAGGGATATCTCGCGCACGGCAAGACCGTTGCTGCCGGGGCCGTCGTGCACGGCGCATGATGTACAAGGAGATTGCACAGTGAAGGTTCTGGTTACTGGCGGCGCAGGCTTCGTCGGATCGCACACAGTGGTGGAGCTCATCGCCGCGGGTCATGAGGTGCACGTCGTCGAGAGCTTCTGCAACAGCGAACGCTGGATGGTCGAGCGCATCGAGCGCATCAGTGGCCAGGCACTGTCGCTGGATGAATTGGACATCCGTGATCGGTCCGCCCTGCTGGCCAGCGTCCAGGCCTTTCAGCCGGATGCGGTCATTCATTTCGCCGCATTGAAGTCGGTGTCGGAGAGCACCCAGCTGCCGGCCACCTATTACGACGTCAACGTTGGCGGCACCGCGACCCTGCTGGAGGTCATGCAGCAGGTCGGGTGCCGCCATCTGGTGTTCAGTTCCTCTGCCACGGTATACGGCCAGCCCGAAACCTGTCCGGTCGCAGAGACGGCCGTGGTGGGCCCTGGAAATCCATACGGCAGTACCAAGTTGGTGGGCGAGTGGCTGATCCGGGACTGCCTGGCTGCGCCCGGCCAATGGCTGTCAGCGGCTATCCTGCGCTACTTCAACCCGGTGGGGGCCCATCCCAGTGGGCTGATCGGCGAGTTGCCGCGCGGGGTGCCGAACAACCTGGCGCCCTACATCACGCAGACTGCTGCAGGGCAGCGCGACTACATCCGTGTGTTTGGCGACGACTACGCCACTCCCGATGGCACCGGCGTGCGCGACTACATCCACGTGGTGGATCTGGCCAAGGCTCACGTCGCTGCACTTGATGCGTTGGCCGCCAGTGACGTGCGCGAGCTTACCCTCAACCTGGGAACGGGCAGAGGTTACTCGGTTCTGGAGTTGATCGAGGCCTTCTCTGCCGCTGTCGGCCGGCCCATCCCCTATCAGCGCCAAGGACGCCGTGCTGGCGACATAGGTGAGTGCTGGGCAGATCCGAGCCTAGCCAACAAGGTGCTGGGGTGGCGTGCGGAGAAATCGCTGCAGGAGATCTGCGCCGATGCGTGGCGCTGGCAGCAGAGCCTTGGCGGAACGGCCGATTGAGCGTCGGCGGCGGTACCGACCGCGCCGGCAGGATCAGTGCTTGGGCGCGACCCGGAACACCCAGAAGTTCATAACAATGAACACGATGACCGGCACCGCGATGGCGGAAAAGAGGATTCCCAGCCGGTAATCCAGCGACAACTGCGAAATCACCGCCATGCCGCCAGCGGAAAGGCCGATGTTCAGTCCGTGCACCACCAGAAACTTGCCGGATTGGCGCGCCGTCTCACCCTTGGCGCCGAAGGTGAAGTACTTGTGCGCGACGAAATTGGGCGCCAGCAGCAGGAGGTAGGCGACCACCGTGGCCAATACCGGGTGCAGGTTTTCCTTGCTCACCAGCCACCAGGTCAACAGCGAGAACAGCACGGTGCTGATGCCCCCCACTGCGCCGAACCGGATCAGCTTGCCGGCCAGCTGCTTCATATCTGCCGGGTTCACAGCCCGGTGTCCACCGTCGAGTCCACACGTTCGGCGATGGAATACTGAGTGGGCGTGGTGAAGTTGAGCAGAATGCGACCGACGTACTCACCGATGGCCCCCAAGGCCAGCAGCTGCACACCGCCCATGATCAGGATGGCGACAATCAGCGACGACCAACCGACGGCAACGCCGGGGTCCAACAGCTTGTGGATCACGATGATGGCGGCAAACAGGAAGCCCGCCGCCGAGATGGTCATGCCGGTCAGCGATGCCATCCGCAATGGAGCCACAGAGAAGCTGGTCGCCATCTTCAGCCAAAGCGAGATGGACTTCTTCAGGCTGTATCCCGACGTGCCGTCCTCCCGCGCGTGGTGGCCGACCGTGCGGGTGGTGACGCGCGAGGTGGCCGACAGGATCAGGCCGTCCAGGTAGATCGCAGGACCGCGGAACTGGACCACTTCGTTGCGCACGCCACGTTTCATCGCTTTGAACGGAGACAGGTAAAGGCCCTTGGGCTTTTCCAGTAGCCAGGTCGCCACCCGGTCATTGAAGTGGCTGCCGAGGATCTTCCAGGCGGCGTGCTTGCGCCCCAGGAAGCTGCCGTAGCAGACGTCATGGTCGTCATCCAGCGCTTCCACCAGGGTGGGGATGTCCGAGGGCGCATGCTGAAGGTCATCGTCCATGGTGACGATGACCCGGCCACGGCATTCGCGCAGGCCGGCAAAGATGGCCATGTGCTGGCCGACGTTCTTGCGCAGGTTCAGCGCCCGGACCCAGGAATGGGTACGGGCCAGTTCGCTGGCCACCTTCCAGGAGCCGTCCGGACTACGGTCATTGACCAGGATCAGTTCCAGCGAATAACGCCCGCCGATGGCGGCATCGATGGCGGCGACCAGCGCGGGCAGAGTTTTCTCGCTGCGATAAGCCGGGACGACGATTGAAAGGTCGATCAAGTCCGCCGAGTCGTCAATCGCTGGGGGGGTCGCCATGGCCGTCTCAATCTGGAGGAAAATTCACTCAGTCAGGTAGTATATGCCCGAACCTGGCGCCGTGCACGGTTGGGATCTGTGACGCGTGATGCGTGTCCCTGCCCCCCGGTCGCTGGCCAGATCAGGCCACGATGAGAAACGGACGAGGTATCAATTTGAATCGACTTGAACGTTTTTGCGAGATCACCCTCGATCGCCTGGATCGCAGCTACATCTGTTACATCGTCCTGATCCTGCTGGGCATGTACAGCTTGGGCCAGCTTACCGCCCCATTCGTCGCCCACGATGACTTCGATTGGCTTCTGTCCGGATTCGATCAAGGCTTCGAGACGCCCCTGAGCAAGGCGGGTTCGGAAGGGCGGTGGGGCAACGTCATCTGGGCCCAGTTCAGTCACCTCCTCGGTATCAGGGCGGCGTTCGGCCTGTATCTGGTCTCGTTTTCACTCATGTGCGTCCTGATAAGCCGTGTGGTGTCGCCATCGGCTGGCGTTTTCGGCGCCCTGTTGCTTTTTCTTTCGCCGATGACCGCAGAGACCATGCAGTGGCCGGTCACCCAAGTCACTGGTGTTGTTGTCACCGTCTTGGGCTGCTTGGCGATGCTCCGGGTCCAGTCGGATGGCCCGCGGCGGTTGGTCATGGCGATTTCAGTCGTCTCGGGATTTCTTTTCTACCCCTCATTCGGGCCGCTGTTCCTGCTGATGTATGCCACGCGCTGCATGGGCGATAGGCGCAGCGTCGTTCTCGGCGGTTTCGTGTATGTCGCCAGTTTTGCCTGCGCGGTACTGCTGGTATTTACACTGAACTACATCTTCCACGGCACCTTCTCGATCCGGCCTGCTGCGTGGCGTGAGGCCACGCCATTGATGCACGGCGGAACACTGCTGGGAAACATCGAGCGCTATCTCGGCTGGTTTTCCGCCGTGAAAGACATGTGGCCGGCGCTGATTGGCGGAGCACTGGCGTACCTGCTTTGCTTCCGTTTTCGCGTCCGCGCCCCGCAATGCCTCGCGTTGGTGCTGTTCGGCGGCTTGTTGCTGGGCATCGACGCGTCACTTTCGGTCGTGTCCGGCCTTTCCATGCCGTTGCGCTCTACGGTCTGGCTGTGGCTGCTGCTGTGCATTCCTGTGATCTTCCTCGCCCATGAAAGGAAGACCATCGTGATCGGTCTGCTGCTTGCTTTGCCACTGGTGTACACCGGCGTGACTTTATGGGCCGGCACGTACGCCGATACACGCCACGTCTACCCGGCGATGCAGCGTACTGGCGTGGAGATCGCCCGCGCGCAGGCGGAGAATGCGGGACGGGTAGACGATGTCATCCTCTTCGGTGACGTTCACGCCAATAAATTGATGGGGCGGCTTCACAGCAATCGTGCACTCCGAAATTATCTGTACAAGGACTTCTCCCTCTACACCCGGCAGTGCGAAGAGACGTTGTGCGCCAAGGTTCAGGCGGAAATCGAGACGCGCGCCGAGGTCCCGCAATGGCTGATCATCGACCGTCATCTGGTTTGGGTGCTATCTCCGCAGAACTCCAGCACTTACTGATCTGAATCGCTGCAAGAAACCAAGAGGTTTACACGATGAATGCTGCTGCTGCGCACACTATAGGACTGCGGGCGACCTTGCTCCCGGCAACGGGCGGCCGTCGGGTGCTTCTGGCGTGCATCGTTGTCGCCACGCTTACCGTGTTGGCGCGCTTGCCTTTCGTGCTGACACCGGGCATGTCCACGGATTCGTATGCCTATCTGGACGGGTGGCCGACCTTGGCGCAGTTGGCGGGGCAGGGGCGCTTTGGCCAGTTCCTGGTCTTCAGGCTGCTGGAAGCGCTCGCCGTGGATCCTTTGGCATTTGCAACGTTGTTGCAGGGGGTCGGGTTGGCTCTGTTCGCCTTTACGATGCCATTGATGTTCTCCGCCTTTTCCACCGCGCAGCAGAATCGCTTGATTCCGCTGTGCCTGGCCGCCCTGGTGGTCACGCTGCACCCCTTCTCGGCAGAGATACTCACGTTCTCCGAGGCTTCCTTCACTGCGCTGCTGGCCACCTCAATGGGTGTTCTTGCGGTATTTCTGCTGGCCAAGCGGCCGCGATGGTGGTGGCTGGCCGGCATCATGCTGATCGCTGCACTGTCGATGTATCAACTGCTGATCAATTTCGTCGGCCTGATGATCCTGTTTGGATTCCTGCAAACCTATCTGCGTGTTGGGAACGTGCGGCGGCACGTGTGGGCCGAGTACCGGCCGCTGCTCAACACGGTGATGGTGATGGCCGGCGCATTGGTCGTGTATCTGATCGCGCACAAGGCATTGGTGATGTCGCTGGGCATCCAGGAAGTAGGGCGCGCAGGATTTCTGCCGCTGGCCAAGGTGGGCGGGCGGATGCAGGAGGTGGCTGGCTTGGGAGGATTCCTCTGGAACCGGCCGCTATTGGTCACCTACGGCCCGGCGGCCAAGTTTCTGCTGTGGGCGCTGGCGCTAACGGGCTGGATGTTCCTGGTGGTGCGATTGCTGGCGCGGCCGCGCGCCGATGCCGCGCTGCCGATCGTGGCGATGTTGCTGGTGCCGGTAGCCGCGATTGGCGTCGTGGCTGTGGGCGCGGTGTGGTGGCCGGCGCCGCGCATCCTGGGCGGCGTGGTGGCAGCGTGGGCCATGGGGATTTACTGGCTGGCCTGGCTGGCCGATGGCCGGCTCGGGCGCGTGCTGATCTGCTCGGCTGGCGGTGCATTGCTGCTTGCGTTTTCCGCCGTCGGGCATCGTGTGCACAGTGACCAGATCCAAGTGAACGCATTCGATCGGTTGTTGGCGCAGCGTGTCTATACGGAGCTCACCCATGTCGATGGCTTCACTGACCAGACGGCCGTCGTGGTGGTGAATCGCCGCCTGAGTTGGTCACACCCCCTGCCGCTGGCGACGGCGTGGATGGATCTGAACCTGACCGCATTTGCGGACAAACGAGCCATCAAGGGGCTGTTGCAGCTGTCCAATGGTCGCACCTTGAATGTAGTTCCCGCCTTGCCTGCCGATATCAAGGCATGCGAATCCCTCCCCGCTTGGCCAGACATCGGATTTGCGACTGCTCGTTCGTCTGGCGATGTGCTTGTCTGCATCTGACCTCGCCTGTGCGCTGGTAGATTTGAGTTAATCCAGGATACATATGAATACTTTCCAGTCCTTGACGACGGTCAGGACCGCCGATCCGGTCACGCGTTTGGCCCAGGTCTGCATCGCGGTTACCGTCATTACACTGCTTGCCCGTCTCCCCTTCGTCGTCCAGCACGGTCTTTCGATCGATTCGTATTTCTATGTGCGTGGATTCCCCACCATGTCACAGCTGTTCGGCCAAGGCCGTTTTGGCCAGTACATGGTCTTCATGGCCGGTGAGTCCCTGGGCTTCAATGCGCTCACATTTGGCACCCTGCTGCAAGGCGTTGGCCTGCTGTGCTTCGCGGCGAGCGTCCCACTGGTCTTCACTGCGTTTGACCGTGAAGTCCAGGTGTCGCGTGCCGGTCTGGTGTTGACCAGTCTGCTCATCACGCTGCACCCATATTCGGCTGAGATCCTTTCTTTCTCTGAGGCGTCGTTCACTGCACAGCTCGCAACCGCGATGGGCATTGGCGCCACTTTCATGGTGGCGCGTCAACCACGCCGGTGGTGGGTGGGAGCCGTCCTGCTCGTCCTCGCCCTCTCTATGTACCAGCTGCTGCTGAACTACATCGCGCTGATGCTGCTGTTCGGTGCGATCCAATTGATGGTAAAGAGCCGGGAGGCGCGCGTTTTCGAGTGGCGTCGCTATCGTGAGCTGTTCAGCCCGCTGTTGATGACGCTGGTCGGCCTTGCTGCTTACATGGTGGCCTACAAACTGGTCATCGCCGGATTTGGATTGAGCGAAACCAACCGCAGTCAGTTGTTGCCGTTGAGCATGATGGGTTCCCGTTTCGAAGAGCTGGTGAAGCTCTCTGATTTCCTTTGGAAGCGCCCTTACATCGTTGAAGATGCCCCAGTGGCGTCAGTTCTGATGTGGGTGGCTGCCGCGCTGGGCTGGGCTAGCTTTGTGGTATGGGTGATCATCCGGCGTCCACGGCAGTCGCTGGTGTGCCTGCTGCTGGCTGCGCTGATTCCTTTGGCAGGCATCGGCGTGATCGCGGCCGGCAATGCATGGTGGCCCGTGCCGCGTGTGCTGGGGGGCATCGTGGTTATCTGGGGGATGGGAGTCTATTGGCTGTTCTACCTGTTCCGGCAGCGCTGGCAGCAGTGGGCAATTGCGATTCCGGTGGGCCTCTCGATACTGGGCGCCACCGCGATTGGCCACCGCATCCACAGTGACCAGATGTTGCTCAACGGCTACGACAAGGTGCTCGCAGCAGAGATCTACCACTCGCTCAACCAGCATCCGGAATTCAACGACCGCAGCCGTATCGCGATCGTTAACCGCAACATGCGTTGGGCGCACCCTGCGACTCTGCCGACCGCCTACATGGATCTCAACATGACCGCCTTCGCGTTGACCGGCGCGCAGCAGGGCGTTCTGCGGATGACCACGGGCCACGAACTGAACACGGTCGAGCCGACGCCGGAGCACATCGCGGTTTGCGACACCATTCCCACGTGGCCGGCGACGGGATTCACGGCGGTCCTGCCATCGGGTGATGCGGTGGTCTGTCTCTGACACGCAAAAAAAAGCCAGGCGGTCGTAACCGCCTGGCTCGTGCGCATCTTGACTTACAGAGCCGCTTCCAGCTCCGGCAGCAGGGTGAACAGATCCCCCACCAGCCCGATATCGGCGATCTCGAAGATCGGGGAGTCCGGATCCTTGTTGATTGCGACGATGGTGCCGGCGTCCTTGATGCCGGTCAGGTGCTGGATCGCGCCGCTGATGCCCACGGCCACGTACAGCTCCGGCGAGATGATCTTGCCGGTCTGGCCGACCTGCAGGTCACTCGGCACATAGCCGGCGTCCACGGCGGCGCGCGAGGCACCGACCGCGGCACCGAGCTTGTCGGCGAGCTGGAAGATCACCTTGAAGTTCTCTTCCGAGCCCACGCCACGGCCGCCGGAGACGACACGCTTGGCGCTCTGCAGGTCCGGGCGGTCGGTCGCACCGGCCGCCAGGCCGATGAAGCGGGTGTGGGTCGGCAGGGCCGCATCGACGCTGGCCGCTTCCACGCTGGCGCTGCCGCCCTTGGCCGCTTCCGGCCAGGACGCCGCACGCACGGTGGCGACCACGATCTGGTCGGCCGGCACCTCGACGGTGATGATGGCGTTGCCCGCGTAGATCGGGCGCTTGAAGCTGTGGCTGCCTTCCACGGTCATCAGGTCGGAGACCTGGTTGACCCCCAGCAGCGCGGCCACGCACGGCATCAGGTCCTTACCGAACGTGGTCGAGGGGCCGAACACATGGGTGTAGCCGGTGGCCAGCTGCGCGATCTGCGGGGCCAGCACCTGGGCCAGCGCCTGCGCGTTGGCGGCGTTGGTCACGGTCAGCACCTTGGCGACGCCGGCCAGCTGCGCGGCCTCGGCAGCCACGGCGGCCGGATCGGCGGCCAGCACCAGCACGTCGATGCTGGCGCCGCTGATCGCGGCGGCCGCGCTGACGGTCTTGGCGGTGGCGGCGTTGAGCTTGCCGTCGTGGTGTTCAGCGACAACGAGGATCTTGGTCATTACAGCAACCCCTTCTGCTTGAGTGCGGCGACCAGTTCGGCCGCGTCCTTGACCATCACGCCCTTGCTGCGCTTGACCGGCGCGGCGTACTGGGTGGTCTTGAAGGTATCCGCGGCGTCCACGCCGAGGTCGGCCAGCTGCAGGGTCTCCAGCGGCTTGGCCTTGGCCTTCATGATGTCCGGCAGCTTGATGAAACGCGGCTCGTTCAGGCGCAGGTCGGTGGTGACCACGGCCGGCAGATCCACTTCCAGCGTTTCCAGGCCGGCATCGACTTCACGGGTGACCGTGGCCTTGCCGTCGGCAATGTCCAGCTTGCTGGCGAAGGTCGCCTGCGGGCGGCCCCACAGCGTGGCCAGCATCTGGCCGGTCTGGTTGGCGTCGTCGTCGATGGCCTGCTTGCCCAAGATGACCAGGTCCGGCTGTTCCTTCTCGATCAGTTTGAGCAGGGTGCGCGCAGCGGTCAGCGGCTGGATGGCCTGGTCGGTCACCACATGGATGGCGCGGTTGGCGCCCATGGCCAGGCCGTTGCGCAGGTGCGCCTGGGCATCAGCCGGTGCGATCGTGGCGACCACGACCTCGGTGGCGATGCCCTTGTCACGCAGGCGCAGCGCTTCTTCGAGGGCGATTTCATCGAACGGGTTGGGAGACAGCTTGACGCCGTCTGTGACGACGCCGGAGCCGTCCGGCTTGACCTGAATGCGGACGTTGTAGTCCACCACGCGCTTGTACGCGACGAGGATTTTCATCTGGTGCTAGATCCTTGTAGTACCGGCCGCGGGCCGGCTCGCAGTAAGGGGAACGCCCGGTCCTGGAAACAGCAACCGGTTCGGGGGGACCCAGATTCTAACTGGCCCGGGGTAACCATGCGAATGCGTATGGATTGCGGACGCGAGTCACCTCCCGCCAACCGAACGGCACACTGTCACGTTGGTGCCGACCCTTGTATAAACGTCTCCACCAAAGGTGCCATAAGAAATGGAAGGATTGACTTCAATGGTCGCGACTTTCATGAACATCCCCGTTGACTCCACGATCTCTTCAATTTCCTTGGCGCCCGGCCACTCTGTGCGGGTCGTGGTCATGATGACCTCCGGCGGACACGCAACAAGAGCCTCCAGCAACCGGTCACGATCCATGTGCATGTCGATCAGCGCCAAGGTCAGGTCGCTGAGCTGCGCCGAAGGGGGCACCTTGCCTGAGAGCGGGAACAGGGGAAACATGAAACCGCTGACACTGAGAGTAGTGCCGTTCGGGGAGGCTTGCCGGATGGCATCAGCGGCAATCATGTAGTTGGAGGAGCCGTGCGCGTCCGTCGGCCAGCCGTGCCTGGCGGTCATGTAGGCGTTGGACGCCGCACGAGGCAGGTCTTGGAGTTGTTTGACCCACTGTGGACCTGTCATAACAAGCGCTGCTACCGCTACCAAGGTCGCTGCCGGCAATGCGATTTTTGGACGAATCGAGACCTGCCATGCAAATGCGCAAAGCCCGGCCAAGCCAGGAAGCGAGGACGCAAAATGATACGGAAACCCTATTTTCATGATTGGTTCGATAAGTGGTACCCCTGCCACCGCTATCCAAAACAAACCCCGGCCCCAGATATCTCGATGGCCGCGTCGTGTGGAAGAGGCGATGATCGCGATCACCCCGGCACCCGAAAGCGCCAAAGGCAATGCTGACGCTTTCGCCCAACTGGTCGCGGCATTCACGAACAACTCGAATCGCTGGTCCTCAAAGGCGCTGAACATGGTGCCGGCATCCCGATATGCGGCAATGAGAGCGTTAACATCTCCACGGAGCACGAGGAGGGGAATGCAGACGAGAAGAGCGGTGAGGACGCCGCCGACGCAGACCAGCATGGCGTTCCGTCCACCATGGCGAATCCAGGTGGCTGCCACGGCCAGTACCGCAAACGCGGCGAAAGGTTCGCGAATGAGGACGCCCAACGCAACCAGGCTGCCGATGGCGACAAAACGACGGCGGCTGGGTGATCGCTCCGTCTGGGACAACACGACTGCCAGAAACAGCGGAATGTAGGAAAGAAATATGCTGTTCTTGAATCCGTTCTGCACGAATCCAAGCGCGTTCATTGCCAGCAGGAACGTCAGTGACAGGATCGCGGCGAAGGCGGTGTCACGTGATTCTCTCCGCAGCATCACGAAGAACAGCAGGCCGGCCGCCATTGCCACCAGAAGATCTATCATTCTGAGCAGGACGAAGGGATTTTCGGGAAGCTCGAATACCCATGCGGTCATGAGTGGGTAGAGCATCAGATAGCCGTCGGCAGGTAGGCCGTGGCCGCCTGCCCATGCACTGGCAATCCGCATGCCGAAATAGGCGTAATACCCCTCGTCGGTGGTCGGCAACTCCGACAGGCCGGCAAGTCGTGGAACGAGTACCCCCGCCGCGCTCACCAGCAAGCCGATGAGCAGGGTCCTCCAAACAGTGGTGCGATGCGGGGGCGTGTGGGTGAACGGGGCCAAACCATCTCTCCTGACGGGAAAATCGATCTGCGACCGCAACCGACAGGACGCATAAGCAAACAAGCATAGCAACGGAGGCGTGCCGCCACCGCTGCTGCATGCCCCGCGGATGGGATATCAGACGGGGCTGGACGTTGCTCGGAGTAAGACAATACGGATGCGTATGGTTTCGTGACCATGCCGCATCCCAATCCATAAGGATGGACCTTGTTCACGCTGCACGGGCAGTCGTGAAGACGACCGCCATGTATCCTGTTGCGCTGAGCCGGGGCGCCAGCAGGCCCCCTGCACGCACATCGAACAGGAGAATGGGTAGTGCCCACATGGCTTGTCACCGGCGGAGCCGGATTTATTGGCGGTAACTTTGTCCTCGAAGCGGTCGCCAAAGGCGTGCGTGTCATCAACCTGGATGCGCTGACCTACGCGGGCAACCTGAAAACGCTGGCCTCGCTGGACGGCAATCCGGACCATGTCTTCGTCGAAGGTGACATCGGCGACCAGGCGCTCGTCGCCCGCCTGCTGGCCGAACACCGCCCGGACGCCGTGCTGAACTTCGCCGCCGAAAGCCACGTGGACCGTTCCATCGACGGCCCGGGCGCGTTCATCCAGACCAACGTGGTGGGCACCCTGGCGCTGCTGGAAGCCGTACGCGATTACTGGAAGGCGCTGCCGGACGACAAGGGCCAGGCGTTCCGCTTCCTGCACGTCTCCACCGATGAGGTGTACGGCACCCTCGGCGAGACCGGCAAGTTCAGCGAGACCACCGCGTACGCGCCCAACTCGCCGTACTCGGCGTCCAAGGCGGCCTCGGACCATCTGGTGCGCGCGTTCCACCACACCTACGGGTTGCCGGTGCTGACCACCAATTGCTCCAACAACTACGGCCCGTATCACTTCCCCGAGAAGCTGATCCCGCTGGTGATCGCCAAGGCCCTGGCCGGCGAACCGCTGCCGGTTTATGGCGACGGCAAGCAGGTGCGCGACTGGCTGTTCGTGAGCGACCACTGCGAAGCGATCCGCACCGTGCTGGCCAAGGGCCAGGTCGGCGAGACGTACAACGTGGGCGGCAATTCGGAGAAGCAGAACATCGAGGTGGTGCAGGCGATCTGCGCCCTGCTCGATGCGCGTCGCCCGCGTGAGGATGGCCAGCCGCGCGCCAGCCAGATCACCTACGTGACCGATCGCCCGGGCCATGACCGTCGCTACGCGATCGATGCCTCCAAGCTGAAGGATCAGCTCGGCTGGGAGCCGAAGTACACCTTCGAACAGGGCATCGGCTTCACCGTGGACTGGTACCTGGACAACCAGGACTGGGTCAACGGCGTGCTCGACGGCAGCTACCGCCTGCAGCGCATCGGCACCACCGCCTGAGCGCGGTGATCACCAGACAGAGGACAACCGCATGACTCAACGCAAGGGCATCATCCTCGCAGGTGGCTCGGGTACCCGCCTGTATCCGATCACCAAGGGCGTCAGCAAACAACTGCTGCCCGTGTACGACAAGCCGATGATCTATTACCCGCTCAGCGTGTTGATGCTGGCCGGCATCCGCGACGTGCTGATCATCAACACGCCGCACGAGCAGGCGCTTTTCCAGAGCCTGCTGGGCGACGGCTCGCAGTGGGGCATGAACATCGAGTACGCCGTGCAGCCGAGTCCGGACGGGCTGGCGCAGGCCTATTTGATCGGCAAGGACTTCATCGGCGGCAAGCCGAGCTGCCTGGTGCTGGGCGACAACATCTTCCACGGCCACGGCCTGCGCGAAGTGCTGCGCAACGCCGACCAGCGCGACACCGGCGCGACCGTCTTCGGCTACTGGGTCAATGATCCGGAGCGCTACGGCGTGGCCGAGTTCGACAAGGCTGGCAAGGTCATCGACCTGGTCGAGAAGCCCGAGAAGCCGCGTTCGAACTATGCCGTCACCGGCCTGTACTTCTACGATGGCAACGCCAGCGATTACGCAGCGGAGCTGAAGCCGTCGCCGCGCGGCGAGCTGGAGATCACCGATCTCAACCAGCGTTACCTGCGCGAGGGCAACCTGCATCTGGAAGCGCTGGGCCGTGGCTATGCGTGGCTGGATACAGGCACGCACCAGTCGCTGCTGGAAGCCTCCAACTTCATCGAGACCATCCAGACCCGCCAGGGCCTGCAGGTCTGCTGCCCGGAAGAAATCGCCTTCGGCCAGGGCTGGATCACCGCCGAACAACTGGAGGCGTTGGCGGCGCCGTTGATCAAGAACGGCTACGGCCAGTACCTGCATTCGCTGGCATTGCGGGGCGTGGTGCCGTGAAGCTGATCGAGACCGCGCTCTCCGGCTGCAAGGTGATCGAGCCGGCCGTCTTTGGCGACGATCGCGGTTTCTTCTTCGAAACCTGGAATGCGGATCGTTTTGCCGAGCATGGCCTGCCGGGCGCATTCGTGCAGAGCAATGTGTCCGCCTCTGCCAAGGGCGTGCTGAGGGGCCTGCATTACCAGTGGCCGCGGCCGCAGGGCAAGCTGGTCACGGTGCTGGAAGGCGAGGTCTACGACGTTGCCGTCGATATCCGTCGCGGTTCGCCGACCTTCGGACGCTGGGAAGCGGTCGTGTTGAGCGCGGAGAACAAGCGGCAGTTCTGGATCCCGGAGGGCTTCGCGCATGGCTTCGCAGTGCTGTCCGAACGTGCACTGTTCAGCTACCTGTGCACGGACGTCTACGTGAAGGAGAGCGACGCAGGCATTCGCTGGAACGATGCCGACATCGCCGTGGACTGGCCGATCAGCGCCCCGACGCTCTCGGCCAAGGATGAGGCTGCGCCGTTCATGAAAGACATTGCCGAGGGCCGCCTGCCGGTCTACCAGCCGTGACGATCCTGCTTCTCGGTGCCAACGGTCAGCTGGGTCAGGAACTGCGACGTGCGCTGGCCCCGCTGGGCAGCATGGTGGCGACTACCCGCAGCGGTGCGCTGCCCGGTGGCACCGCGTGCGAAGTGGCCGACTTCGATCAGCCTGCTTCGCTGGCGGCACTGCTGGACCGTGTGCAGCCGACGGTGGTGGTCAATGCGGCCGCGTATACCGCGGTCGACCGCGCCGAGGACGACCGCGATGCCGCCTTCCGTGCGAATGCGGAGGCACCGGACGTGCTGGCACGCTGGTGCGCGCAGGCCGGCGTCCCGCTGGTGCATTACTCCACTGACTATGTCTTCGACGGGCAGGGCGCGCGCCCCTACCGGGAAGACGATGCGACCGCCCCGCTGGGCGTGTACGGCGCCAGCAAGCTGGCCGGTGAGGAGGCCATCCGCGCGGCCGGTGGACGCCACCTGATCTTCCGCACCGCGTGGGTATATGCCTCGCACAGCACCAACTTCCTGCGCACGATGTTGCGGGTTGGGGCGGACCGCGACGTGCTGCGTGTGGTCGCCGACCAGGTCGGTACGCCGACGCCGGCAGCGTTGATTGCCGATGTGACCGCACAAGCGCTGCAGCACGACGGCACACTGTCGGGCACGTGGCATCTGACCGCGAAGGGCGAGACCAGCTGGCACGGCTTTGCCGAAGCGATCTTTGCGGAAGCGGTAGCAACAGGCGTGCTGTCGCAGGGGCCGAAAGTCGAGGCGATCACCACTGCCGAGTACCCGACGCCGGCCAAGCGTCCAGCATGGTCGGTACTGGACAACAGCAGGTTGCAGCAGGATTTCGGCATCGCGCTGCCGAGGTGGCAGGATGGGTTGAAGCGGGTCATGCAAGAGATTGCGCCAGCGCTTCATTGAGATCCAGCTGCTGGACTGACCAGATCCAACGGCTGCATATGCCCTGCTGGGGCCTTTCCGGACACTTTCATTAAGCGGACAGGAGGGGGCTGGCGGACACGCAGGCTAGAATGCGGCGACCGTCTTCAAGGAAATGCGTGACATGTGTGGGTGTCACCGAGGCGAACGCGCATCCGCACATCAGCCATGGCGTGGCGCTGGTGCACAACGGCATCATCGAGAACCATGAAGAACAGCGCGAGAAGCTGCGCGCGCTGGGCTATACCTTCGAGTCGCAGACCGACACCGAAGTGATCGCCCATCTGATTCATCACCATCTCAAGAATGGCGATGACCTGCTGGTCGCGTTGCAGCACACGGTCAAGGAACTGACCGGTGCCTATGCGCTGGCTGTGATCAGCCGTGCCGAGCCGGAACGTTTCGTCTGCGCCCGCATGGGCTGCCCGCTGCTGGTGGGTCTGGGCGAGGGCGAGAACTTCGTGGCGTCCGATGTGTCGGCCGTGCTGTCGGCCACGCGCAAGGTGATCTTCCTGGAAGAGGGCGACACCGCCGAGATCCGCCGGGATGGCGTGAGCATCTTCGATGGCAACGATCAGCCGATCGAGCGCGATGTGCATCTCTCCGATGTCTCGCTGGCCTCCCTGGAGCTGGGCCCGTACCGCCACTTCATGCAGAAGGAGATCCACGAGCAGCCGCGTGCGCTGGGCGACACCATCGAAGCGGCGATCGACGCTGGTGGCTTCCCGGCCGAACTGTTCGGCAAGAATGCCGAAGCGGTGCTGTCGGGAATCGAGGGCGTGCAGATCCTGGCCTGTGGTACCAGTTACTACTCGGGCCTGACCGCGCGCTACTGGATCGAGGCCATCGCCGGCCTGCCGTGCAGCGTGGAGATCGCCAGCGAATACCGCTATCGCGCCGCGTATGCCAATCCCAAGCACCTGATCGTGACCATCTCCCAGTCCGGCGAAACGCTGGACACGATGGAAGCGCTGAAGTACGCCAAATCGCTGGGACACACGCACACGCTGTCGATCTGCAACGTGCCGGAAAGCGCGATTCCGCGCGCCAGCGAACTGGTCTGCTACACCCGTGCCGGCGCCGAGATCGGCGTGGCCTCGACCAAGGCGTTCACCACCCAGCTGGCCGCGCTGTTCCAGCTGACCGTGGTGCTGGGCAAGCTGCATGGCCGCGTTGATGCCGCACAGGAAGCGGACTACCTGGAGCAGCTGCGTTTCCTGCCGGGCAGCGTGCAGCATGCGTTGAACATGGAACCGCAGATCGCCGCATGGGCCGAGCGCTTCGCACGCAAGAGCAGTGCGCTGTTCCTCGGCCGTGGCCTGCACTATCCGATCGCCCTGGAAGGCGCGCTCAAGCTGAAGGAAATCTCGTACATCCACGCCGAGGCCTACCCGGCCGGCGAGCTCAAGCACGGGCCGCTGGCGCTGGTGGACGAGGACATGCCGGTGGTGGTGATCGCACCCAACGACAGCCTGCTGGAGAAGGTCAAATCCAACATGCAGGAAGTGCGCGCGCG
>NZ_JBFRFC010000021.1:0-50258 GCF_052114625.1 Stenotrophomonas sp. 2YAF26 | reverse complement strand
ACCAGGCGGTGCGTCCGGAGGTTCATGAAGTTGCCGGCCAGCGGCCGGCACTACCAAGTGTCGGGGTTTGTGAGATTGCCGGCCAGCGGCCGGCACTACGGCAGGGTGAGCCGATACACCAGCACCCGGTTGTCGTTGTCGTACGCACTGTCGCAGTGCTCGCCCTGCATGCGGCAGTTGCGGGCGGTGAAGTCGTTGTCGTTGCCGATCAGCAGCAGTACGTCGTTCGGGTGCTCTGGATCAAGCGCAGGCAACACATCCATCGCCTCCCATTTCTCCGACAGCAATCCCGGGTGAGGGCCACGCCCTGTGTCCAGGTCCAGCCCGGCCCGGGCGAGCTGCGGTCGGTCGAGCAGGTTCAGCACCTCTTTGACGTTGGCGGGCACGATGCCGGTCTTCAACATGGCGTCAGCCGGATCGGCCAGCACCGATGCCGTGCCGGTCTCATATTCCGTGTCCACCAGATTGGAGGCCTGCGCCACGTTCACCAGCAGCACCGATTTATAGACGATCGGGTCGTTGCCCTCCTTGCCCAGTCCATTGCCATCGCGCGCCAGCATCAGGAAACGCTCGTTGTCCAGCGCACGCAGCTCGCTCTGCGCAGCGGTACGGTCGAGCTTGCCTTTGCCATCATGGGCGTAGGCGGGCAGGATCATCACATGGTGGCCCACCGGTTGCGTCGGCGTCGGGTTGGCAGACACGTCGTAGACCAGCACGCGGGTGTTGATGCGGCCGGCGGCATTGCCCGCCGCGCTGTCCTGCATCAGCGCGCTCTGCAGGGCAACGAACAACCGTGTGCCGTCGGGCGACAGGCCCATGCCTTCCACGCCCTGGTTGTTGCGGCGCCCGGTCTGCGGCGGGGCCAATGATCCAAAGGCAGGTTTGCCATCACGTTGTGGCTGGATCGCCTGCGGCGGCACGATCACTCCCTGCAGCTGGCCCTGTGCATCGAAGTAGTAGACGTTGGCGGTGTACTCGTCGCCGATGTAGAAGTGGCCGTCGGCAGTGAACTGCAGCGATTCGGCATCAAGCGCGACCTTGCCGGCCCCCGCGCCCACGGCGGGCGAGGGCAGCACCACGCCACGCTGGTTGATCGTGTGATCACCCGGGTCGGCACCGGTGAAGGGCTGGCCGTTGTAGTCCTTCAGCACCAGCCCCTTTTCTGGCGTCATCGTCACCACGCCGAAGCCCTTGGACGTTCCCTGCGGCCAGTCGATGCGCAGCTTCATGCGCTCCAGACGGCCGGCATAGTCGTAGAACAGCCCGGCCTCCGGATCGTTGCGGCCGCGGTCGGGCAGGGTCCACAGCACCCCTTGGTAACCCCGCGCGGTGCGCCGCCACGTGCCCGGCTGTATCGCCAACGACGAGAACGAGCCCAGCGTATCGCCGAGGAAGTCCACGGTGCCTGCCGGCAATCGCCCGGCGGCGACCAACCCCTTGTCCACGTAGGTGAAGCTGCCCACGTCCACCGCGCGTGGCGGCACGCCGCGGGCTTCATGCGGTGCGTTGTAGCCGCTGACCGAGAGCGCGGCCAACAGCAGGGCAGTAGCGGACATGGGTGACTCCTCGGCCGGCGATCAGAAGCGGATGTCGATGGTACCGAACACCTGGCGCGGTGCCGACGCATGGAACACATACAGCTTGCCCGACGGGTCGCTGGGTGCGAACACGCTCGAATCCAGGTTGCTGGCGTAGCGCTTGTCGCCCAGGTTGGTCACGTTCAGCGACAGTCGCATTCCCTTGGCGAAGCCGACCTGGCCGAAATCGTAGCCGCCGGCCAGGTCGAACACGGTGAAGCCACCGAAGCCCTGGTCGTTGGTATAGGTGTAGAAGCGCTCGCCGGTGTACTTGCCGCGCAGACTGGCAAACCAGCCGTTGTCGCGCCAGGTGATCTCAGTGGCCAGCAGCTGCTTGGGCGTGTCGGTCTGGATCTTGCCCTTGATCTGCTGTTCGACGCCGGCCTGGAAGTAGTTGGAGGCGTAGGTTGAGCGGTTCAGCGACGCCGAGGTGTACCAGCTGAAGTGCTCGTTCGGTGTCCACAACACGGTCAGTTCGGCACCGCGGCTGTCGACGCCGCCGACGTTGTAGAAGCGGTTGCCGCAGGTCGGTCCGACCGCCTGCCGCGAGTCGCAGGGGTTGTACTGCAGCAGGCGGTTGTCGAAGCGCACGCTGTAGGCGGCGACCGATGCCTGCAGGGTGTCGGTGACGAAGCGGTAGCCCGCTTCCAGCGAGCGTGATTCCTCTGGCTTCAGGTTGCCCTGCGCGTTCCAGGTGGCCTGGCTGACCGCCTGCGGGCCGAGCTTGAAGCCGCCTTGGAACATGGCGATGTTCTCGGCGTAGCTGGCGAACACTTCGTGATGCTCGCTGAGGCGGAAGTTCGCACCCACGCTGGGCAGGAAATTCTTGCTGGCCTTCAGCGAGCCGGTGGCGAACTGGTTGTTCGAGCTCGGCGAGATCGGTGTCTTCGCATCGCCGGGCAGCGCCTGCGCATCGGAGGTGGCATGCGGGCTCTTGGCGCCGAACTCCAGGGTCAGGCGGTCGTCGAGCAGGCGCCAGGTGTCCTTCAGGAAGAACTGGTGGGTCTTCCAGCGCGTGCGTTGGGCGAATACGCCCACGTCCGAGGGCAGGGTATTCATGCCGCTGAGGTCGCGTGGTCCGTCCACAGCGGTCTGGTAGCGTTCGGCACTGCTGGTGTTGCGTTCGTACCAGACGCCACCTTCGATGCGGTGTGCACCCAGCTCCCAATCGAACGACAGCGTGCCGCCATCGCGGTCGATGGTGTAGACGGTGTTGCGGAAGATGATCGGGATTTCCTGTGCAGTGCCCTTGTTCGACCAGGCGCCGCTGTTCCAGTTGTGGCCTTCGCCGCGGTCGTCGTGGTGGTAGGCCAGCGCCCGCAGGGTGAAGCCGTTGGCGAGGAAGAAGTCGCCGGCCAGGTAGTACAGGTTGTCATCGCGCAGGATCTGCCCGGCAGTGAAGGCACCGTCGGCATCCTTGTCCGCACCGCTGTTGTCGCACTTCTTCGCATTGAGGCTGGCGGTGTTGCAGTAGGCCTTGGCCACGGCCTTGTTCCAGTCCGGTGCATAGCCGCCCCAGTCCCAGCCCAGGCCGCGGGACATCTCGTCTTTGGACAGGTAGAAGTAGTCCGCCTGGCTGGTGCGCGAGGTGTCGACGAAGCCGGTGATCTGGCCGCTGCCGAAATTCCACACGCCCTTGGCGTTGAACTGCTTGGTGGTGGACTTGTTGTAGGCGGTCTGGTCGTTCCACAGGTCCGAGACCGCGTTCATGCCCGATACGTAGCCGGAGAATCCGTTGTACTCGCCGCTGTCCACGCGCACGAAGGTGCGGCGGTTGGCATCGCTGCCGAAGGTCTGCACCACGCGGCCGCCCAGTTCCTGCGCCGGTCGGTCGGAGGTATAGGAAATGCTGCCGCCGAGGTTGCTGGTGGACGGCGTGCCGAGGCTGCCGATACCCACCGCGAGTTCGGCACCAGCCATGTTCTCGCTGATCAACGCACGGTTGATGGTCAGGCCGTTGTAGTTGTTGTACGCGCCATCGCCCAGCGGCACGCCGTCCAGCACGTAGCCCAGGCGGGTGGAGTTGAAACCGCGCAGGCTCAGGGTCATCGACTGTTCGTTGGTGCCCAGCGCGTCGGCCGACTGCGCGTTGACGCCGGGCAGCAGATTCAGGGTCTTCTGCAGGCTGGTGCCTGGCGGCAGGATGTCCAGGTTCTCGCGGGTGATGCGCTGCACCTGGCGCGCCTCGCCACTGCCGATGACTGAAACTGCATCGAGGTCGGTGGCGGACGGCGCCTGCTGCGCCCACGCGGTCGGTGCAAGGGCCAGGGACAACGCAGCAGCCAACAGGGTCTTGGTCATGGAACAGGCACTCAGGCAAGCGCGAGCCGCCGCATGGAAGCGGAGCTCAGGCAGATGAAAGGGGAAGCGTTGCTGCGTGTGCGCTTTAGCGTCGCATCCTGCAATGCCCGCAGCTTCATCTGCGGACATACGGGTGGGTAGTGCCGGCCGCTGGCCGGCAACTGCGGGATGCTGCGGAGGGTTCATGAGGCTGCCGGCCAGCGGCCGGCACTACCGGTATCGGTCAACCCGCGTTGCGCGGCTTGCGTGTGCGTTTGGGTTTTGCTGCATCACCGCCGCTGGCGGCACCATCCTGCAACGCCTGCAGCCACGACAGCGTATCGACATAGTCGATGAAGTGGCGCAGATACCCGGGGCTGGTCGCCTGCATCGTGTCCAGCATGCGCTGCACCAGCACTGCCGAGTTCAGTGGGCCGCCGTCGGCGGGGGCCTCGGTGCGCAGCGAGCGGCGCACCTGCAGTTCGCTGCGCAGCTCGGACCACTCGCGGCGCACGTCGTCCAGCATCGGCACCTGCGGGTAGTGCAGCAGCGATCGCGACCCGCTGTCGAGGTCGCGCACCAGGGCACGCAATCCCTCCAAAGGCAAGGACTCAGCTGCCATTGCCGTTCTTCTCGCCCGGCGCAGCAGCCTTGGGCTTGGGAATCGGCGCGATCTCCACACGGCGGTTGCGCGCGCGGCCATCTTCGTTGGCATTGGAGCTGACCGGCTGCTCGCTGCCGAACGCCGCGGCGAACACCGCATCGGCCGGTACGCCGTCGGCGATCAGGGTACGGGTCACCGTCAGCGAGCGCTGCGCGGACAGCTCCCAGTTGTCGGCGAAGCGGCGGTTGCCTTCCCGCACCGGTGCGTCATCGGTGAAACCGCTGACCATCAGGATCTCTTCGCGCGTGCCGAGATAGGCCGCCAGCGGCGCGGCCAGGCTGCGCAGCAGTTCCTGGCCTTCCGGCTGCAGCTGGTCCGAGTTCAGCGCGAACAGCACGCTGCCGCTGATGCCGATGCGGCCATTCACCAGCGTCACCCGGCCGGCGGCGAGCGGGCCGGCCAGCGCCTGTTCCAGCGTCTGCAGACGCTTGGCTTCGGCCTGGCGCTGCTTGACCTCCTGGTCCAGGCGCTGCGACAACTCCAGCTGCACGGCGACCACGCCGACCAGGATCAGCACGAACGCGCCCAGCAGCACCGACATCAGATCGCCGAATGCCGCCCAGATCGGGGCGTGTGAGCCGCCGTCGACCTCCAGCTCGTCGCTCATGCGCTGCCGGCCTTGCCGCGGCGCGCGGCCAGCTGCTGCAGTTCTTCCATCACTTGTTTCTGTGACAGCAGGCTGAGGTCGACCACCTCGCGCGCCTGCGCCACGTAGTACGCCAACTGCTCATCGCTGCGCGCCAGCGAGGCGTCCAGCGCACCGCCAATCTGCTCCAGGCGTCCGGAGAGCTCTGCCGAAGCGGTGCCGAACTGCTCGACGGCAGAACCGAAGGTGCCGGCCAGCTGGCCCACTTCACCGGCACTGCCATTGAGCAACGCGGCGATGCCATCGAGCTTGCCGGTCTCGGCCGCGATATGGTCGCTGAAACGGTTACCGACGCGTTCCAGCAGTTCGGCCGAGCCTCCGACCAGTGCATCCACAGCGGTGCGCTGCTCGTGCGAGGCGTGGTTGATCGCGTCCAGCAGGGTCTGCACGGTGGCCAGCAGGTGGCCGCGTTCTTCCAGCATCTTGTTGTCGCGCACCAGGCTTTCGGACAGGGTGCTGCGCAGTTCGTTGATGACCTCGGCGGCTGCCTTCGGTGCTGCGGCCGCAGTCTGCAGCAGGGTGGACACTTCGGCCAGCGTGGCGCTGGCCTGGGCACGGCCGTTCTCGCCGATCTGCTGCGCGGTCTGTGCCAACGTGTCGCAGACCTGCTGCTGCTGTTCGGCAAGGCGCTGGCCATTGGCCTGCAGGCGCTCGGCGAGATCGGCCGAAACGCTCTGCAACGCATCGCTCCAGCGCTGCAGGCGCTGTTCGTCGCCTGCCAGTAGCTGGGCCTGCAACGCCGCGTGCGCCTGCTGCAGCTCGGTACTTACCGCGTCCCAACGCAGCTGGCGCTGCTGTTCGCGTGCATCCAGGCCCGCCTGCAGTTCGGCATGCGCCGTGGCGGTGGCGGCCTGTGCGGCCTGCCAATCCTGCAAGCGCTGTTGCTCGTGTTCCTGCAGCAGCGACTGGCCGGCGGCGTGGCGCTCATCCAGTGCCTGCAGCAGCGCCTGCGCACGGTCATCCAGGTGGCTGCTGGCATGCTGCAGCGCCTGCTGCTGGCGCTCGACCAGTTCACTGTTCAACGCATGCTGCTGTTCGGCAGCGGCACGCCAAGCGTCGGCGTTGCCGCTGGCATCGGCCTGCAGGCGCTCGCCGATGCGCACCACCAGCGCTTCACTCTGTGCGCTCTGGCCTTCGCTGAAGGACTGCAGATGCTGGCGCAGTTCGGCAACCAGCGCCTGCTGCGCGCCGGTCTGCTCGGCCACTACCTTGGCCCAGCTCGCTTCGGTCGCCACGCGGCTGCGCTCGAAGCCCTCGGCCAGACCATTCAACTGCTGCTGCACTGCCTGTTCGACACGCGAATGCAGCGCCTGGCCGTGGCTGGCCAGACCGGCCAGGGTGGTTTCGGCCATCGGTTGCAGCGCGCCGCCAATGGCCGCGGCACTGGCTTCAGCACCTTCGCGCAACGACTGCTGCAGCGAGGTGGCCAGGCGTTCCTGCAACGCCTGGCTCTGCGTCAGGAACTCAGCCTGACCGGCCAGCAGGCGCTCATTGGCGGCCGCGCTGTGCTGTTCGAAGGTGCTGGTCATCGCTTGCAGGCGATCGATCAGCGTAGGCAGCGCCGCAGACTGCGACTGCAGCAGGCGCAGCGACTCGGCACGCTGCCAGGCTTGCGAATACGGATGCAGGTCAGTGGCGATGGCGCGGTCCAGCTGCTGCACCACGTGCAGGCGGTCGCGGCGCAGCAGCGCCGACAGCAGGCCCAGCATGGCCGAGCTGGCCACGCCGGCGATGGACGTGCCGAAGGCCACCGCCAGACCCTGCACCGGCGAGGCCAGCGAGCCGCGGATGGCCGCCATGTCGGTGGCGCTCTGCAGCGCTAGGCCCGTGCCGCGCAGGGTGTCCATCATGCCCAGCAGCGTGCCGAGCATGCCCAGCAGCACCAGCAGGCCTACCAGATAGGGCGTCAGCACCGGCGAGGGCAGGGCGGTGCGTTCGCCTTCCACGCGCAGGCGCACGGCATTGCGCAGGCCCAGCGGCACACGCTCCAGCCACGGTGCCAGGCTTTCCTTGGCCAGCGAAAGGTCAGCCAGTGCGGCGCGCAGGCCATTGCTGGCCTGCCGGTAGCGGTACAGCTCCACGCCACCGGCGATGTAGCAGGCTGCGATGATCGCTGCCACGGCTGCACCCAGCGGGTGCACCGAGACATAGCCGACGCCGATCCAGCACACGGCCAGCAGGCCAGCAAGGAAGACAAGGACGTGGAAAACAGTTCTGGACATGGTGTTCCGGTCAGTGTGAGCGCAGGGCGGCAAGCAGCCCCTGGATCGGGTGGAAGCGCAGTTGCAGCTCGGCGAGCAGCAGCGTGCGCATGTCGTGGCGGAAGGACGCGCGCCAGCCGGGCTGGCCGTGCACGCGTTCGAATCGGGCACCCAGCACCGCCGGGGCGGTGGCAAGCAGGCTGTGCTCGCGCGGGCTCAAGGTCTGCTCCATCACCGCATCGACCTCGGCCAGCCGCGCCAGCTCCGGTGACGCCTGCACCAGCTGGTCGCGCAGGCGGCCGCGCAGACGGCCGGTAGCGGTCTGGATGGCCTGCTGCAGCACCCGGTAGCGCTGCCGCAACGAAGCGAAGTTCGGCGCGGCGGCGGCCTCGGCCAGGTCCAGCAGGCGCTCGGCCTCGGCATCCTCGCTCAGCGAGGCCAACAGGCTCGCTTCGGCCTGGGCGCAATCGGCCAGCAGGTCATCCAGCGCTTCGGCGGCCTCGGCCGGTTCAGCCAGGCGGCCATCCAGCGCCCCGGCAAGGGCCACGGCACGGCTCCAGTCCACCCACTGGCCGAGGCGATCGGTCAGGGCGGGACTGGAGGCCGGCATCGCGCCGTCGCTGAGACGGGCGAGCAGACGGAGGAAGTCCGGTCCATCCACGACCGGCTGCGCTGCGTTCGCCATCAAGGGGGTGGGGGCCAAAAACCGTTGATTTTACAACCAGATGAGGCCGGCCGTATGAAGGCGGGGCGAGGGGCAGCACCGATCGGGCCACAAGGCTTAAAATGGTCGGCTGTACCACCGCACCCCGACTTCTGGAGCTTGAGATGACCGTTGCGCAGTTCTACCCGATCGGCACCCCCGGACAGCCCTGGGGCGACGCCGAACGCGCGCAGTGGCGGGCCCGCCAGCAGCGGCAGCGCAGCTACCACGAAGACGTGGTGACCGCGCTGGAACGGCTGGACGAGCGCTTCGACGTGGTGCAGTACGGCCAGTTGGACTACGCCCCGGACCACTACCCGCTGTTTGCGGTGGTGAACCACGACTGGAACCCGGCCCTGCCGACCGCGCTGGTCACCGGCGGCGTGCATGGCTACGAAACCAGCGGCGTGCATGGCGCCCTGCAGTTCCTGGAGCAGCACGCCGAGCGATACCTGGGCCGCTTCAACCTGATCGTGGCCCCGTGCGTGAGCCCGTGGGGCTATGAGCGCATCCAGCGCTGGAATCCCAATGCCATCGATCCCAACCGCAGCTTCCGTGACGGCGGCCTGATCGAGGAAGCCGCCTCGCTGATGCGCTGGGTGGCCGAACGCAAGGCCAACATCCGGGTCCACCTGGACCTGCACGAGACCACCGACAGCGATCTGCACGAGTTCGACCCGGCCCGCTGTGCCCGCGATGGCAAGCCCTTCGAGCGCGACACCATTCCCGATGGCTTCTATGTGATCGGCAACAGCGAAGACCCGCAGCACGAATTCCAGAAGGCGCTGATCGCCGCCGTGGCGCCGATCACCCACATTGCCCCGGCCGACGCCGAAGGCAATCTGGTGGGCATGCCGCTGCAGTCGCTGGGCGTGGTGTGGGGCGAGTCGCGCTCGATTGGTGCATGTGCCGGCTTCACCGATGCGCTGTATGCCACCACCACCGAGGTGTACCCGGACAGCCCGCGCACCAACCCGCAGGAATGCAACGACGCCCAGGTGGCAGCGGTGTGCGCGGGGTTGGATTTCGCTCTGGCCAATTGACGGCCGTGTCGTAAGGCCGGGCCCATGCCCGGCCGCTTTGATCGGCAGCAGGACCAGCCGATGCTTTCGACATGCACGACCGGCGTTGCCGGGAGATTGGGGCGCGTCGCCGCGCCCCAGGTGATCAGTACTTCTTTTCCAGGTTCAGCTGCAGACCATGGTCGGTGTCTTCGCTGCTGCCGAACAGGCCGCGGTACTCGATCCGCAGGCTGAAGTCGCGCTCAGTCTGCAGCACCGCACCCAGACCGAAAACGAACCGGTTGCGCTTGAGTCCATCGATTTCGCTGCGGTAGAACGGGCCGCCCGGCAGATCGGCGTAGCCCATCGTCACCGGGCTGGCGTCCTGGAAATCGTGCTGGTATTCGAGCCGCAGCTGTGGCGAGAGCGTGCCGAAGCGGACCGGGTAGCGATAGTCCATGTGCACGCCCAGGCTGGCGGTGGTGGTGTCCACATCCTGGTCCTCGTAGCGCAGGGCGTGGATCGCGTCGCCGCGTTCGGTATAGCCGTTCAATGTTGCACGGGCCAGGTCCAGCCGCGCATACGGACTCACCGACAACCGGTCGCGCTGGTAGTCGCCGCCGACCGACAGCGAGGCGAACCACTGCTTGCCATCGCGGTCGCCTTGCACCATCGCGCCATTGGCGGTCACGTAGCGACGTGAGTCGAATGACAGCAACTGGTAACCCAGCAGGCCATCAACGAAGAAGTACTGCCCCGGGTGGTAGCTGCCGTACGCGGCCAGGGTGTAGCTTTCGCCGTGGCTGCGGGTGTCGTTGTGACCGACGTCGGTCGTGTCGCGGCCGTAGCCGATACCACCGCCGAAGGCGAATGCCTGGTTCACCCGGGTATCGGCACCGGCGCTGATGCCGCTGGTCTGGAAGTCGAAGCCCGCGCTGCCCGAGCGACCATCGCGATCACCGCTGTTGATCGAGCCGCCGGTCCACAGGGTAAGGGCACCGTTATCTCCATCACCCCTACGTGTGCCGCGATCCCCAGCGGCGGGCGCGACAGCAACGTCGTCCCTCAGAACAGATTCGTCCAGCGCGGTCACCTGGCGGCAATCGCCACCGGGCATGCGTCGTACCTCATCCTGGCAGCGACGATCGCGGTCGACGCCGAAGCTCAGGCCATTCTCGAAGCGCTCCCCTCTGCCAGCACCATGCAGGCCTTCCATGCGGCGCTGGAAGTTGCCGATCTGGGCAGTGGCGAAACGCCGCGTGGAAGCGGCCTGTGCGCCCAACAGTCCCATCACTTCCGCGTCCAGGGTCGGGTCCGGTCGGCCGATTACATCAAAGTCGATGGTCGCCGGCGCCGACGTCGCGAACGTGTTGCTCAGGGTGAAGGTGGCCGTGGCGGTACCGGCGAAGGTGGCCGCCGGAGTGAAGGTCAGACGATAGCCCGCGCTGGCACCGCTGCCGGAAGGCGCGACGGTGGCCGTGCCCGCACTGGCCGGCGACAGCGACACCAGCGTGGCCGCAGTGAACGGACCGCCGGTGGCGTCAGTCGTCAGCTCGACCACCGCCGCAACGCCCGCATTTGCACTGACCCGGCGCGAGACCGCCACAGGCACCTGATTGATGGTGATCGTGGTGGTGATCGGAGCCGAAGCGCCATAGGCGTTGTTCAATGTGTAGACGATGCTCACCGTGCCCGAGGCGGTGGCCAGCGGGGTGTAGGTGATGTTGGTGCCGGTCACGGTCGTGGTTCCGGTTGCCGGCGGTGTCACTAGCGTCACGCCGGTGAACGGACCGCCGGTGGCACCCACCGTGGTGTCGATGGTCACCGGCTGCCCCGCCACGGTGGTGACGGCCGCGCGCGGCTGGCCCGCAGGCACGGGCAGAGCGGTGATCGTGATCGACACGGTCGCCGGCGCCGAAGTGCCGCCCGGACCGGTCGCGGTGTAAGTGAAGCTGTCGGCGCCGAAGTAGGTGCCGGATGGCGTATAGACAACGCTCATGCCGCTGACCGTGGCAGTGCCGTGCGCTGGCGCGCTGGCCACAGCGACCGAGGTGATCACGCTGCTGTCGTTGGCGGCGACCGGAATGGTCACCGCCTGCTGCGACGGCGTGGTGGCGCTGTCGTCCACAGCCACCGGCACCGCATTGGCGATGACGATGGTGTAGCTCTGGGTAGCGTTGTAGCCGGCGTCGTCGGTGGAGCGCACCACCACGGTGTAGCTGCCGGCCGTGACCGGCGTGCCACTGAACACGCCCGCTGAGCTGAAGGCAATGCCGGGGGGCAGGGTGCCGGAGACGATCGCGTAGGTATAGGGCGCAATACCGCCGCTGCTGCTCAGGCTTTGTGAGTAGGCGGTGCCGACTGCGCCGCCTGCGAGGGGGGCCGGTGCGAGCACCACGGTCGCCGGAGTGATCGTGAAGGTGTACACGCGGCTGGCGGTCTGGCCGTTGGAATCGGTGGCACCCAACGTGATGCTGAAGTTGCCATCGGAGCGGGGGATGCCGGACAGGGTGCCTGCAGAGGTGAAGGACACGCCGGTCGGCAGCGCACCACTGAGCAGCGTGTAGCTGTATGGCGCTATGCCGCCGCTGGAACTCAACTGCGCGTTGTAGGCCACGCCAGCGCTGCCGTTGGGCAGGCTGGGCGGATCGATGCTGATCGTCGGCAGGCCTACGACGATGGTGTAGTTTTGCTGCAGCGAGAACGGCGCACCCGCGCCGGTGCTTGAATCTGCGGCACGCACGGCGATGTTGTAGTTGCCCGGCGCGGTCGGCGTACCGCTGAGCACACCGGCCGAGTTGAAGCTCACACCCGCCGGCAACGAGCCGGCCGCCAGTGCGTAGCTGTACGGCGCGGTGCCGCCGCTGCTGGCAAAGTTGATGGTGGTGGCGGTGCCGTAGTTCATCGGCAGGTTGCCCGGCGCCGGGGTCATGCTCAGGGTCGGCGCGCCAACGGTCAGCGTGAAGCCCTGGCCGGTGGTGAACGGACCGGTGCCGGTGCTGCTGTCGGTGGCAGTGGCGACGAGGCTGAAGCTGCCCGCCGCGCTCACCGTGCCGCTTACGGTCACGCTGGTGGCGGTAGTGCCACCAACGCTGAGGCCTGCTGGCAGGCCGGTGACAGTGAAGCCGCTATAGGGTGCAGTGCCGCCATTCCAGGTGAACGTCTGGCTGTAGCTGGCGCCGACCTGCGCGCTCATGGGGCCACCCGCAGTCACGGTGATGGTCGGGTTGCCGACAGTGACACTGACCGTGGCGGGCGACGAGGTGCCGGCGGTGTTTGTTGCGGTGTAGGTAAAGCTGTCCGGGCCCGCGTAACCCGCGGTGGGCTGGTAGGTAATGGAGGTGCCGCTGGCGTTCGCACTGCCATGAAGCGGCGCGGTACCGACGGCCACCGAGGACGGCACGCCGCCAGAGATGTTCAGCGTGATCGGATTGGCGCTGCTGTTGTAGGCCACGCTCGCCGACAGCGGATTGGCGACAGGCGGGGTGTTGATGATCTGCAGCGTATAGCCGCGCGGCGCGGAACTGTAGGGCCCGGTGCCGGTGCTGCTGTCGGTTGCGGTCACGGAGAAATTGAAGGTGCCCGATGCGGTAGGTGTACCGGTCAATGCGCCCGTTGCGGTGTTCAGCGTCATGCCCGCTGGCAGGGCGCCTGCGGTGAACGCATAGGAGTACGGCGAGGTGCCGCCGCTGGCCGGGTTCAACGTGGCGCTGTACGCCGTGTTCTGGGTACCGTTGGCCAGCGTGGTGGCCGGCAACAGGACCGTGGCCGGAAGGAACGTCGTCGAATAGGCACGCGAGCCGCTGTGCGGGGCGCCGACGCCGGTGCTGCTGCTGGTGGCGGTAACGGTGAAGTTGAAGGTGCCGCCTGCGCTGGGTGTACCGCTGATGACGCCGCTGCTGCCATTGAGCGTCAACCCCGCCGGCAGGGCACCGGCAGTGATCGCATAGCTGTACGAGGGGATGCCGCCGCTGGCAATGAAGGTATCACTGTAGGCCGCGCCGACTGTGCCGCCTGTCAGCGCGGACGGCGCGATCAGGATCACCGGCGGCGCCACCACCAGGGTGTAGGCGCGGGAACCGTTGAAACTATTGGCGTCTGTTGCGGTCACGGTGAAGTTGAAGGTGCCGGCCGCGGTCGGCGTACCGGTCAGTGCGCCGGTGCCGGTGTTGAGGCCCAGCCCTGCGGGCAGAGCGCCTGCGGTGATGGCGAAGCTGTACGGCGCAGTGCCGCCGCTGGCGCTGAGAGTCTGGTTGTAGGCCACGGCGACGGTTGCGCCCGGAACGGTGGCCGGGCTGATCGAGATGGTCGGCGGCGGAATCACCTGCAGGGTCACGGATTTGACCTCGGCATAGCTGCCGGTGCCGCTGCTGCTGTCGGTGACGCGGATGCCGAAGGTGTAGCTGCCCTGGGTGGTGGGCGTGCCGCTCAGGGTCGCGCCGCTCAGGGTCAAGCCAGGCGGCAGCGTGCCGTTTTCAAACGCGAACGTGTAGCCGGGCACGCCACCGCTGGCAGTAAAGGTCACCGAGTAGGGAAGATTCTGCGCGGCAGACGGAGACGACGGCGCGATGGCAATGGTCGGGTTGGCTGCTGAACCGCTGAAGGCGCGCACGCCGCTGGCAGAGGCGCTGTCGGTGGCGCGGATGGTGAAGGCGTAGGCGCCGCGCTGGGTCGGCGTACCGCTGATGGTGTTTCCGCTCAGGCTCAGCCCCGGCGGAATGGAGCCGCTGTCCAGGCTGTAGGTATAGGGGCCGGTGCCACCACTTGCACTGAGGCTGGTGCTGAAAGGCACGCCCACCGTCAGGTTGACCGCGGGCGTGGCGACGAGGGTGATGGCCGACGCCGGAGCGATCGTTACGGTGACAGTGATGTCACCGCCGAAGTCGTCCTGGATGACGAAGGTATCGGTGGAGGCGCTGTCGCCGTTGTGGGTGTAGGTGAGCGGCAGGTTGGCGCCGGATTGCACGCCCACGGTGCGGGTGCCGTGCGGGGTGCTCGCCGTGCCTGCGGAGATGCCGAAGCCGCCATGGCAGTTGTTGATGTTGAGCGTCTGCGAGCCACTGTTGGCGACTGACATGCTCAGCGTTGGGCAGAAGGTCGATGGCGCGGCGGCCGCTGGCTGCGGCCACAGACTGCCCGCGCACAACAGCGCGATGGCGATCCAGGAGCAGAACCAGGAAAAGAAAGCGTGCGAACGCGCACGCGGCGTCTCCACGCGTAGCGCCGATGACTGATGCATGTCCTGCCCCTGTTGGCACCGCACCGGCTCGAATGCCCCAGGGCTTTCGAGTCAATGTGGCGAGACTTAACCCCTGTCCGCGGTAACCGGGATTTTCCCCGGACCGCACCCCTTGCGAACTGCTGGCGACCATTCAAGCAGCATTCATGGTAAAAAAGAAAGTGCCGCATGGTTCATGAAGCATTAATGTTGCGATTGCACAAAAGTTTTACTTGTGCCGGCCTCGGCGTGTGAGCCAGAGTTACTCCCGCACCGGACATGATGTCCGTGCCACCAACCTTTCGGGGGAAAAGGTATGACCGAAGTCTTCCTCGGGCAGATAATGCTCACGGGGTTTGCGTTCGCACCCAGGGGATTCGCCCTCTGCAACGGACAGCTGCTATCCATTGCCCAGAATCAGGCGCTTTTTTCGCTGCTGGGCACCCAATACGGTGGTAACGGCACCACCAACTTCGCCCTGCCCAACATGCAGTCGTGTACCCCGGTTGGTGCCGGCAGTTCGGTGGATCCCAACTGGAGCCCAGCACCTTACGTCCAGGGCCAGCTTGCGGGTGCGGAAAGCGTGACACTGCAGGGCATGCAGGTGCCACTCCACAGTCCTGTGGTCAATGGCACCACCAGCGCGGGGACGGCGCGAAATCCCACCAATGGCCTGTACGGCACCAATGGCAGCGCGATTTTCGGACCCGCCAGCGGCACCCTGGTGCCACTGCAGGGCGTGGGGGCGGGTGGGGGCAATCAGCCACACTCGAACCTGCAGCCCTACACCGTGATCAGTTTCGTGATCGCGCTGTCCGGCATCTATCCGTCACGCGGCTGAACCGCCCGGCATCCACTACAGGAGTTAATCATGAGCACCCCTTACGTCGGAGAAATCCGGATGTTCGGCTTTGCACGCGTGCCCAACGGCTGGTTCGCATGCAATGGTTCGCTTCAATCGATTGCCGAGTACGAAGTGCTGTATACCCTGATCGGCACCACGTTCGGCGGTGACGGCGTCACTACGTTCGGCGTGCCCGACCTGAGCGGCCGCGTGCCGATCCATCAGGGCCGTGGAACGGGATTGAGTTCCTACGTGATGGGGCAGATGTCCGGCAGCGAAAGCGTCACCCTGCTGCAGACGCAGTTGCCGCAGCACACGCCATCGCTGATGGCAACCACGGCGCTGGCAACCACCGGCGCGGTCGGCACTGCCGTGCTGCCGGCGGCGCTCTCGGGCGAAACCATGTATGTCACCGACATCACCGGCGCCAATGCTGCGGTCATGTCGCCCAATGCAGTTGTCAGCACGGGTGGCAACCAGCCGCACGACAACCAGATGCCTACGCTCACGGTGCAGTTCTGCATCGCGTGGGCGGGCATCTTCCCGTCGCAGAGCTGAGCCGCAACCCGCGCATACCCGCCTCCAGGACACGACCATGACCGAACCCTTCATCGGCGAAATCCAGTTGTTCGGCTTCAACTTCGCGCCACAGGGCTGGGCCAGCTGCAATGGCGCCACCTTGGCGATCCGGCAGAACACCGCCCTGTTCTCGCTGCTGGGCACTCAGTATGGCGGCGACGGACAAACGACGTTCCAGTTGCCCAACTTCGTCAACCGCGCAGCCACCCAGCAGGGCCAAGGCCCTGGCCTGACCCCGCACAGCATCGGCGAGGCTTTCGGCAGCAATGGGGTGACGCTGACCCAGAACGAGATGCCGTCGCACAGTCACTCCCTGACCATCTATAACCAACCTGCCGAGAGCAAGCGCACCAGCGTCCCGGCAGCGGGCAACTACCTTGGCCTGCCTACGTCGGGCTCACCCTTCGTGCCCGGCAACACCGCCAATACGCAGTTCAGTTCCAACATGATCGGTCCGTCCGGTGGCAGCCAGCCCCACGAGAACCGCCAGCCCTACCTCGCGACGAACTTCTGCATCGCGTTGGAGGGGGTGTTCCCCAGCTTTGGCTGACAACATGCAAGCGATGTCGCAGCTCACTTCGTTTCCGGCGGGCCGCAACGACCACCTGGCCGTCCCCGCGCTCCTTGGCGAGCGCGGGTACGCTTTGCGGCCACTGTGCGACGATGACCTGAGCTGGCTGCGCGAACTGTATGCCAGCACCCGCGCGGAGGAACTGGCGCCAGTGCCTTGGCCCGAAGCGAGCAAGCGCGCGTTTCTGGATAGCCAGTTCGCACTGCAGCACCAGCACTACCAGGCGCACTACAGCGACTCTGATTTCCTGGCCATCGAACGCCACGGCGTAGTGGTGGGCCGTTACTACCTGCAGCGCAGTGCGCCGGATCACCTGATCGTCGATATCTGCTTGTTTCCCGGTGAGCGCGGTCACGGTGTGGCCGCGGCCCTGATTGCTCACAGCCAAGGCGAGGCCGCCGCGCTGGGTCGCGGCGTGACCCTGCACGTGCAGGCTGACAACGTCGCTGCGCAGCGCCTGTACCGGCGTGCGGGCTTTGCCCTGATCCACGACCAGGGCTCGCATCTGCTGCTGCGTTGGGCACCGGGCTGAGCCGGCGACACGCCGCCGCAAGCCTGGCCGCGGGCTCACATTCTCAGTTGAAGATCGCCTGATACAGGAATCCGGCCTGCTCACGCGCGACCGGCACCAGGAAAATCCCCACTTCACCGATGTCGGCATGGCGCATCAGATAGATCTGCTGCGGAAACAGGAAGGCCGAGCTGTTGCGGAACAGCAGCGAAAAAGGCGCCCGCGCCGCACTTGGCGGCAGTTGCGATGGATTCAGCGCCCGTGCCTCCACAAGCACGAATGGAATCTCGCCGTCGTTGATGACTGCCGAGAAGGTCTGATCAACGTGGCGGGCGAAATGATCGAGTGTCAGCAATTCCATGCAGGGTTCCCCTAAACCGAATCGCATCGTCGCCGCGCTGCACGCCCGATGCAAGTGTGCGGGCGGCCATGTTCCTGTTCGCCAGGGTTGAATGCGCGGACCATCAACACACGCCCGCAGCCGGTGACTGGTAGCCTGCGGCCGGGAAATGGGGCTCGCGACGCGCTGTGCACGTTGTTGAACCGTTCACTGCCCCAGCGCCAGGCGATGCATCCGGTCATCGGCTTGCGGCGTATGCCCTTATGCACGCAACGCTTCTTCCCTGCTGCTACGGATGCCCTGCATTCCCGCATGGCTGCAAGGTGGTGCAGTGACGGCAGCGAATGCTGCGCATTTCCCAGCCCGGTAGGGCGATCAACGAGGACACGAACATGCGTACCCAGATCCAGCGCCTGACCCTTGCCGCCACCGTCGCGGTTGCCTGCGCAACTGCCCCGGCCGCCTTTGCCGCCGACAACCCGATGATGGGTGGCGTGCCGATGTACGCGAACAAGACCATTGTCGAAAACGCCTCCACCGCCCAGAACCTGAGCACCCTGGTGACTGCGGTGAAGGCGGCCGGGCTCGTTGACACGCTCAGCGGCAAGGGTCCTTTCACCGTATTTGCTCCCGACAACCAGGCGTTCGCCAAGCTGCCCGCAGGCACCGTGGAAACGCTGCTGAAGCCGGAAAACAAGGCCAAGCTGACCCAGGTCCTGACCTATCACGTGGTACCGGGCACCTACACCTCCACCCAGCTGACCGCAGCAGCGCGCAGCCACGGTGGCAGCAGCACGCTGAAAACGGTGCAGGGTGAAGCGCTGACGGTGAAGCTGCAGGATGGCAAGGTCTGGGTGGTCGACGCCAAAGGCGGCAAGTCTGCAGTAACCACCGCCGACGTGAGGCAGTCCAATGGCGTGGTGCATGTGGTCGATTCGGTGCTGATGCCGAAGTAAGCCCAGGGCCGCAACATTGATGGCAGTGCGGGAGCGGCTGGTTTCACAGGCCAGCCGCTCACGATGCCGGCGCGGCATCGGCGTTGTGCCCGCCAGAATCCACCCGCGCCTGGGTTGCGCGACGATTCGGCCGCGATACGCGTCAGCAGCGGTCCGGGGATGCGCTGACACAGTCGTTGCTCAACAGCTGCTTGAATGAACCTGCTTGGTGGATGTTTCGTGGCACAGCAACGCGCGTCCGTTGCAGTTCTGCACGCTTGGGTACCGGTGATGGCTGACTACCATTTCATATAGTGCATCAGCGACGGCGATGGCGAAATGTCCTTCGGCGCAGGCGGCTTCGATGCAGGTGGCACGGCGGGTTGGGTCAGGTTGCAGGTCTTCTTGTGCCGATACATCGCCAGGATCGGCCGTATCGCAGCGATGCGATAGAACGGCAGGCATTCCTGTGGGTAGGCCGGTCCCATGTCATCGAACCAGATCGCAATGCGGCCGTCGCGCGTGCGTGCATTGGGCACATAGGTGTGGCCAGCCACGGTGTCTATCGTGACCTCCAACCTGGCGACCTTCATGCTGGATGTCAGCATTCCCATCTCCGAACCCGCGCGCAGTTCGGAGGTCGCCTGCACGCTAAAGGTATGCTGCCCCGGCGGCAGGTGGTAGCTGGGCGTGCGCAGTCCATTCACCGACGTACCATCGATGGTGAAGACATTCAGCGACAACTCGCGTTCGGGGTAGATTCCCTGCCCAGAGATGACCACCTGTTGTTCGGCCGGAAGCCGCGCGCTCCCCAACATTGCCGGATTCTTCAACGTGCAGCCGGTGGCACCGAAGACCATGATGGCTGCGGCCACGCACAGAGGAACGGTACGGCCTTGCTTGGCGTACATCATTCAAGTGATCCCAGGTTGTGCCCAGCGCTCCCCGCCAGGTCCGCGCCACTCTACCGCAGGCAATGGAAATGCGGCAGTGCTCTATGGCGCGACCAGCGTGGTCGATTCCGGGGCGGCAGCCGGTCCCGCCCAGCCCCCACCCAGCGCCAGGAACAGATCCACCTGACGGTCCCCCAGCTGCGCGCGCGATGCTGCCAGGGCAGACTCTGCATCGGCCAGCGCAGCCTCGGCAGACAGCACGTCGATGAAGTCGATCCTGCCGAACCGGTACAACTGCCCGGCCTGGTCGCTCGCATGTGCCGCGTCGTCGCGGGCGAGGGCAAGGCTGTGCTCGCGATCGATCTCCTGCGCGTAGGCCGACAGCGCGGTTTCGGTCTGCCGCAGCGCGTCCAGCACCACGCCATCGAACGATGCCAGCGTGGCATCGGCGTTGGCGCCGGCCGCATCGATCCGCGCCCGGGTTGCGCGGCGGTTCGGCCAGCGCCACGACAGCAGCGGTCCGAAGGACGCGCCGATGCTGTCGCTGCTCAGCAGCTGCTTGAATGAACCTGCCGTGCCGGCGGACGCGCCGATGCTCACCTGTGGGTACAGGGCTGCCGTTTCCACGCCGATCATCGCGGTGGCGGCCGCCAGGCTGCGCTCGGCCGCGTGGACATCTGGGCGGCGCTGGATCAGCTGGCCACCATCGCCGACCGGAACCGGTTGCTGCAGGCGCGGCGGTTGTTGGCAGTTGGCGACGTCCTGCGGATAGTCGGCTGGTACGCGTCCCATCAGCGCCGCCAGCGCGAACAGGGCCGCCTGCCGTTCGGCAACCAGATGCGGCACCGCCGCCGCACTGCGGTTGGCCGCCGCGCGCGCCCGGCTGACGTCGAATTCGGTTCCGCGTCCGCCGGCCGCCAAGCGGGTGGTGGCGTCCAACGTAGCGCGCTGCGTAGCGAGCACCCGCTGCGTCGCCGCCAAGGTGAGGTTGGTCGAACAGATGCCGACATAAGCGCGGGTGACGGCGGCGGCGGCGACCACCCGTACCTGGTCACGTGCTGCAGCGACAGCCTCTGCATCGGCGCTGGCAGCTTCGATACCACGGCGGATGCCACCTGCCAGATCCAGTGGGTAGGCCAGGTGGATGCCGAGCGCATACACCTGCGGTGGTGAGGTGGGCGAGGTATATCCCCCGGCATGGGCCAGTGTGGCCGATGCATCTGCGTCGGTGCTTGCCGAGCGCTCGGCCCGGTACTGCAGCACCATCGCCGTGGCGCGGCGCAGGTTGGCATCGGCCGCGCGCAGATCGGTGTTGGCTCGCAGTGCTTCGCTGACATAGGCATCGAGTCGTGGATCGTCGTACAGCTGCCACCAGCGGTCCGGCAGCTCGGCCTGTGCGT
This sequence comes from Stenotrophomonas sp. 2YAF26, assembly GCF_052114625.1. Lineage (NCBI taxonomy): Bacteria > Pseudomonadati > Pseudomonadota > Gammaproteobacteria > Lysobacterales > Lysobacteraceae > Stenotrophomonas > Stenotrophomonas sp. 2YAF26. The sequence goes on along the minus strand of NZ_JBFRFC010000021.1, from coordinate 29,895 downwards.
AGGCCGCTTGGTGGCTCGATACGAATGCGCGGCGGGCTGCCGGCGCGGCGGCAACCGCGTTGGCCGGCAGCGTGTAGTCTGGGCCGGACACACAGCCGGCCAGCGACAGCGCACAGGCGAGCACGCCCACGCGTGATGCGGTACCGATCACTTGCAGGCTCCCTGCGCGCGCGGAGTGATGGTCACGCTGGCGGTTCTGCCGACGATCAGGCGTGTATCCGGTGCCACGTCGTCCAAGTGGATGCGCACCGGTATCCGCTGCGCCAGCCGCACCCAGGTATACGTTGACGCAACCGATGGCAGCAGGTTGTGGGTGCTCGCGCGCTGATCGTCGGCAATGCCGGCGGCGATGCTCTCCACATGCCCATGCACGTCGCGGCCATCGCCCATCAGGCGGGCGACAGCGGCATCGCCTTCATTGATGCAGTTGAGCTTGGTTTCTTCGAAATAGCCTTCGACCCGGAGGCTGGCGCCGTCGATCAGCGCCAGCGCCTGGGCACCCGGCTGCAGGAAGTCGCCCGGGTGCAGGTCGAGGTTGGTGACGATGCCATCGGCACTGGCGCGCACTTCGGTGCGCTGCACGTTCAGCAGCGCCACCCGCCGCTCCGCTCGGGCCTGTGCAAGGCTGGCCACTTCGGTATCGACCTTGGCGGCATTGCGCTCCCGCGTTTCCGAAGCCACCAGGTTGCCCAGCGCGATGTCCCGCTTCGATTCACGGCGGGCAAGGGCAAGCGTGGCCTGCGCGCTGTTCACTGCGGCATCGGCCTTGTCCAGCGCGGCGGCATAGCGCGGCTGGTCCAGCACCAGCAGCAGCTGTCCGGCTTTCACCCGCTGGTTGTCCTGCACCAGCACCTGGGTCACCAGTCCGCCCATGTCCGATGCCACGCGGATCACATCCGCGCGTACCCGGCCATCGCGCGTCCAGGGCTGCGTTTCGTATCGGTTCCACAGGGACAGGGCCGCGATGACGGCAACGGCGAACAGGCAGAGCGTTGCGCTCCAGCGGCCAATGACACTCAACAGGTGCTTCATTTCAGTCTCTCAAGCAGGGGCGCGAGCTGGATCAGCAGCTCCGCCAGGATCACGAACAGCGAAAGGCCCACCAGCGGGCGATAGGCGAACAGCCGGTACAGCCCGAGGCTTGCCAGCAGCCGCGAGGCCACCATCGACAGCGCCAGCGCGATGAGCGCCACCGCCAGCAGGCCGGGAACGAAGACGCCGTCAATGGAGATATCGGAGAACATCGACTCAGTCCCCATGTACGATCAACGGAGCGATCAGGTCACGGCGCAGGCCGCAGAGCAGCGGAAGAACACGTTTGGATGCGCCGTTGTTGCCAGCAATGACCACCTCGCGTGTGCGCTCGAGTGATTCCAGCAGCGGCGTATCCACTGTGCGGCATGTGGAGGTACGGATACGGAAGTGGGCAGACGCGCTGTGCAGCAACTGGGCCAGGCAGTCGCGGCTGCGGCGGTCAGTGAACGCCCCGCCAATTACACGCAGTTCGGCCACGGCACTGGCCGCGCGCATGTCCGCAAACAGCGTCCGCAACGTGGGGGCTGCGTCCGGATGGCCGCGCAGGCGAGGGGCAAGCAGCGCAAGCCGATCCACCATGCGGCTTGTCCAGTCGCTGGCATTTCGCACCTGCCCGGCGGCGCGGCGTGCGATGTCCCGCCGGATCACATCCTGCAGGCGCGCGCGGCTTCGATTGCTGTCCAGCGTCTGCAACAGCGACATGCTGCACAGCGCCGCCGCCGTGCCCACGAACAGCGCTACGCTGCTGTTGAGTGCGCCCGCGATGTGGGTGGCATTGGTGGCGCCCAACCCGGCGATGAGGGGGAAGGTGAGCACTACCCCCAATGCGCCCATGATGAACGGCGGGCGGGCGAGGAACGAGCCACACACCAGCAGTGCCGGCGCCAGTGCCATGGCCAGACCGACGAAATCGGACAGACCCGGAAAGATCACCAGCGCGTAGAACAGCCCGATGACCACGCCGATGGTCGACCCGATCAGATAGCGCATGACATGCCCGGCAGGTGCCTCGGTGGTCCCGAACAGCACGCAGGCGGTGCCGATGATGGAGACGGCGGTTGCACCATCGGACCACGCGGTAATGATCCACAGCGCGCAGGCCAGTACGATGCCAACGAAGGCGCCCAAGGCGCTGCGCAGGGCGATCCGGTGGTCACGATGCAGCACATGACCGTTCGCCTTCCTGGCAAGGTGCACGGGTACATGCCGGCGCCAGTCCGGGCGGGCAGTGTGCAGCTGCTCTTCCAGCAACCGGCAGTCGTGATGCGCAGCATCGAGTTCGGCCTGACGTGCGCAGAGATTTGCACGCAGCAGGTCCGGCCATGCTGTGCGCGCCGTGCCGGCGGGCTGCGCGCGCAGCTGGGCCAGTGATTCGTCCACGGCGCTGGACAGCATCAGCACATCGAGCATCCGGTCATGCAGTGCGCGCAGGATCTGCACCTGGGCGACGCCGTGCACACTGTCGAACGGCAGGTGGATGGACAGCGTGTGCAGCTCGAGGAGATCTGCGGCTACCTTGGAGCGATCCGCAGCCAGTACCGTTTCGTTTGCGCCAGCGCGCATGTCCCGCGTCCAGCGCTCCGCATCGGCGAGGATCGATGCCACGCGCGCGTGCACACGCGCCGAGACCCGGCGTGGCAACAGCAGGCCATGGACCAGCGTCGCCGCAAGAATGCCGATGGAGATTTCCTGCACGCGGGTGATGGCGATGGTGAAGACGTCATCGGGCACCATCACCGCCGGGAAACCAATCAGGCTGGTGGTGTACCCGGCCAGCAGGAAGGCGTACGCACGGGGTGTGYGGTCGAGCATGGCCAGGTACAGGCACAGGCCCATCCAGGCGGCCAGTACCACGCTCAACACCATCGGCGCGTTGGCGAACCGCGGCACCAGCAGCACCGTAGCAACCGCACCGCCGACGGTTCCCAGCAGCCGGAACAGGCCACGGCTGAGTGTCGCGCCGGACATCGGCTGCGACACCAGGTAGACAGTGCCGATCACCCAGAACGGGCGGGTCAGGCCGATGCGCAGCGAGACATACAGCCCGAGGATCGCGGCGAGCAGGCATTTGAGCGAGAACAGCACCGCTTCGCGGTCGACCTTCAATGCGGGCGACGTCAACAGCGCGATGGGGCGCGAAAGCCAAGGGCGGTTGGGGGCGGGGATGTGCATGCCGCCATCGTATTCAGCGAGCCCCTCCACCGAATTTCGCTATAATGTCAATCTATCGCTGAATCCGGTCATCGAGAATGACTCGCATTTCTCTGCCTGGCTTTGATCTGGACCCGGACGCGACGGATCGGCCGGCAGTGGCCAGTCGCCTGCAGGTGGCCGACCACGATGCTGAGATTCCGGTGCATGACCACCGGAAAGGGCAGCTGATCCTGGCACTTCATGGCGCGGTGACCTGCGAGGTGGCCAATGCGCTGTGGATCGTGCCGCCGCAGTGCGGCGTGTGGATTCCCGGCAGCATGCCGCACAGCAACCGCGCGACCGCCAACGCGCGCCTGTGCTATCTGTTCGTCGAGCCAGGCGTTGCCGACCTGCCACTGCACTGCGTGACGCTGTCGATCTCGCCGATGGTGCGCGAGATGATCCTGCACCTGGCCGATGCGCCGCACGACTACCCGCGCGGCGGGCACACCGATCGCCTGGCGCGTGTGCTGCTGGACGAACTGGTGCAGATGCCGGCCGAGCGGTTGTACCTGCCGGTGAGCGACCACCCCAAGATCCGTGCGCTGGCTGCGGCGCTGTCAGCCAATCCGGCCGATCGCAGCACCATCAGCGAGTGGGCCAAACGCCTGGCGTTGGGTGAGCGCACGTTGACGCGGCTGATTGATCGGGAAACCGGACTGTCGTTCGGGCGCTGGCGGCAGCAGCTGCATCTGCTGGTTGCGATTCGCGAGCTTGCCGGCGGCGCGGCGGTGCAGCGGGTGTCTGAAACCCTGGGCTATGAATCGGTGACGGCGTTCATCACGATGTTCAAGAAGGCGCTGGGGCAATCGCCTACGCGGTATTTTGCGGAGCGGTTGCGGAATCAGGATTTAGCTGCGCGTGGTGGTTGATGGTGACTGGCTGACGTTGATTGGCTGGAAGGAAGTATCAGCTCTCCGCGGAACTGCGTTTGTCACGTATCGAATAGATCACTGAAAAGATCTTCCAGCCCCGCTCGGTGCGGACCAGTCCTTGTTGATCAGCGAGGTGCGGAAGGACTCGATCACCTGTTCGATCGCTTCTACATCGCCAGGGGTGCTTTGCTCTGCGTGGGCCGGAAGGCTGGGCAACAGGCAAAGGGCGAGGGTGGTGACGACCGTTCCTGGAGTGTGCATCTGCAGTGTCGGGTTGAAGGGGAGGGTGGGCATGCGCATCAGCGAGCGTACGTGCGCCAGAAGAGCACGCGATTGCCTGTGCTGCTTGTTGCGACGAAGATCGACTTGCCGAATTCGGGCTCGCAACGAAAGAAGGTATAGGAGCGCTTCAGAGCGGTCTCACTCGGCCACCAGCTTCGATTGAACAGCGCCGGCTGGGTAGCGCTGTGGTTGACGGGCCGGCAACCGGGCGGCAACAACAACTGCTTGCTGCGTGGTTTGCTGAAGGCAAGCGCGCTCACGTTTGAATCGAGGTCGTGCACCTCGCGCAGGTCGGTCGCCTCCTCGGGCACCCACGCGGGAATCCAGCCCTTGGCAATCATCTCGGCGTCGACGGCTTCCTGCTTCGTGGCGTAGGAGCTGTCCATCACCAGATCGCAGGAGGTGAGTATTAAGCAGAGTCCGAGGAGGAGGAACAGCCTCATGCGGTCTGGAAATAGAGGTAATGTCGGGGTCATAGACGATCCTGCAGCGCATCCTTGCATCACTGGCTTGACGGTGCACGCTAGCACTAATGAAGACTGGAAGCAGTTTGGGGGAGTACCCTGATCACCAGGGCAGGGGCGTTGCCGATATCGATAATCGTGACCGACATCCCACGGCTTGAATTGATTATGTAATGGGCTTGCGCGATAACTGCCCCGTGCGGCATCGCCGCATTCCGGAACAGGGACGATCCGAAGCAGGGCGCGACAGGGCGGTGAACCGCCTGTGCGCCTTCGTCCCTCCCGGCACGGTATTCGCCCAGGAAGGAGAACACGGATGTTCGGACGGAAAATGAAGCTGGCGTGTGTGCCGCTGACGATGGCCGCGCTTGGCTGCGCAGCCCCCCTTGCCGCGCAGGCGCAGGAGAGCAAGACAACCTCGCGCATCTCCCGAGGAGGGAGAAGATTGTGAGGCCCTGCTACGGACTGACACGGATACCTGCAATTGAATCGCCGGGGGGCGTGGCGCAAGAGCTGGTGCGGTCTGTCATGCGTCGGCGACGCAGAGATATGCTGCGTGTCTTAGCGGAAGCCCTATTCCGCCATTGAATACATGGACCAATTGACAATGAATACGCATGACCATCTCGTCTGTGTTGATGAAGATGCAAAGGAATTGGTTGTTTTTCGGGTGGGGGCAGATGGGAAGAGGACCTTGTTCACCAGGGTGGCGCTTCCGCAGGTTGAGGGATGGTCTGCCGAGTTGCAGGATCTTGCGAAAGCGCTCGGCGAGAACCTGCTGATCGACTCTCCGGTCATCCGGCGGATTCTTAATGTGTGAGACATGAAACAGGGAGCTCCTCAGCCCTCCAGGAAGGCATAGCATGAGAGCGTTTGATCTGCGGAGATTGAAAAAGGACGCGAAGAAAAGCGGCATGCGGGTCGTTGGAAATTTCTTGATTGCCTCGTATACGCGAGATGTGATCTCTGGGTTTGCGATAGACCCTGCACCGTCTGCTATCTACTTATGGACCTTCGTACTTCCGACCTATGATGATTTGCCGTTCCTGCACATGTCTCTAGGCCAGAGGGTTGCAGTTGCGAAAGGAGATGAACGTTTCTTCTGTGGCATGCATACTGAGTACGTCGAAAATCTTGAGAGGGTGAGAACTGCGGCAGACCTTTTGATCTATGTTGACGACCTTGACTTCAGGAACGACTACTCCGAATGGATAAAGTACATATCCGCCATTCGGCTTGGCGATTTCTTGGCGGCGGATGCCACGCTGAAGAATCTCCTGGCTTTGCCAATGTCCAGTGCGGTCCAACGTAGATTGGATGCGATTATCTCCGTCCTGAAGAATGGTGGTGAATCGGGCGCGCAGCATCTTCTGGAGACGTGGTCTGTTCAGACGGCTCGATTGGTCGGCGGCAGCTCCTGGGGCAGCGGACGGTAGCGAATCGCCTCGCTGCGCGTAGCCCTAACGCAGCAGGGAATACCACGCTCTGGCAGCAGATCGTTTACCTGCAGTGATACCAACCGCATGAACGCGGTGAAGCAGGGTAATGCCGTGCAGGAAAGCTACGCCTAAAACCATCGCGGCGAACGCGTGCTGCGCAAGCCGGCCGGTGGTGCGGCTCAGATCACGTTGTACGACGAAGCAGGGCAGTGGCTGGGCAACTATTCGGCCACGGGGCAGGCGCAGCAACAGTCGATCTGGCTGGACAACTATCCGGTGGCACTGATCAATGTGCCGAGCGCGGGCGTACCGGAACTGGCCTACGTCCAACCGGACCATTTAGGCACGCCGCGCGTGGTGATCGACCCCGTGCACGATGTTGCGATCTGGGAGTGGAGCAACAAGAGCGAAGTGTTCGGTGATCAGATTCCTAGTGCTGATCCGGATGGCGATGGCGTGGCGTTCGACTTGGCGCTGCGCTTCCCCGGGCAGCAGTCGACGGATGCGAGTGGGCTGTTCTATAACTACCAGCGCGAGTATGACCCCGCAGTGGAGCGGTATTCGCAGAGTGATCCGATTGGTCTGAGTGGCGGGATCAACAGCTATCTCTATTCATCTGCTATGCCTGCAGGCCGGACGGATCCGCTTGGACTGAAAGACTATTCAGCATGTGAGACAAACGAGGAACTGACGTACGCAAGGCGCAGCGCCCTCAATCCACTTGGAGTCACGATGGTTTTTTTGAATAGCACCACCATTCTTGACTATAGGGCAAAGAATGATGGTCGAATCGGAAAGGATCGAGATACCTTTTTGGTGGACGGAAATAGGTTGAGTGCAGAGAGCTTCGGAAACTACGTTGCGGGATATGGTGCCGCCTACCTTTGGGGCCCAGTTGGCTGGGGGGTGACGAGTCTCGCGGGTATGGTGTATGACATCGCAGACGTGTTCCAGGGGCGACCATACAACTGGGATATGGATAGCAGAGCCGATATCGACGCCGGTGCAATCAGAGCGATGCATGAGATGTTGGGGAACAGGCCTACGGGCTGCGGCTGCGGGGGATAGGACAATGATATGGACGCTGGTTACTTTCTACGCAGTTCTCTCGGTACTTACGTATTTCGCAATGGTCGGCAGAACTCCTACCAGACGGCTGTTCTCCTCGATCGGAATCGTTGTTGTTCAGATAGCTGCACTTGTGTGGATTCAGATCATTGCCAGAGCGCTGGGTTCGCAGGCAAATCATGGGTCTTTTTCTCTGGGAGTCGGTGAGCTCTACCTCGCCATACGGCCCATCCTCTTGTTCAACGTGGCAGTGTGCATCGCGCTTGTTCTGATCTTTCTGGTTGCTCTATCCGGAAAGAGGGCGGCAGGCGAGTGAGCGAGGGGCAATGCTGTTGTTGAGACGGAGTAACACGCGAGACAAAGGGGGGGGGCTGCAGTGCCGGTGGGCTTTTTCCCGTTCGCTGGTGAGCCTGGAGGCGCAAGGTGCATTCCAAGCGAGTCCCGTTCACCCCTCCACCTGCAACCGCCCCACAGCCTGCGCACTCAACGCCAGGCACGCCAGCATCAGCCCCTCCATCACCCGGTCGCCCACATAGTCCTCGGGCTCGCCGTTCTGCCGGGTCCGCTCGGCCGCCAGCAGCACTTCCTGTACCACCCGCAACCCGGCCAACGCGCAATCCGAATCGGCCAGCGCCATGCAGCGCCCGTGCAACTGGTGTCGCTCTGGCCAGGGCTGCCCGTCGGCGGCGGCGCCTTTGCCGATGCGCTTCAGGTTGGCAATCAGGGTATGCGCATCCGCGCAGGGCACAGCCTCTGCCAGGTCATCGGCATTGGCCGGGTCACGGTAGGCGTGCAGGTGGGGAAGATCAGATCCGTTCATGGCGAGGCTCCGTGCAAGGCAATCGGTAGCCGCCACACAGAGGTGGCGGGCGGTACGTGGTTCGAATCCGGGTTGACGTCAAGCCGGTGGGCGCGAACGCCCCCACGCACCGCCCGCCATAGCCGGCAGACGGATTGCCAGCCGGCGCCACGGAATGTGGACGCCGGCTGGCAAGCGCAATCACTCAACGCCAACGCGGGATTCGAAACCCGGCCACCCGTTTTCGGTGGCACGCCATCTGAGCCCGCGTCGCTGTGCAATGCCAATCAGAGAAGTTGCAAATAACTCACGATTGGAGACGCTTTCGGCATTGAACCACGCTGTTAAGTACTGGCAGCGCTGGCTGCCGCGTTGGTCCACCGCGACCAGGCAATCTGCGACAGGGGTCGTGGTTGTAGGGGATGCGCGGGATGTGTGAGCGGGTTGATGGCGACAAGCCATGGGTAGCGCTGGACTATGCCCGGCGAGCAACGTGGTGTGGCGCACGGATGCACTCCTCCGGGCATGGCCCGGCGCTACCGTTTCCGTCGCGCCTTGACGTTCCCCGCCACCAAGCGCAGGCTTGCCCAGCACGTTTCCTAAACACAAAGGAGACTTATGACAGCTACCGCGTCTCTGCATCCCACGCCCGACACCCAAGGCCGTTCACGCCTCTGGAACGTCTTCTGGCTGCAAGGGGTCATCCCCAGCAACATGCTCTGGGCCGTTGCCCTCTGGGCCCTCGCCAACCAGCGCACCACACTGGTGCTGGCGATGTTCGCCGTGCTGCTGCTCTATACCGGTTGGATCATCCCCGCAGTCTGGCGCGCGGCGCCCACCGCGCGGACCCCGAACCTGGGTGTTGCCGCGCGCGGGCTGACCGTAGCCTGGGGCCTGAATACGGTGCTGGTGATCTTCTTCCTGACCCTGCAGCTGGTGACTCAATAGAACTGGATCGGCTCACCGCTGCGGTCGAAGGCGGCGAAGCGGCCGATCTGGCCGTCGTTGATGGCGTTGACCATCAGCCGCAGCGGGCGGGTGGCCTCGTCGGTGCTGGGGGCGAAGCCTGCACGCCCATCCATTGCCGCCACGAACACCATGTCCCACTCCACGCCGGTGGTGGTGGACTCGCTGGCCAGTGCCTGGAAGCTCGGCACCTCGGCCGGCAGCTTGTCCACGCACAGCACAGGCGACAGGGTGCCGCCCTCACGCCGGTCATGCCGGTCGCGCTGGTCGTCGGTGGGCGATTCGGGCAGGTCGGCGCGGGCGAATACGAACAGCAGGCGTTGCGGTTCGGCCTGTTCGCTGGCGGCCTGCAGCAATTGCTGGAAATCATTCATCATCATGATGGCTGTCACACGCACGCTGCACGGAAAGCCGCATGCTGCCATAACGTCCGGGCGGCGTGGTCGGCGGCGATTGATTTAAGTCATCCCGCTGCCAATGCCTGCCGCGTAGGCTGGCGTCAGTCTCAGCAGGCGAGGGTATCCGGGCCGTTCCGGGCACAGGCAAGACGGTGGAACAACAAGGTGGACCAGCCATGAGCCAACTCACCGACGGATTCGGGCGCAGCTTTCCTTACCTGCGCCTGTCGTTGACCGAGGCCTGCAACTTCCGTTGCAGCTACTGCCTGCCCGATGGCTACCGGGCCGACGGCCGCCCGCGCTTCCTGGCGGTGGACGAGATCGCGCGCCTGGTGCGCGCCTTTGCCATGCTGGGGATGACCAAGATCCGCCTGACCGGTGGCGAGCCCAGTCTGCGCAAGGACCTGGACGAGATCATCGCCACGGTGGCGGCCGTGCCGGGCATCCGCAAGGTGGCCATCACTACCAACGGCACGCTGCTGCCGCGTCGCCTGCCGGGCTGGCACCGCGCCGGCCTGACCGCGCTGAACGTAAGCATGGACAGCCTGCAGCGCGAGCGCTTCAGGACCATCACCGGCCACGACCGCCTGCCGGAAATCCAGCAGGGGCTGGAGATGGCGCAGGCACTTGGCCTGCCGGCCATCAAGCTCAACGCGGTGCTGCTGCGCGGCCTGAACGACGACGAGCTGCCGCAGTGGATGGACTTCCTGCGCGACCGTCCTTTCAGCGTGCGCTTCATCGAACTGATGCGTACCGGCGACAACGAAGCTTATTTCCAGCGCCACCATCTGCGCGCCGACGTGGTGATCGAGCAGCTGCTGGCCGCTGGCTGGCACGAGCGCCCGCGCGCGGCCGATGCCGGCCCGGCACGCGAGTTCAGCCACCCGCAGCATCGCGGCACGGTGGGCATCATCGCCCCGTACTCGCGTGACTTCTGCAAGGGCTGCAACCGCCTGCGGGTGACCGCCAAGGGTGACCTGCGGCTGTGCCTGTTCGGCGAATTCGGCGTGCCGCTGCGCCCGCTGTTGCAGAGCGACGACGACCAGGACGCGCTGCTGGCACGCATCACCACACAGCTTGGCCTGAAAGCGGCCGGGCACGGATTGCATCAGGGCCAGACCGGGTTGACCCCGCATCTGGCTTCGATTGGAGGATGAGGAACACGATGAGTGGTGAATTGACTGCGGCCTTCCACATGGCCGATGTGCGTGACAAGCGCGTTACCCGCCGCCGCGCGGTGGCGGTGGGCGAGCTGCATGCCGGGCCAGTGGCCTACCCGCTGATTGTCGAGCGCCGGTTGCCCAAGGGCGATGCGCTGGTGATGGCCGAGATAGCCGGGCTGCAGGGCGCCAAGATGGCCTCGATGCTGATGCCGCTGTGCCACCCGCTGCCGCTGGAACTGGTGCAGGTGTACTGCGCGCCGGTGCCGGAGCGGCAGGCGATACGCGTGTGGTGCGAGTGCGCCAGCGAGGCCCGCACCGGTGTGGAGATGGAGGCGCTTGCCGGCGTCAACGCGGCACTGCTGACCCTGTACGACCTGAGCAAGCCGGTGGAGCCGGCGCTGCGCATCGAGGGCATCCGCCTGTTGTTCAAGGAGGGCGGCAAGCGCGGCCTGTGGCTGCATCCCGACGGCATGGACGAGGGTGAGCGCGCGCGCTTCAGGCCGCGCCCGCCGAAGGGCCTGAACGGTGCGGCCTGCGCGGTGATCACCCTGAGCGATCGCGCCAGTGAGGGTAGCTATGCCGACGAGTCCGGCCCGAAGCTGGTGAGCGGGCTGCAGACGCTCGGTGGCGAGGTGGTGGCTGCCGAGGTACTGCCCGATGGCATCGAACCGCTTGCGGGTCGCCTGCGTGCGCTGGCGGGCGAGGGCGTGCGCCTGTGCCTGTGTACCGGCGGCACCGGGCTTGGCCCGCGTGACCTGACCCCGGAGGCGCTGCGTTCGTTGAATGCGCGACCGGTGCACGGCTTGGCGCAGATGGTGCGCGCGTTGAGTGCGCAGCACACGCCGATGGCCTGGCTGAGCCGGGCCGAGGTGGTGCAGCTGGATGACATGCTGGTGTTTGCGCTGCCGGGCAGCCCGCGTGCGGCCGCGCAGTGCCTGGACATTCTGGCGCCGGTGCTGGGCCACGCGCTGGCGATGGTCGATGGCGGTGGCCACGCATGATTGCCTACAGCGAAGCGCTGCAGCACCTGATGGAGGCCGCCACGCCGCTGCCGGCCGAACACTTGCCGCTGCATGAGGCGGGTGGACGCATCCTGGCCACGGACATCATCAGCGGGCAGTCGTTGCCGCCGTTCGACAACTCGGCGATGGACGGCTTCGCGCTGCGCGCCAATGGCACGCCGTTCGAAAGCGATACCGAATTTGTGGTGCAGGGCTGGCAGGCGGCGGGCGACGCCGGTGCCGAGGGCGGCGACGGCGCCTGGGAAATCATGACTGGCGCGCGCATGCCGTTTGGGCTGGATACGGTGGTGCCGATCGAGAACGTGGAGATCCTTGCCAGCGAGCAGGGTCGCCCGACCCGCATTGCGTTGAAGAGCGGGGTGAAACCTGGCCAGAACGTGCGCCTGCGCGGACAGGACGTGGAAGAAGGCGAGCGCGTGCTGCAGGCCGGGCAGGCCTTGGACATCAATGCACGCACTCTGCTGCACGCCATCGGCGTGGCCGAGGTGGCGGTGGTGGCACGGCCGAAGGTCGCGGTCATTGCCACTGGCAAGGAGCTGGTGACCGAAGCGGCGCAGGCGCTGGAGTCCGGACAGATCCGTGACAGCAACCGGCCCTACCTGATCGGCCGCCTGCAGGCCGCCGGTGCGGAGGTGGTGTGGCAGGGCACGGTAGGCGATGACGTGGCTGCCTTCGATGCGGTGCTGGACGACGCGCTGGCTGCGGGTGCGAAGGTGCTGATCAGCACCGGCGCAGTGTCGGCCGGCCGCTACGACTTCATTCCCGATGCGCTGCGCGCCCGCGGCGCCCGCATCGTGTTCCACAAGGTGGCGATCCGCCCGGGCAAGCCACTGTTGTTTGCAGTGCTGCCCAATGGCGCGCTGTATTTCGGTCTGCCGGGCAACCCGGTGTCGGCGGCGGTGGGGCAGCGTTTCTTCGTTGAACCGGTGCTGCGTCGCCTGCTGGGCCTGGCCGCAGAGCCGCTGCTGCAGCTGCCGTTGCAGGCCGATGTGCGCAAACCGCCGGGCCTGCGCTTCCACGCGCGTGCGCGGGTGGACGTGGACGCGCAGGGGCGCTTGAGCGCGCGCGTGCTGTCCGGGCAGGAATCGTTCCGTTTGAAATCCATGCTGCAGGCCAACGCCTGGGTGGTGCTGGAGGGCGAGGGGGACCTCGTCGCGGCCGGCACACCGGTGCGCGTGCAGGGCTGGGGCCACCAGGACCCGCTGCAGCTGGCAACCCAGGAGTCATGATGAAGCAGGTGAATCTGCAGTTGTTCGGTGCGTTTTCTGATCTGGATGACAGCCGCGAGATTGCGCTGGAGGTGGCCGGTGGCACGGTGGCCGACCTGCGCCAGGCGCTGCGAGAGCTGCTGCCGGTGCGCTTTCCCGGTTTCCGCGCCGGGTTGCTGGACTATTCTGCCTTTGCCGACCAGCAGCGCGTGCTGCGTGACCACGAGGCGCTGCCTGCCGATGGCAAGGTGGCGATCCTGCCGCCGGTGAGCGGGGGCTGAGCCATGAGCAGCAACGTGACGGCAAAGGTGGTGGACCGTGCGCAGCGAGCCATCGACCCGGTCGAAGGCATCGCGGCGGTGTCCGACCCGGCATTCGGCGGCATCGATGTGTTCATCGGCAAGGTGCGCGACTTCAATGTGGGGCGGCCGGTGACCGGCATCACCTATGACCTGTTCGAACCGCTGGTGCTGAACGAGATCCAGCGCCTGGCGGCGGAGATCGAGGCGACGTTCGGGCCGAAGCTGAAGCTGTATGTGGCGCATGCCAAGGGCCGCTTGGGCATTGGCGATGTGGCGGTGGTGGTGGCTGCGGGCAGCCCGCACCGTGATGAAGCGTTCCGCGCGTGCCGGCAGTTGATCGAGGCGGTGAAACACCAGTGCCCGATCTGGAAGCAGGAACATTACGAGGACGGCGACAGCGAGTGGAGCGAAGGCTGCACGCTGTGCCACGCCGACAGTGAACCGGCCCATGAGCACCACTGACGCCAGTAGATCCACGCCATGCGTGGATGGCGCCTTCCCCTCACGCTTGGCAGACGCAGCCACGCATGGCGTGGCTCTACTGAGGCGTACCTGCACGGTTACTCCACGCGTGGATGGCGCCTTCCCCTCGCGCCCGACAGGAGCGGCCACGTATGGCGTGGTCGGGTTTCCCGCGTGACAACGCCCATTGCCGGCATCCTTCTGGCCGGCGGCCTGTCCAGCAGGATGGGCCGCGACAAGGCATTGCTGCCCTGGCAGGGGCGCACCCTGCTGGAGCACATGCGCGGCACCTTGCGGCTGGCCGGGGCAGACCGGGTCTGGGTGAGCGGGCGTTACCCTGCCTTCGGTGGCATACCCGACCAGATCACGCGTTGCGGGCCGCTGGGAGGCCTGTTCAGCGTGGCGATGCAGATGCCCGATGGCCCGGCCTGGGTAGTTCCGGTGGATACGCCGCGCTTGACCCCGGATCTGCTGCAGCAATTGCGTGACGGGCATCGCAGCGCTTGCACGATCTTTGACGGGCATCCGCTTCCGATGCTGTTTAATGTGGACAATGAAAGTCGCACGATCCTCGAAAACATGATCCACGATCCCCTCGGCCCGCGTTCCCTGCAGGCCTTGCAACACCGGCTGGATGCGCAGAGCCTGCGCCTGGCCCACGCTGATGAAAGCGCCCTGATCAACTGCAATACCCCCACCCAATGGGAGGACGTTGCCTCATGAAGGTGCAGTTGCAAGGACAGACAATGCGTCTGCGCCTGGACGAGGCCGAACTGGCCCGGCTGCTGGCCGGTGAAACGGTGGAGAACCTGACCCGGTTCGGCGGCAGTGGTGGTTGGGGTACCGCCGTTTCGCTGCACGGTGGCGAATCGGCCGTGCTGCTCGACAGCGGCACCGATTGCCGCCTGGTATTGCCCCGGTCTTCCGTGGAGGACCTGGCCGGGCGCCTGCCATGCCGCGATGGCCTGGCCTTTGCGCTGTATCTGGACGACGGCACCACGCTGCAACTGCAGTTCGATGTGGATGTGCGCGACAGCGTGCGCCAGCGTGGCGTGACCCGCCGCGGTTCCGCGTCACCGGTTTGACATTTGTCAGGGGTAGGCTGAAAACCCGCCCCTGATTGATCCAGATCAACCCCGTCGTTGCTGCTGCACGGCCTAATGGCTGCATGACGACGGGTTACAACTTGAAAGCAGTACCCACGTCATTCCACAGCCTTGGAGCCATGTATGACCGTCGGTAGCGATCCTGTTGTCCGCAGCACTGCCAGTCCCGGTCGCGTCATCAGCGACTGGACGCCGGAAGATCCCGGCTATTGGGAGCGCACCGGCAAGCGGGTCGCCACCCGCAACCTGGTCATCTCCATTCCCTCGCTGCTGCTGGCCTTCTCGGTCTGGGTACTGTTCTCGGCGGTGACCATCAGCCTGCCGAAGATCGGCTTCGGCTTCAGCACCGATCAGTTGTTCTGGCTGGTGGCACTGCCCAGCCTGTCCGGCGCGACGCTGCGCATCTTCTATTCGTTCGTGATTCCGATCTTTGGCGGTCGCCGCTGGACGGCGCTGTCCACTGCGTCGCTGCTGGCCCCGACGATCTGGCTGGGCTTTGCGGTGCAGAACCCGGCCACGCCGTACTGGGTGTTCGTGGTGATCGCGATCCTGTGCGGCTTTGGTGGGGCGAACTTCTCCTCGTCGATGTCCAACATCTCCTTCTTCTATCCCAAGCAGAAGCAGGGCCTGGCGCTGGGCCTGAATGCCGGCCTGGGCAATGTCGGGGTGTCGGTGGCCCAGGCGGTGATTCCGCTGGTGATCACGGTGGGCGTATTCGGTGCCCTCGGTGGTGCGCCGCAGCCGGTGGTGGAGGGCGGTGCACCGCTGTACCTGCAGAATGCCGGCTTCATCTGGGTGCCGGCCATTGCGTTCTGCGCGGTGGCGGCCTGGTTCGGCATGAATGACCTGACCAGCGCGCGTTCCTCGTTCGCCGAGCAGGCGGTGATCTTCCGCCGCAAGCACAACTGGCTGATGTGCTGGTTGTACATCGGCACCTTCGGTTCCTACATCGGCTTCTCTGCTGGCTTCCCGATGCTGGTGAAGAGCCAGTTCCCCGCCGTGAACCCCTTGGCCTACGCCTTCATCGGCCCGTTGCTGGGTGCGCTGATGCGCTCGGTGGGCGGCAGCATGGCCGACCGCTGGGGTGGTGCGCGGCTGACGTTCTGGGTGTTCGCGCTGATGATCGCAGCGGTGTTCGGCGTGCTGCATTTCCTGCCCAGCGATGGCCAGGGCGGCAACTTCTACGGCTTCCTCTTCAGCTTCATGGCGCTGTTCGTGCTCAGTGGCATCGGCAACGGCACCACCTTCCGCATGATCCCGGTGATCTTCCGCACGCTGCATGAGCGCCTGTCGGCAGGGGCCAACGCTGAAGGCAAGGCCGCGTCGGCGCACCAGGCCAGCATCGAGTCGGCTGCGGTGGTGGGCTTCTCTGGTGCGATCGGTGCCTACGGCGGCTTCTTCATTCCCAAGAGCTATGGCTCTTCGATCACGTTGACCGGCAGCCCCGATATGGCGCTGTACGGGTTCGTCGTTTTCTATGTCACCTGCCTGGCCGTGACCTGGTGGTGGTACTACCGGCGTGGCGCTGAGACGCCCTGCTGACATGAAAACGCACCGCAGCCAGATGACACACACAGCCACGATGCAGATGTCCGCAAAGGGAGACCCCCGATGAGTTATTTTCTTGATCGCTTGCAGTTCTTCAAGCGTGACCCCCAGCCCTTTGCCGATGGCCATGGGTTTGCCAAGAGCGAAGGCCGTGACTGGGAGAACAGCTACCGGCAGCGCTGGCAGTACGACAAGATCGTGCGCTCCACCCACGGGGTGAACTGCACCGGTTCGTGCAGCTGGAAGATCTACGTCAAGAACGGATTGGTCACCTGGGAAACCCAGCAGACCGACTACCCGCGCACGCGCCCGGACTTGCCCAACCACGAGCCGCGTGGCTGCCCGCGTGGCGCCAGCTATTCCTGGTACCTGTACAGCGCCAACCGCCTGAAGTACCCGCTGATCCGCGGCACGCTGCTGCGCCTGTGGCGCGAAGCACGCAGGACCCAGGGGCCGGTGGATGCCTGGGCCAGCATCGTGGAGGACAAGGAAAAGGCGCGCTCGTACAAGACCCGGCGCGGCATGGGCGGTTTCGTGCGGCTGAACTGGGAAGAGGCCAACGAGATCATCGCGGCTTCCAACCTGTACACCGTGAAGCAGTATGGGCCGGACCGCGTGGTCGGATTCTCGCCGATTCCGGCGATGTCGATGGTGTCCTACGCCGCCGGCGCGCGTTACCTGTCGCTGCTGGGCGGCGCCTGCCTTTCCTTCTACGACTGGTACTGCGATCTGCCGCCGGCCTCGCCGCAGATCTGGGGCGAGCAGACCGACGTTCCCGAATCGGCCGACTGGTACAACAGCCGCTACATCATCGCCTGGGGCTCGAACGTACCGCAGACGCGCACGCCGGATGCGCACTTCTTCACCGAGGCCCGCTACAACGGCACCAAGACGGTCTCGATCTGCCCGGACTATTCCGAGCTGGCCAAGCTGACCGATCATTGGCTGCACCCCAAGCAGGGCACCGACGCCGCGTTGGCGTTCGCCTTCGGCCACGTGATCCTGCGCGAGTTCCATGTGGATTCGCCGTCGCAGTACTTCCAGGACTACTGCCGCCAGTACTCGGACATGCCGATGCTGGTGCGCCTGGAGCGCCGCGCCGATGGCCGCCTGGTGGCCGGCCGTTTCCTGCGTGCCAGTGAGCTGGGAGGGTTGGGCGAAGCCAACAACCCGGACTGGAAGACCCTCGCTTACGACGAGACCAGTGGCCAGATCGTGGTGCCGAACGGTTCGATCGGTTTCCGCTGGGGTGAGAAGGGGCGCTGGAACATCGAGGAGAAGGCCAGCAACGGTGCGGCGACGCGCCTGCGCCTGAGCCTGTCCGAGGCCAACGATGGCATCGAGGCGGTCAGCTTCCCGTATTTCGGTGGCATCGAGAGTGACGGCTGGACCGCCGCCCCGGCCGAGGAAGTACTGGATCGCAACATTCCGGTACGTCGCCTGGCGCTGGATGATGGCAGCCAGACGCTGGTGGCGACGGTGTATGACCTGCTGCTTGCGCAGTACGGCGTGGACCGCGGTTTCGGCGGCGCCAACGTCGCCAGGAGCTTCGATGAGAACGTGCCGGGCACGCCCGCCTGGCAGGAACGCATCACCGGCGTGTCGCGCGGGGAAGTGATCGAGATCGCCCGCGAGTTCGCGCGTACCGCCGACAAGACCCATGGCCGCTCGATGATCATCGTCGGTGCCGGCATGAACCACTGGTTCCACAACGACATGAACTACCGCGGCCTGATCAACATGCTGATCATGTGCGGTTGCGTGGGCCAGACCGGCGGCGGCTGGGCGCACTACGTGGGCCAGGAAAAGCTGCGCCCGCAGACCGGCTGGCAGCCGCTGGCGTTCGGCCTGGACTGGAGCAAGCCGCCGCGGCACATGAACGGTACGTCGTTCTTCTACTTCAACACCGGGCAGTGGCGTTACGAGAAGCTGCAGGTGGACGAACTGCTGTCACCGCTGGCCGACGCCAGCAAGTACAGCGGCAGCCTGGCCGACCTGAACCTGCGCGCGGTGCGCATGGGCTGGCTGCCAAGTGCGCCGCAGCTGGACCGCAACCCACTGCAGCTGGTGCGCGAAGCCGAAGCGGCTGGCGTGGCACCTGCCGACTACGCACTGGGCAAGTTCAAGGACGGTTCGCTGGACTTCGCCTTCGCCGACCCGGATGCCATCCAGAACCACCCGCGGATGATGTTCATCTGGCGCTCGAACCTGCTGGGCTCTTCGGGCAAGGGCCATGAGTACATGCTGCGGCACCTGCTGGGCACCCGCCACGGCCTGCAGGGCAAGGACCTGGGCGAGATGGGCGCAGTGAAGCCGGAGGAGGTGAGGTGGCGCGACGAGGCGCCGGAAGGCAAGCTGGATCTGCTGGTGACGCTGGACTTCCGCATGTGCACCACCGCACTGTACTCGGACATCGTGCTGCCCACCGCCACCTGGTACGAGAAGGACGATCTCAATACCTCGGACATGCATCCGTTCATCCATCCGCTGTCGAAGGCGGTGGACCCGGCGTGGGAATCGCGCAGTGACTGGGACATCTTCAAGGAGGTTGCGCGCACCGTGAGCGAGATGGCGCCCGGCGTGCTGGGCGTTGAGAAGGATCTGGTGCTGGTGCCTACCCTGCACGACACCCCCAACGAGCTGGGCATGCCGTTCGGCGTGGCCGACTGGAAGAAGGGCGAGTGCGAGGCCATCCCCGGCCAGACCATGCCGTCGATGACGGTGGTGGAACGCGATTACCCGAACCTGTATCGCAAGTTCACCTCGCTGGGGCCGCTGCTGGACAAGCACGGCAATGGTGGCAAGGGCATGAACTGGGATACCAAGCACGAGGTGGAATTCCTCGGCAAGTTGAACCACACCGTGCACGAGGAGGGCGTCAGCCAGGGGCGGCCGGCCATCTCGACCGCGATCGACGCGGCCGAAGTGATCCTGCACCTGGCCCCGGAAACCAATGGCCATGTGGCGGTGAAGGCCTGGGAGTCGCTGGGCGGCTTCACCGGCCGCGAGCACACCCATCTGGCGGTGGGCAAGGAACACGAGGCGATCCGCTTCCGTGACATCCAGGCGCAGCCACGCAAGATCATCTCTTCGCCGATCTGGTCCGGGCTGGAAGACGACAACGTCAGCTACAACGCCGGCTACACCAATGTGCACGAGCTGATTCCGTGGCGCACGGTGACCGGTCGCCAGCAGTTCTACCAGGACCACGAGTGGATGATCGACTTCGGTGAGGCCTTCATGAGCTACCGGCCGCCGGTCAACACCCGCACCATCGAGCCGCTGCTCAACCAGCGCTCGAACGGCAACAAGGAGATCGTGCTGAACTGGATCACCCCGCACCAGAAGTGGGGCATCCACAGTACCTACAGCGACAACCTGATCATGCAGACGCTGTCGCGCGGTGGCCCGATCGTGTGGATCAGCGAGGACGACGCGCGCAGTGCCGGCATTGTCGACAACGATTGGATCGAGCTGTTCAACGTCAACGGCGCGATCGCCGCACGTGCGGTGGTCAGCCAGCGCGTGATGCCGGGCATGGCGATGATGTACCACGCCCAGGAACGCATCATCAACGTGCCGGGTTCGGAGATTTCCGGTACCCGCGGCGGCATCCACAACTCGGTGACCCGCATCGTGCTCAAGCCGACCCACATGATCGGCGGTTACGCGCAGCTGGCCTACGGTTTCAACTACTACGGCACCTGCGGCACCAACCGCGACGAGTTCGTGATCGTGCGCAAGATGGACAAGGTGGATTGGCTGGACGATGAACAGGGAAGTTCGAGTGTCGCGGGCGCAGGACGCGCAGGAGCGACCGGTGAAAGTGTTCCTGCAATGGCCAAGGAGGTGGTGTGATGAAGGTCCGTGCACAGATCGCGATGGTGCTGAACCTGGACAAGTGCATCGGCTGCCACACCTGCTCGATCACCTGCAAGAACGTCTGGACCTCGCGCGAGGGTGTCGAGTACGCCTGGTTCAACAACGTTGAAACCAAGCCGGGCATCGGCTATCCGAAGGAATGGGAGAACCAGGAGAAGTGGAACGGCGGCTGGGTGCGTACCGGCAGCGGCAAGCTGGTGCCACGCGCTGGCGGTCGCTGGCGGATGCTGGCCAAGATCTTCGCCAACCCGGACCTGCCGCAGATCGACGATTACTACGAGCCGTTCGACTTCGACTACCAGAACCTGCACACCGCCAAGGACAGCCAGCACCAGCCGACCGCACGGCCGCGCTCGCTGATCAGTGGCGAGCGCATGCAGAAGATCGAGTGGGGCCCGAACTGGGAGGAGATTCTGGGCTCGGAGTTCAGCAAGCGCTCGCGCGACTACAACTTCAATGAAGTACAGAAGGAGATCTACGGCGCCTTCGAAAAGACCTTCATGATGTACCTGCCACGCCTGTGCGAGCACTGCCTGAACCCAGCGTGCGTGTCGGCGTGCCCGTCGGGCGCGATCTACAAGCGCGAGGAAGACGGCATCGTGCTGATCGACCAGGACAAGTGCCGTGGCTGGCGCATGTGCGTGTCGGCGTGCCCGTACAAGAAGATCTATTACAACTGGAAGAGCGGCAAGTCGGAGAAGTGCATCTTCTGCTACCCGCGCATCGAGATGGGTGAGCCGACGGTATGTTCGGAAACCTGTGTCGGCCGCATCCGCTACCTGGGCGTGATGCTGTACGACGCCGACCGCATTGCCGAAGCCGCATCGGTGGCCGCCGAGAAGGATCTGTACCAGGCCCACCTGGACATCTTCCTGGACCCGCATGACCCGGCGGTGATTGCTGCCGCACGTGCAGAAGGCATTCCGGACAGCTGGCTGGAGTCGGCCAAGCAGTCGCCGGTCTACAAGATGGCCATCGACTGGAAGCTGGCCCTGCCGCTGCACCCGGAATACCGCACGCTGCCGATGGTCTGGTATGTGCCACCGTTGTCGCCGATCCAGTCGGCCGCCGAGCGTGGCCGCATCGGCATGAGCGGCGAGTTGCCGGACGTGGCCTCGCTGCGCATTCCGGTGCGCTACCTGGCCAACATGCTGACGGCCGGTGACGAGGCGCCGGTGGTGCGTGCGCTGGAACGCCTGATGGCGATGCGCGCCTGGCGCCGGGCCAAGAACGTGGACGGCGTGGAAGACACGGCGGTGCTGGACCAGACCGGGCTGACCGTGGCCCAGGTTGAAGAGATGTACCGCTACCTGGCCATTGCCAACTACGAGGACCGTTTCGTGATTCCGACCGCACACCGCGAGTACGCCAACGATGCCTTCGGCGAGCGCGGCGGCTGCGGTTTCACATTCGGCAACGGCTGCAACGGCGACAGCCCGGCCGACCTGTTCGGGCAGCGCAAGAGCACCAGCTTCGTGGTGAACAACGGCCCGAACCACCGCCGCAAGGAGGTGGTGTGATGAGCGTACTGAAGCTGGTGGGGGTGCTGCTGGACTACCCCCGCGACGAACTGTGGCAGCACGGCGAGGAACTGCTGGCGGCGTGCGATGAGGCGGCACTGACACCGGCGCGGCGCAGGCAGTTGCGTGGTTTCGTACAGCAGTTGCTGGACAGCGATCCGTTGGATGCGCAGGCCGCCTGGCTGGCGACCTTCGACCGTGGCCGCTCGATGAGCCTGCTGCTGTTTGAACACATCCACGGCGAATCGCGTGACCGTGGCCAGGCCATGGTGGACCTGGTGGAGACCTACCGCCGCAACGGCTTCGAACTGGATGCCCGTGAGCTGCCGGACTACCTGCCGCTGCTGCTGGAGTTCCTGGCCCACCAGCCGGAGACCGAAGCGCGCGAGTGGCTGCACCATATCGGCCACATCGCCGGGATGCTGGCCGCGCGCGCCACCGAGCGTGAGCTGCCGCACGTGCCGCTGCTGGAGATCCTGGTGGAAGCTGGTGACGGCAAGGTCAACCTGGAGGCGCTGCGGCAACGCGCCAGTGAGGAACCCCGCGACGATACGGCCGAGGCGATGGACCGGTTGTGGGAAGAGGAAGCGGTGCGTTTCGGTGCCGAAGCGCCCGCTGAAGACTGCAAGCCACCGACGCGCTCGCCGGCCCGTCCTGTGCATCGTGAGGTCCAGCCATGAACTACTACCTGCATCAATTCGCCTTCCAGTACTACCCGTACATTGCCGTGGCGGTGCTGCTGATCGGCAGCTGGGCGCGCTATGACAAGGCCATGTACACCTGGCGCACCGGTTCCAGCCAGATGCTGTCGGACAAGGGCATGCGGATCGGCAGCAACTGCTTCCACATCGGTATCCTCGCCATCCTTGGCGGCCATCTGGTCGGCCTGCTGACCCCGCACGCGGTGTATGAGCACTTCATCACCTCCTCGCAGAAGCAGATGCTGGCGATGGTGGTGGGCGGCGTGTTCGGTGCGCTGTGCTTCATCGGCATCAGCATCCTGCTGGTGCGTCGCCTGACCAATGCCCGCGTGCGCGCCACCGGTAGCTTCGGTGACACCCTGGTGCTGGTGCTGCTGTTCGCCCAGCTCTGTCTTGGCCTGTACAGCATCCGCGTATCGTCCGGGCATCTGGACGGTGGGGTGATGGTGCAGCTGGCCGAATGGGCGCAGCACATCGTGACCTTCCGTGCCGGTGCTGCTGACTACATCGAGGGCGTCAGCTGGGTCTACAAGATGCATATCTTCCTGGGCCTGACCCTGTTCCTGATCGCGCCCTTCACCCGGCTGGTGCATGTGTGGAGCATTCCGGTCAGCTATCTGTGGCGGCCGTACCAGGTGGTGCGCCGTCGCCAGGCGGCGCTGCGCTACGGGCCGCGGGAGTAAGCCGTGGGCAACCTGCCGAAGTTCCTGCCGATCACCGTGATCGATTCCGCCCAGGCGGTTCCGGCCGAGGCCCACCAGCACCAGCATGACGGGGCAGGGGAGGGGCCGCGCTCGCTCGGGCAACCGGCACCGTGCCGGTTGTTCGTGGAGGACACGGCGATAAGCGAGGCCGACATCGCCCGCGAGATGCAGCACCATCGGGCACTGCGCCCGGAACAGTCGCGTGCCGAGGCGGCGCGCGCACTGGTGGTGCGTGAACTGCTGCGGTTGGAAGCGCAGCGCCTGGGCCTGCTGGCGCCGGCAGGCGGCCGGGTCAGCGATGAGGAAGTGCTGATCCAGCAACTGCTGGAAGACGCGATCGAAGACCGCGTGCCGACCGACGAGGACTGCCAACGCTACTTCGAGCAGAACCCGGAGCGATTCCGCTCACCGGATCGGGTACGGCTGCGCCATATCCTGCTGGCCGCGCCGGCCGATGATGTGGCCGGGCGGCTGGCCGCACGCACCGAGGGCGAGCGTCTGGCCAATGAACTGAAAGCAGCGCCGCACCTGTTCGCCGACTTCGCCCTGCGCCATTCGCGCTGCCCGTCCAGCAGTGACGGCGGTGACTTGGGCTGGCTGCAGCGTGGGCAGACCACGCCGGAGTTCGATCGCCAGGTGTTCCGCCTGCGCGAGGGCCTGGCTGGCTTCCCGGTGGAATCACGCTGGGGCTACCACGTGGTCAGCATCGATGGGCGCGAGGAGGGGCAGCCGCTGCCGTTCGACGCAGTGCTGCCACAGATCCGGGACTACCTGGAGCTGCAGGTGCGCCAACGCGAGGTGCAGGCGTACCTGCTGGAGCTGCAGGAGCGCTACCCGGTGCGCGGACTGGACGAGATCGAAGCCGAAGCCGAGGTCGGCTGATCCACTCTTGAGGAAGGAGATTGCATGAACCAGGCCCTTGCCCCCGCCAGTGCCGGGCAGCAGCAGCGTGCGCTCTGGCTGAGCACATTCGCCTTCACCGTGTGCTTTGCGGTGTGGATGATCTTTTCCATCATCGGTATACAGATCAGCGAGCAGCTGGGATTGACCGACACCCAGTTCGGCCTGCTGATCGCCACCCCGGTGCTGACCGGCTCGGTCAGCCGCGTGTTCCTCGGCATATGGTCCGACCAGTTCGGCGGCCGCAAGGTGCTGGTGCTGGTGATGCTGTGCGGCGCAGTGGCTACCTGGATGCTGACCTATGCCCACACCTACCCCCAGTTCCTGTTCGCCGCGCTGTGCGTGGGTATTGCCGGTGGCAACTTTTCGGTGGGCGTGGCCTATGTGTCCAGGTTCTTCCCGGCCAGCAAGCAGGGCACCGCCCTGGGCATATTCGGCGCCGGCAACATCGGCTCGGCGGTGACCAAGCTGCTGGCGCCTTTGGTAATGGTGGCCGCGGGCTGGACCATGGTGGCCAAGGTCTGGGCGGTCGCGCTGGCGGTCACCGCCGTGCTGTTCTTCCTGTTCAGCAAGGAAGACCCGTCGCTGGAACAGCGCCGCCGTGACGGGGTGAAGCCGGTGCCGTTCTCCGAGCAGATGGCTCCGCTGAGGAACCTGCAGGTGTGGCGGTTCTCGTTGTACTACTTCTTTGTGTTTGGTGGTTTTGTGGCACTGGCGTTGTGGCTGCCGCATTACCTGGTGGGGGCGTACGGCATGGACGTCGGCACCGCCGGCATGCTGGCAGCCTGCTATTCGATTCCGGCCAGCCTGTTCCGCGTGGTGGGTGGCTGGATGTCGGACCGGATGGGCGCACGCCGGGTGATGTACTGGACGTTCAGCGTCTCGGCCATCTGCACCTTTCTGCTGGCCTATCCCGATACCGAGTACGTGGTGAAGGGCATCCATGGTCCGATCCACTTCCACCTGGCCATCGGCGTGGTGATGTTCACCGTGCTGGTGTTCGTGCTGGGGTTCTTCATGTCGCTGGGCAAGGCTGCGGTCTACAAGCACATCCCGGTGTATTACCCCCGGCACGTAGGTGCGGTGGGCGGCGTGGTGGGCATGATCGGCGGCCTCGGCGGTTTCATCCTGCCGATCGTGTTCGGTGCATTGAACGATGCGCTGGGTATCTGGAGCAGCTGTTTCATGCTGCTGTTCGTGGTGGTGTCCGCTGCCCTGGCGTGGATGCACTTCGCGATCCGCCGGATGGAGCGTCGACACTTCCCGCAGATCGCTCGGGAGACCGATCTGCCGGAGGCCATCGATGCGGCTGCCGCGGAACGGGCACGCGGCACGTGAATGGCAGTGCCGGCCGCTGGCCGGCACCTCAGCGCAATACGTCACGCTTGATTTCAATCAGGGCTACGCGAAGAGGAACGCGCGAGGATGACAGCCATGAGCTTCCACGTTGATGCGAGCGAGGACACAGCGCTGCAGGCCGCATTGCTGCGGCAGCCGCGCCATGTGCTGTTTCCACCGGCCGGCCATTTCAGTGCCGGCTTCGGTGAAAGCGGCTGGCGTACTGCCGTGCAGGCCAGCAACGAGCACCTGATTCCACGTGGCCTGACGCTGGGCTTCCAGACCGGGCGCATGGGGCCCGATGTGCCGGCCGAACGCTATCTCGACACATTGCTGGCCGGGTTGCGCCTGCAGGCAGATGCCTTGGCCGAGGACCGCGAGGTAGTGGCGATGGTGCTGCAGCTGGGTCTGGCCGAGGCACTGCCGCCGGTTCTGCTGGGGCAGCTGCTGGATGCAGTGCCGCAGTACCTGCGCACCGTGGCCCGGCCGCAGGTGGAGGCACGGCTGGATGCCGGCAGCGGCTTGTCGCCTGCACAATTACGTGCAGTGGGTTGCACGCGACTGAACGTGATCGACCGCGCCGATGCGCCTGGCCCGGCAGTGCTGGCGCAGGCGCGCGATGCCGGCTTCACTGCCCGCTACTACCAGCTGCGTGTGCCCGCTGCGGAGGATGCCGGATTCATCGGGCGCCTGCAGACCGTGCTGGCAGATGCGCCCGAACGCGTGCTGTTGCCGGCGCCGTGTGCGCTGCCAGAGCATCCCTCATCGGAACGCTGGCTGCAGGCATGGCGATTGCTGCGCGAGGCAGGCTATGTGGGTATCGGCGGCGACCATTACCAACGCGGGGACCTGCCGGACCCGAACGGCCCGGGTGACGGCCAGCGTCATTGCGATCTGGCAGGCGTGCCCCGCCGCGATCGCAGCGATTTCATCGGCATCGGCCTGGCGGCGTGCAGCCAGATTGGCGAGGTGTTCTGCCGGACGGAGGATGACCTGGAGCGCTGGCAGGCTCGCCTGCGGGCAGGGCATGTGGGCGTGGCCGCTGGCCTGATCCTGTCGGAGGAGGAGCGGCTGGCTGCGGAGGTCGCGCAGAGCATCGCCTGCGATCATGCGCTGGATGCTGCTGCCTTCGAATGGCGCAATGATGTTCCGTTCGATGAATGCTTTGCCGAGACCCTGCCTGCACTCGCACCGCTGCTCGCGCGGGGCTGGGCGCGCTGGGACGGCCGCGTGCTTCGCCTGGCCGAGGAAGGGCGGTTGCTGTGGCGTATGATGGCCGCATGTTTCCGGCCGGCGGCCGCCATCGCTTGAGTGCTGTCCCGATGTCTTCAACTCCGCCCTCACAGGCCCGGCCCGGCCGGACCACGCCGAATCCTGCCGCCGCCGATGATGGCGACGCGCTGCATTTCTGCAGCACCTGTGCCTTCTCCGATGCATGCATGTCGCAGGGCTATGACAAGACGGCGCTGGGCGAACTGCATGTGCTGGTCGACCACGTGGGGCCGTTCCATGCGGGTGATTACATCTTCCGTGCGGGTGAGGCCTTCGATTCCATCGCCGCTGTGCGCGCAGGCATGGTCAAGACCTTCGTCGACGACAGCCAGGGCAACGAGCAGGTGCTGGGCTTTGCTCTGCCGGGCGAGGTGATCGGGCTCAATGCGATTCACGGTTCGCGCTTCCCCTGCAATGCGGTGGCACTGGATACGGTGCACCTGTGCCGCATTTCGTTCCCCAAGCTGAGCCTGCTGGCCACCCGCATGCCAGGGCTGCAGGCCAAGCTGTTCAGCCTGCTCAGCGCGGAGATCGGCAAGGTCGCCACGCTGGCGGCCAATCACCGCACCGAGGAGCGGATGGCAGCGTTCCTGCTGGATATGTCGGCGCGTTACGCGCGGCGTGGTTTTTCCGCGACCCGCTTCAACCTGACCATGGCCCGCACCGAGATCGCCAATTATCTGCGGATGGCGCCGGAGACGGCCAGTCGCGTGCTGCGGCGGTTGAGCGATGATGGCGTGATTGCGGTGAAGCAGCGCGAAATCCTGCTGCTGCAACCTGACCGGCTGGCGGCACTGGCCGTGGCCGATGAAAACGAACCCGATTGAACCTTGCCAGGGAGCCGACGATGAAGCGATGGGTACTGGTATTTCTGGGTCTTCTGGCCACGTTGCCTGCGTGGGCTGGCAACCTCACCGTGTCGGCGGCATCCAGCCTTACCGAGAGCTTCCGCGAGCTGGGCGCAGCCTATGAGAAGGCGAACCCGGGCAGCAGGGTCGACTTCAACTTTGCCGCTTCCGGCGTACTGCTGCAGCAGATCGCGCGCGGCGCACCGGTGGATGTGTTCGCTTCGGCCGATGAGGCAACGATGGATCAGGCCGCGCAGCAGAAGCTGCTGGTGGCGGGTACGCGCGAGGTCTTCGCGGTGAACGCGTTGTGGGTGGTCGTGCCACCGCGGGCGAAGGCGCCGCCGCGCGCACTGGCCGATCTGGCGGGTGCCGGCGTGCAGCGCATCGCACTGGGCAACCCGGACAGCGTACCGGTGGGCCGCTACGCGCAGGGGGCGTTGCAGGCCGCCAAGCTGTGGCCGGCCGTGCAGGGCAAGGTGATCAGTACGCAGAACGTGCGGCAGTCGCTGGATTACGTTGCGCGGGGCGAGGTGGATGCGGGCTTTGTCTACGCCACCGACGCGCAGGCAATGCCTGATCGCGTGCGGCGCGCGTTCGAGGTTCCGGTTGCCGGACGCATCACCTATCCGCTGGCGGTGGTGCAGGCCAGCACGCAGCCGGTGGAAGCCAGGCGCTTCGCGGCGTTCGTGCGCTCGGCGCAGGGCCAGACGATCCTGCACAAGCACGGGTTCGGCAAGCCCTGACGGATGGACCTGGACTGGAGCGCACTGGGATTGTCGTTGAAGGTGGCCGGCTGGGCCACGGCGATCAATCTTGTTGCCGGCGTGGCGCTTGGCGCGCTGTTGGCGCGACGGCGCTTTCCCGGTCGGGAACTGCTGGATTCGATACTGACCCTGCCGATGGTGCTGCCGCCGACGGTGCTGGGCTATTACCTGCTGGTGCTGATCGGGCGCAATGGCCCGATCGGCGCCTGGTTGCAGTCGTGGTTCGGCATCAATCTGGTGTTTACCTGGCAGGCGGCGGTGATCGCTGCTGCGGTGGCGTCGTTTCCGCTGGTGTTCAAGCCAGCACGCGCTGCATTCGAGGAAGTGGACGGTCAGTTGGAGCAGGCCGCGCGCACGCTGGGCGTGTCCGAAGCGGCGGTGTTCTTCCGCATCACCCTGCCGCTGGCATGGCGCGGGATTCTGGCGGGCCTGCTGCTGGCGTTCGCACGGGCGATGGGTGAGTTCGGCGCCACGCTGATGGTGGCCGGCAGCATTCCGGGCCGCACGCAGACTTTGTCGATCGCCATCTATGAAGCGGTGCAGGCGGGGCAGGATGGCAGGGCCAATGCGCTGGTGATCCTGACGTCGGTCGTGTGCATCGTGATCCTGCTGCTGGCCGCGCGGCTGGTGGGCGGGCGCCGTCGGGAGCTGCGCGATGTGGCTTGACCTAAAGGTGCAGCGGCGATTGCAGGCGTCCGGCCAGACGTTCGAGCTGGACGTTGCACTGCAGTGCACGCAGCGGCAGGTGGTGCTGTTCGGGCCTTCCGGTGCCGGCAAGAGCCTGACGCTGAAAGCGGTGGCCGGCCTGCTGCGCCCGGAGCATGGGCATGTGCGCCTGCACGGGCAGACACTGTTCGATGCGGGAGCGGGGGTCGATCTGCCACCGCAGCGTCGTCGACTGGGTTACGTGTTCCAGGACTACGCGCTGTTTCCGCACCTGAGCGTGCGCCAGAACGTGGCGTTCGGGCTGCAGCGGGGCTGGTTGAATCCACCGCGCGGCACCCGTATCGAGGCAGTGGAGCAGTGGCTGCAGGCATTCCGGATCGAGCACGTGGCGGATCTGCTGCCGTCGCAGGTATCCGGCGGACAGCGCCAGCGCACGGCGTTGGCGCGTGCACTGGTGACCCGGCCACAGGCGTTGCTGCTGGACGAACCGTTCGCAGCGCTCGACCACGACCTGCGCCAGCACCTTCGCCAGGAGCTGGAAGCCGTGCTGGATGAAACCGGTATTCCACTGCTGCTGATCAGCCACGACCCGCAGGATGTGGCGGTGTTCGGCCAGCAGGTRGCGCGSGTGGTGGACGGGCGCATCGTCGGCGGATGACGCGCGGCGGTCRTGCCGGGCCATATCCTGGCGCGCCGTGTATCCACGCRGGTAGTGCCGGCCGCTGGCCGGCAGCGTCGTAGYGCSAASAGCAGCCGGCCAGCGGCCGGCTCTACCCGARGGACGGTTCAAATCAGGATGTGGCGGTGTTCGGCCAGCAGGWGGCGCGCGTGGTGGACGGGCGCATCGTCGGCGGATGACGCGCGGCGTTTGTGCCGAGCCATGCCCGGCGGACACTGGCACGCTGTGCATCCACGCAGGTAGTGCCGGCCGCTGGCCGGCAGCGTCGCAGCGCCAACAGCAGCCGGCTCT